>NZ_LDUI01000035.1:0-174321 GCF_001043555.1 Chromobacterium sp. LK1 | reverse complement strand
CTTGTCTCGCCCTTGCTCGCGAGATCATAAACAGGCTCTAAGAAGCACTGTTCAAAGTCTGCCGCGCTTCGGCGGGATGCTTGGGCAGGGGATTGAAAGCCGCTTCGAAGCGCTTTTAGCGGCCTCCCCGCCCCGCCGCCGGCGCGCTGGCCGGCACACCGACCTTCGCGGTCACATTGAAGAGAGAGACGGAGAAAAACATGGAAGTCGTGATTGTCGCAGCAACCCGCACCGCCATCGGCAGCTTTGGCGGCGCGCTGGCCAAGATCCCGGCCCCGGAATTGGGCGCCACCGTCATCAAATCGCTGCTGGCCAAAACCGGCCTGAAACCGGAAGACGTCAGCGAAGTCATCCTCGGCCAGGTGCTGACCGCCGGCAGCGGCCAGAACCCGGCGCGCCAGGCGCTGATCAAGGCCGGCCTGCCGGTCACCACCCCGGCCACCACCCTCAACGTGGTCTGCGGCTCCGGCCTGCGCGCCGTGCACCTGGGCGCCCAGGCCATCGCCAACGGCGACGCCGACATCGTCATCGCCGGCGGCCAGGAAAGCATGTCCTTGTCGCCGCACATCCTGCCCGGCTCGCGCGACGGCTTCCGCATGGGCAACGCCCAGCTGATCGACACCATGGTCAACGACGGCCTGACCGACGCCTACAACGCCTACCACATGGGCATCACCGCTGAAAACGTGGCGGAAAAGTACGGCATCGGCCGCGAAGAGCAGGACGCGCTGGCGCTGGCCTCGCAGCAACGCGCCGCCGCCGCGCAGAAAGCCGGCAAGTTCAAGGACGAGATCACGCCAGTGCTGGTGCCGCAGCGCAAGGGCGATCCGCTGGCCTTCGACAGCGACGAGTTCATCAAGCACGACGCCAGCGCCGAAGGCCTGGCCAAGCTGCGCGCCGCCTTCAAGAAGGAAGGCACCGTCACCGCCGGCAACGCTTCCGGCATCAATGACGGCGCCGCCGCGGTGCTGCTGATGTCGGCGCAGAAGGCGGACCAGCTGGGTCTGAAGCCGCTGGCCACGATCAAGGGCTACGCGCTGACCGGCTGCGCGCCGGAAATCATGGGCATAGGCCCGGTGGCCGCCACCCGCAAGGCGCTGGACAAGGCCGGCTGGACCGTGGAAGAGCTGGATTTGGTGGAAGCCAACGAAGCCTTCGCCGCCCAGGCGCTGGGCGTGGCGCGCGAACTGGGCTGGGGCCCGGACAAGGTCAACGTCAACGGCGGCGCCATCGCGCTGGGCCACCCGATCGGCGCCTCCGGCTGCCGCGTGCTGGTCACCCTGCTGCATGAAATGCAGCGTCGCGACGCCAAGAAGGGCCTGGCCACGCTGTGCATAGGCGGCGGCATGGGCGTGGCACTGGCGGTGGAACGGCGCTAAAACCGGTACCCGTCAATCACAAAACCCACCGGCTCAGGCCGGTGGGTTTTGTTTTGGCCGCGCCCGTCGGACTAGCCCGAGCGCCCGTTGTCGCCGTGCTGGCGCAGAAAGTCCATGTTCAATTCCAGCGGCGCGCCCAGCCACATGGCGAAGTCGCTATGGTCCTCGACATCGTCGCCGGTCAGCGGATGCAGCAACACGCTCAGCCCCTCCCGGTTCAGCATCAGCCACGGCACGATCTGGCCGAACAAGGCCGGCGCGAAAGCGATCTGATACGCGCCCACCGGATGCGGCCCGTAAGCCTGCTCGCGCCAGCGCCCCAATTCCACGGCAAAGCGCTGCGCCACCGCCTCGCGCAGCCGCCGCGCCGCGGCTTGCTGCGCCGTGTCGAAATACACATGGGCGTGATAACCCGCCGCCTCGATGGCTTGTTGCATCTCTTTCCCTTGCCCCTGCCGCGCTCACTGCGGCCGGCCCCGAATAAAGCCAGTAAAGCTATCGTCTCCGCCGCAAAAAATCAAGGAAGCATATTTTGACCGCGCGTGCATGCCTTCGCCCTGACTCAACGCAGCAAACAAAAACCTCCTGACCACAGCGGCAGGAGGTTTGGGCGATTGGCCGGCCCGCTGGCCGGCGTGGACGGTCGCATGGACCGTGAAGGGAAACAGCGCACGGATCAAAATCAGCGAGGCGCTCAGCACATCAAGGCAGCCGCATCGCCACGGCGCTCGCCTTAGTGAGGCACAATGATGGGCGTGCCATCCGGCCCGTGTTTCTTCTGATGCTTGGCTGCCCGTTTTTCCTTGGGCGTCAGCAACGGCTGTTTTTTGGCTTCCTTGCTGCTGTGTCTTGATTTACTCATGATCAGCTCCTTGGCGTGCATCGGCGGCGCCGATGCCGGCTCCAGTATAGACCTGTCGGCGGCCATCGTGCCGGCTCAAAAAATGACATGGCAATCATCAGCTATGCTCATACTCTTGCGTCCCGGTTTCATTAGCCACAGAATGCATGGCATACATCCCCCGGAGCCGGCATGAACACCCTCGCAACCCCGCAATTGGACACCATTCCGCAACGCATCGCCTCCTTGCGCGCCGCCATGAAGAACGCCGGCGTCGACGCCTGTCTGGTGCCCTCCTCGGACCCGCATCTGTCGGAATACCTGCCGGCGCGCTGGCAGGCCCGCCAATGGCTGTCCGGCTTCACCGGTTCCATGGGCACGCTGATCGTCACCCACAACTTCGCCGGCGTTTGGGCCGACAGCCGCTACTGGGTTCAAGCGGAGGCCGAATTGGCCGGCAGCGGCATCCAGTTGGTCAAGATCGTCAGCGCCGCCAGCGCCGATCATCTGGGCTGGATCGCCAAGACCCTGAGCGCCGGCCAGACGCTGGCGGTGGACGGCGATTCGCTGGGCCTGGCCGCGGCCAAGGCGCTGCAAGCCGCGCTGGAGCAGGCCGGCGCCCGGCTGCGCACCGATCTGGACCTGATAGACGCCATCGACCCGCAGCGCCCGCCGCTGCCGGACGCGCCGGTCTATCAGCATGAACCGGCCTTCGCGCCGCAAAGCCGCGCCGACAAGCTGGCGCGCTTGCGCGCCGCCATGGACGAGGCCGGCGCCGACTGGCACTTCCTGTCCACGCTGGACGACATCGCCTGGAGCTTCAATCTGCGCGGCAGCGACGTCAACTACAATCCGGTCTTCATCAGCCACGCGCTGCTGAGCCGTCAGCAGGCCACCCTCTTCGTCGGCGAAGGCAAGGTTTCCGCCGAGCTGCGCGCCCAACTGGCGGCCGACGGCGTCGAAGTGCGGCCTTACGCCCAGGCCAAGCCGGCGCTCGCCGCCTTGCCGGCCGGAGCCAGCCTGCTGCTGGACCCGCGCCGCGTGACCCTGGGCCTGCGCCAGGCGGTCAATCCGGCCGCCCGCGTGATCGAGGCGATCAATCCCAGCACCCTGTTCAAGTCCTGCAAGACGAAGGAAGAGGCCGCCCACATCCGCAGCGCGATGGAACAGGACGGCGCGGCGCTGTGCGAGTTCTTCGCCTGGTTCGAAGGCGAGGTCAACCGCAGCCGCGTCACCGAGCTGACCATAGACGAGGAAATCACCGCCGCGCGCGCGCGCCGGCCCGGCTTCGTGTCGCCCAGCTTCGGCACCATCGCCGGCTTCAACGCCAACGGCGCGCTGCCGCACTACCACGCCACCGCAGCCGCCCACAGCGAGATCAAGGGCGACGGCCTGCTGCTGATAGACTCCGGCGGTCAATACCTGGGCGGCACCACCGACATCACCCGCGTGGTGGCGGTCGGCGCGCCGTCCGCCGAGCAAAAGCGCGACTTCACCCTGGTGCTGAAAGGCACCATAGGCCTGTCCATGGCCCATTTCCCGCGCGGCACCCTGTCGCCTATGCTGGACGCGCTGGCGCGCGCGCCGCTGTGGCAGCAGGACATCGACTTCGGCCATGGCACCGGCCACGGCGTCGGCTACTTCCTCAATGTTCACGAAGGCCCGCAGAGCATTTCCCGCGCGGTGCCGGACGCCAATATGGCGATGCAGGAAGGCATGGTCACCTCGATCGAACCCGGCGTCTACCGGCCCGGCCGCTGGGGCGTGCGCATAGAGAACCTGGTGCTGAACGTGGCCTCGTCGCAAAATGAATTCGGCGACTTCCTGCGCTTCGAAACCCTGACCCTATGCCCTATCGACACCCGCTGCCTGGATTTCAACCTGCTGTCCCGCGCCGAGGTGGACTGGCTGAACCAATACCACGAGGAAGTGCGCGCGCGCTTGCTGCCGCTGGTGGACGGCGCGGCGCGCGAGTGGCTGCTGGCCAATACCGAAACCATTTAAACCCCTCCCCGCCCGGGCGCAGCCGCGCCCGGGCCATGCTCATGCTCGATCGACTCAACGACCTACGCCTCTTCCTCGACGCCGCCCAGCTGGGTAGCTTCTCCGCCGCCGGCCGCAAGCAAGGCCTGTCCCCCGCCGCCGCCAGCGCCTGCATCCAGCGGCTTGAGGCCGCGCTGGACAGCCGACTGTTCCAGCGCACCACCCGCCAGCTGCGGCTGACCGAGGCCGGCGAAGTGTTCCGCGACCACTGCCAGCGCGCGCTGGACACCCTGCAGCAAGGCCAGGACCGGCTGCAGCGCGAGCAGCGCGAACTCAGCGGCCTGATCCGGCTGTCAGCGCCGTCGGATCTGGGCCGACACGCCTTGCTGGACTGCCTGGACGAATTCCGTCGCCTGCATCCGGCGGTGCATTTCGCCCTGCAACTGGACGACACCCCGGCCGATTTGATCGGCGAAGACATCGACATCGCCATCCGCTACGGCCAGCCGGCGGACAGCGGCCTGATCGCGCGCGAACTGGCCGCCAGCCGCCGCGTGGTCTGCGCCGCGCCGGCGCTGCTGGCGCGCACCGGCATGCCCAGCCATCCGCGGCAATTGACCGAATTGCCGACGCTGACCCTGGTCACCGGCGACGGCCCGATGCACGAATGGCCTTATCGTGAGCACGGCCAGCGCCGCGCGCTGCGGCTGGAGCGCGCGCAGCAGAGCAACGACGGCGAGGTCATCCGCCGCTGGGCGCTGCAAGGCCAGGGCTTCGCCTACAAATCGCTGCTGGACATCACCGACGATCTGCGCCAGGGCCGCCTGCTCACGGTGCTGGACGAATACTTCACCGACAGCGCGCCGCTGCACCTGCTCTACCCCGGCCAGCGCGGCCAACCGCTGCGCATCCGCCGGCTGATCGACTTCCTGCGCGAGCGGCTGTCGACGCTGCCGGCCACCGCCCTGCTGCCGGAGGCCGGCGCCCAATTGTAAGAACCTGTTCAAAGTCTCGCGAGAAAGGGCGAGACAAGGCGAAAACGAGCGAAAAAGCGGAATGTACTCGTGGTACATGAGCATTTTGAGCTCGGTTTCAACGCCCATGTCTATCCATCCCGCCGACGCGCAGCAGAGCGTAAACAGGTTCTTATTGCAGGCTGGCCACCACGCTGGGCATGGCCTTGGCCAGCACATAGCTGCCCGGCGCCGCTTGCAGCGGCGGGAAGTCCTTGCTGCCCAAGGCCTTGGGCGCGGCGACTTTCTTGCCGGATTGCGGCGCCAGCCAGGCGTCCCAGTCCTTCCACCAGCTGCCGGGATGGCTCTCCGCGGTTTCCAGCCAGGTGTCTGCATGTTCGGGCAGCTTGTCGTTGACCCAGTAATTGCGCTTGTCCTTGGTCACCGGATTGATCGAGCCGGCGATATGGCCGGAAGCGCCCAGCACGAAACGCCGCGACGGCGCGCCGGTCAGGTAGTGGATGCCGGAGTAGGCCGAGCTCCACAGCACGATGTGGTCTTCGCGCGCGGCGAAGATGTAGACCGGGATATTGATCTTGGAGATGTCGATGGGCACGCCGCACAGGGTGATGGAACCCGGCTTGGTCAGCGCGTTGTTCATGTAGAACTGGCGCAGCAGGAAGGTGTGCATCGGCAGCGGCAGGTCCACCGCGTCGTTGTTCCAGTAGAGCAGGTCGAACGGCGCCGGCGTCTTGCCCAGCAGATAGTTGTTGACCACATAGTTCCACACCAGATCGTTGGCGCGCAGGCTGGCGAAGGTGCGGCCTATCTCCTTGCCGCTGATGATGCCGCCGGCGGCGATCTTGGCTTCGCGGCTGGCCACCAGGTTCTCGTCGATGAAGTAGGAGATCTCGCCCGGCTCGGCGTGATCTATCAGCGAGGTCATGAAGGTGGTGGAGTCGAAGTACTTGAGCCCGCGCGCCTGCAGCACGCACTGGGTGGTGGTCAGGATCACGCCGCCGACACAGAAGCCCAGCGCGTTCATGCTGTCCTGCTTGCTGATCTTGCGCACGGTTTCCGCCGCGGCGATCACGCCTTTCTCGATATAGCTTTCCCAGGTGAAGTGCTTCATCTCCGGTTCCGCCGAGCGCCAACTGATCAGGAACACGCGGTAGCCCTGGGCGACGAAGTGACGGACCATGGAATTGTCCGGCTGCAGGTCCATCAGGTAGTACTTGTTGATGCAGGGCGGCACGATCAGCAGCGGCTTTTCATAGACCTGGCCGGTGGTGGGGGTGTACTGGATCAGTTCGATCAAGTCGTTGCGGAACACCACTTCGCCGGGGGTGACCACGATGTTCTTGCCGATCTCGAACTGACTTTCGTCCGACATCGAGATATGGCCCTTCTGGAAGTCCTCCAGCATGTTCTTCATGCCGTCGACCAGGCTTTCGCCCTTGGTCTCTATCGCCCGTTTCATCACGTCCGGGTTGGTCAGCATGAAGTTGCTGGGGGAGACCGCGTCCAGGTATTGGCGGGTGGCGAAGGCCAGCTTGTCCTTGGCTTCTTCCTCCAACTGGGCGTTGTCCACCAGCTCGGTCATCCATTTGCTGGTGAGCAGATAGCCTTGCTTGAGGAAGTGGTAGAACGGGTGCTCGTCCCATTCCGGCGAGGCGAAGCGGCGGTCGCCCTTTTTCGCCGAGGCGTCGCCGTTGGCGGCGGGCGCCTGGCCCAGGAATTGCGACCACAGATTCATCTGCTGCTGATACAGGCTGCTTTGCCAGGCGAACAGCTGGCCGGCGTTGCTGAGCATGGCGCCCCAGGCGTTGGCCAGCGGCAGTTCAGCATTTCCAGGTTGCGGCGGCAGCGGCAGGTTGTTGACGAACTGCTGCATCCATTGTTGGTTGGCCTCGGATAGGCTGGAGAAGAAACTATCCAGCGGATTTGTACTTTCTTGGGTCAAAGCTGTCTCCTGAAACGTGCCGAAGCGTTATCGAAGCTTTCCTGCATTGGACCGTGTAACAAAATGTGCGGTCGCAAGGTACGCCATGACTGTAACAGGGTTGCATGACATTTTCACCGGGAGGAGGACGATAAGGCGCGTCGAAAGCCGCATCTTGTTGCCGCGGTGCACAATCTGCCTAGCTGTCCTTTTGGCCTGGCATGCCGAGGGGGTGGAATTTATGGGATAATCGCGAAGATTCGATTGGGGTTGAACAGAACGGGAAAGGATAGTCATGCCGGCATTCAAGGCGCGTTTGGGCGATCAGGAAGTCGCGGTGGGCAATGTCTTCTGCATCGGGCGCAATTACGCCGCGCACGCGGCGGAGTTGAACAACCCGCTGGAAGACGAGCCGCTGGTGTTCCTGAAACCGACGTCGGCGCTGGTCGGCGAGGGCGAGCCCTTGAGGTTGCCCAATTATTCCAGCGATGTTCACCACGAATGCGAACTGGTGCTGCTGATAGGCAAGGACGGCCGCGATATCGCGGAAGCGGAAGCACTAGGCCATGTGGCCGGCTACGGCATCGGCCTGGACATGACCGCGCGCGATGTGCAATCGGCGGCCAAGAGCAAGGGCCATCCGTGGACCAAGGCCAAGGGTTTCCCCACCGCCGCCAGCCTGTCGCGCTTGGTTCCTGCGGAACGAGTGGCCGATCCGCAGCGGCTGAGCTTTGAATTGCGCGTCAACGGCGAACTGCGCCAACAGGGCGACACCGGCTTGATGCTGTTCCCGGTGGCCGCCATCATCGCCTATCTGTCGCGGACCTATGGCCTGCAGGCTGGCGATTTGATTTATACCGGCACGCCGGAGGGCGTGGCGGCGGTGCGTTCCGGCGACCGGCTCAGCCTGAAGCTGGAGGGCCTGGCCGCCGCGGAATGGAGCGTGCTCTGATGGCGGTCGGCGCCGAGGACGACGGCAAGGTCCGTCTCGACAAATGGCTGTGGGCCGCCCGTTTCTTCAAGACCCGGCAGCTGGCGCATGAGGCGTTGGAGCTGGGGCGGGTGCTGGTCAACGGCGACCGGGTCAAGGCGTCGCGGGTGGTCAAGGAGGGCGACCAGCTGGCGATGCGCATCAATCAGCTGGAGTACCGCGTCGAGGTGCTGGCGCTGAGCACCCAGCGTCGGCCGGCGCAGGAGGCGCGGCTGCTCTACCGCGAGGAAGAGGCCTCTCAGCGCGCGCGCGAAGAGCAGGTGCTGCTATTGAAGGCGGAGCGCGCCAGTTTTCCGCATGGCGATGGCCGCCCCACCAAGAAGGCGCGCCGCGAGATCAGCAAGTTCAAAGGGCAATTTTAAGAGGCGGTTCAAAGCCCGCCGCGCCCCGCGCGCTATTCACGTTTTCAACCAGGAGCCCGTCTAGGGCCGAGCTTCAGATCATGTCGTCTTCCGCGTCACCCGCCGTATCCCTGCTGCCGTTCAGCCTGTTCTATTTCAGTTATTTCGCCTTCCAGGGCCTGTTCAGCCCGTTCTGGGGACTGTATCTGCAGTCGCTGTCCTTCTCCGCCTGGCAGATCTCGGTGCTGATGGCCTTGTCCACGCTGGCGCGCATCGTGGCGCCCGGCTTCTGGGGCTGGCTGGCGGACCGGCGCGGCCGCCGGCGCGCCATCATTCTGACGACTTCGCTGCTGTCGGCTGCGGCCTTCCTGCTGGTGGGGATGGACCGCGCTTTCTGGTGGGTGTTCGTCAGCCTGGCGGTGTCGCATTTCTTCTGGGCGGCGGCGCTGCCGCTGGTGGAGGCCAGCACCGCCCACCTGACGCGCGCTCAGCCGGGGCGTTACAGCCGGGTGCGGGTCTGGGGCTCGATAGGCTTCGTCTGTCTGGCGATGAGCGGCGGCCTGCTGCTGGACGGAATAGGCATAGGCAATCTGCCGTGGGCGCTGTGCGCGCTGCTGGCCCTGGTGGCCGTGGCGGCCTGGCGGGTGCCGGAAGTGGCCGCCGAGCGCAAGGGCGGACCGTCGGCGCCGATAGCGGCCACGCTGCGGCGGCCGGAGGTGATGGCCTTGTTCGGCTGCTGCTTCCTGATGGCCTTCGCCCACGGCCCTTACTACACCTTTTTCTCCATCGGCCTGAAACAGGCGGCTTATGAGCAGGGTGCCATCGGCATGTTGTGGGGGCTGGGCGTGGTCAGCGAGGTGGCGGTATTCCTGCTGATGCCCAAGATCATGGCGCGCGCGCGTTTGGAAACGCTGATGCTGTTGTCGCTATTGGCGGCGGTGCTGCGTTTCGCGCTGATTGCCGCCGCGGCCGAGCTGGCCTGGGTGGCGATAGGCGCTCAGCTATTGCACGCGCTGACTTTTGGTCTGCACCACGCCGCTTCGGTGGGGTTGATCCACCGCATGTTCGACCAACATCACCACGGTCGCGCCCAGGGTCTGTACATCATCGCCTCCTTTGGCGTCGGCGGCAGCGCCGGCGGCCTGATCGGCGGGCTGGTATGGCCGCACGGCGGCATGGCGACGACGTTCGCGATGTCGACGGCCGCCGCGGCGCTGGGCGTGTTGCTGTGCTGGCGCTGGCTGCGGCCGGCGGCGCCTGTTCAGGCGGGCTGATCTTTCAACAGGGCCGGCGGCACGAAATAACAGCTGTCGCCGTCGATGCCGGGCAACTCGATTCGGCCCTGATAAAACAGGCCGATTTTCTCCAGCACGCGGATGGACGCCTGATTGTGCGGCGCGGTGATGCCCACCACCACCGCGTGGCCCAGTTGTTCGCGGCCATGTTCAATGGCGGCCAGCGCGGCTTCGCTGGCGTAGCCGCAGCCCCAGTATTGTTCCAGGAAGGCGTAGCCTATGTCCGGGTAGGCCAGGCCATCGCGCTTGACCAGGCCGCAGATGCCGACCGGGGCGCCATCGTCCAGCCGCTCCACCAGCAAGAGGCCGTGGCCGTGCTTGCGGTAGCTGGCCTGCGGGCCTTCCTCGATATAGCGCAGCGCGCCGAGCAGGTCGTGGGCGTTCTTGTCGCCGATATTGGCGATGAAGGCTGGTTCGTTCAGCAGCTTGAGCATGAAGGGGGCGTCGCTGGCGTGCAGCGGGCGCAGTTGCAGTCTGGCGGTGGCGATGTGATGCATGGCTGGTTCGGATTTCGCGGGATGTGGTCGTAAAAAAAGCCGACGGCGCAAGCGCCATCGGCTTCGATGCTAACAGGGTGGGGGCTCAGCACTCAACAATATTCACCGGCACTTCGATGACGTTGATGGCCAGGCCGCCACGCGCGGTTTCCTTGTACTTGGTGCTCATGTCCATGCCGGTGTCGCGCATGGTCTTGATCACCCGGTCCAGCGACACGAAGTGCTGGCCGTCGCCGCGCAGCGCCATGCGCGCCGCGTTGATGGCCTTGACCGAGGCCATGGCGTTGCGTTCGATGCAGGGCACTTGCACCAGGCCGCCCACCGGATCGCAGGTCAGGCCCAGATTGTGCTCCATGCCGATCTCGGCGGCGTTTTCAACTTGTTCCGGGGTGCCGCCCAGCACTTCGGCCAAGGCGCCGGCCGCCATCGAGCAGGCCGAGCCCACTTCGCCCTGGCAGCCCACTTCCGCGCCGGAGATGGAGGCGTTGAGCTTGAACAGCACGCCGATGGCGCCGGCGGTGAGCAGGAAGCGCACGATGCCGTCGTCGCTGGCGCCGGGCACGAAGCGGGCGTAATAGTGCATCACCGCCGGGATGATGCCGGCCGCGCCGTTGGTGGGCGCGGTGACCACGCGGCCGCCGCCGGCGTTTTCCTCGTTCACCGCCAAGGCGTACAGATTGACCCAGTCCATCACCGTCAGCGGGTCGCGCAGCGCCGCCTCGGGCGAGGCCAGCAGCTTGCGGTGCATGTCGGCGGCGCGGCGCTTCACCTTCATGCCGCCGGGCAGGATGCCTTCGCGCTCGCAGCCGCGCTTGACGCAGTCCTGCATCACTTGCCAGATCTTCAGCAGCTCGGAGCGCACTTGTTCTTCGCTACGCCAGGCCAGTTCGTTCTCCAGCATGATCTGGCTGATGGATTTGCCGTGGCGCTGACACAAGGCCAGCAATTCCGCCGCGCTCTTGAACGGATGCTTGAGTTCGGTGACGCCCGGCGGCACGAAGCCGGCGTCGATGGCGGCCTCGTCAACCACAAAGCCGCCGCCCACCGAGTAATAAGCACGCTTGGACAAGCTGGCGCCAGCGGCGTCGAAGGCTTCGAAAATCATGCCGTTGGGGTGGTAGGGCAGGGTTTTCTTCTTGTGCAGCACCAGGTGCTCGCCTTCGACGAAGGGCACGGTGTGCTTGCCCAGCAGCGCGATGGCCTTGTCGGCGCGGATGGCGGCCAGCATGCCGTCCACCGCATCGGTATCGACCAGGTCGGGCTGTTCGCCCTGCAAGCCCAGCAAGACCGCGACATCGGTGCCGTGGCCCTTGCCGGTGGCGCCCAGCGAGCCGAACATTTCGGCGCGCACGCTGGCGGTCTGCGTCAGCAAGCCGTCTTTTTCCAGCCGGGCGATGAATTGGCGCGCGGCGCGCATCGGTCCGACCGTGTGGGAGCTGGACGGGCCGATGCCAATCTTGAACAAATCAAAAACACTGATGGCCATAATGCTTCTCTTAAGGGGTGTGTCCCGGCGGGCGGGTTATTGTGAGAACGGCCTGGACCGTCCTTATTATCGCCGTTGTCATGGTTTCGCATGGCCTGAGCTAGAGGCCGGCCTGCGTGTTGCCATCTTGCGGCAGCCGGGCAATCTAGACAAGCCGGCGGCCGCTGTCAATTTAGAATTATAGAGTCAGGACTAAGTTGCGTCAGGGATTCGACGGGCGGAAGCTGTCTGGCATCCGGATGGCATGATTCGGAAGGACGGAAAGCCCTTTGGGCAAGGCGAAGAGGGGGGCGGACGTGAAAAAGCCCGGACGCGCCGGGCTTGGGGTTTAGATCGCGGCGGCGGTGAAGCGGCGGCGCAGATGTTGCGGTTTTTCCAGTTCGTCGACGATGGCCACGGCCAGGTCTTCCACGCTGATGTCGGCCGGCTTGTCGCCGTTGAACAGCAATTGATCGCCGCCCAGCCGGTATTGGCCGCTGCGTTCGCCAGGGTGGAGGAAGGCCGGCGGCGAAACGAAGGTCCAGTCCAGCGCGTTTTCTTCGCGCAGGCGGCGCAACGCTTCGCGCACGCCCAGCGCGCCTTCCTTCCATTCCGCCGGGAATTCCGGGGTGTCCACCAGTTGCACGCCGGGCGCCACTTCCAGGCTGCCGGCGCCGCCGACTTCCAGGAAGCGCTTGACGCCGGCCTGCTTGACGCCGGCGACGATGGCGTCGTGGCCCTTGACCGCCAGCGCCTGGATGTCTGCCTTGTCCCAGCCGGGATTGAAGGCGCTGATCACGGCGTCGTGGCCGGCGACGGCCGCGGCGATCTGGCCGGCCTGGTAGGCGTCGGCGGCCACGCCGCTCAGCTGCGGGTGTTGCGGCAGCTTGGACAGATTGGTGACGATGGCGCTGACTTGATGCTTGCGAGCCAGCAGTTCTTGCAGGATGGCCGAGCCGACAAAGCCGCTAGCGCCGATCAGAGCGATTTTCATGGGGATTCCTTTCCGCGATAAACATAATGAAGTTTGATGGCGTTCAGAATAGCAGCTTGATTATAGGGTGATAATCCAGCAAAAATAAGATTGATAGTTTAGTTGGACTTAACAAATGGACGCATTGAGACGGATGGCGGTTTTCGCCATGGTGGTGGACAAAGGCTCGATGAACGGCGCGGCGCGCGAACTGGGCATGACGCCGTCGGCGGTCAGTCAGCACATCAGCAAGCTGGAGCAGCAGCACGGCGTCAGTCTGCTGCACCGGACCACGCGCAAGCTGACGCTGACCGAGGCCGGCAGCCTGTTCTACCAGGGCTGCGCCGATATGTTGGCGGCGGCGCAATTGGCCGAACAGCGTCTGTTGGAACTGCGCGACGCGCCGGTAGGCGAGCTGCGCATCGCCGCGCCCACGGGTTTTGCCGGCGCCTTGCTGAGTGAGGCGCTGGCGCCGCTGCTGAGCGCGCATTCCGGCCTCAAGCTACGGCTGTTCTTCCACGATGAGATGATAGATCTGGTGGAGAACCGCATTGATCTGGCGCTGCGCGCTGGCGTGCTAAAGGATTCCAGCTTGGTGGCGCGCCACTTGGCGGACTGGCCGAACGTGCTGTGCGCGTCACCGGCTTATCTGGCGCGCCAGCCTGGGATCACGCGACCGGAGCAGTTGCCCGGCCTGCAATGGGTGGCTTTGTCCGATCGCAAGCTGGGCAGCCTGGAGTTCGAGCATGTCGACGGCGGCCGTTTCGCGATGGAGCCGGACGCGCGCTTGATCAGCAATAATATCGTCGCCGCGCGTCAATTCGTGCTGGCCGGCATGGGGGTGTCGGTGCAGCCGGAGCCTGAGATCCGGCAGGAACTGGCCGATGGCCGCCTGCTGCGGCTGCTGCCGGAATGGCACTTGCCGCCGCTGGCGATCTACGCGGTGACGCCGCGTCGCGATATCCAGCCGGCGAAAGTGCGCTACGCGATCGAGGCCTTGCGCGCCAGCCTGGGCAAGTGATGAGCCTTCCGCTGTTCGAGCAAAGACGCAAGGGGGCTCAGAACCTGTTTACGATCTCGCGAGCTAAGGCGAGACAAGGCGAAAACGGTTGAAGAAGCGGAATGTACAGGAGGTACATGAGCACTGAGCTCGGTTTCAACGCCCATTTCTATCCATCCCGCCGGCGCGCAGCAGATCGGGGACAGGTTCTCAGAACACGATGCTGAGCCCCAGGCCCATGGCCTGCGGGTCCGAACCGGCGCTGAGCGAGGCCTTGGGCGTGCCGAGGGCTTGGTCGTAGAGCGGGTTGACGGAAAAGTTGGCGCTGGCCTTGGCGTGGTTGCGGATCCGGGTGTAGTAGGCGAATGCCTGCGTGGTCTTGGACAGCCGGTAGCCGCCGCCCAGCAGCCATTGGCTGGCGCGGAAGTCCTTGCCGTCGGCGCCGGCGCCCAGTTGTTTCAAGGCGCCCAACTGGCCGTAGGACAGCTTGAGCTCGGCCGCGCCGAAGGGCTGGCTCAGCGCGATCAGCCAATCGTCCTGGCGCAGTCTCTCACCGCCAGGCGGGTCCAGCCGCCCCCATTCGTAATTGCCGCCTATCAAGGTGCCAGTGTCGAAGCGATAGCTGGCGGCAAGGCTGTGGTAGCTAAGGCTTTTGCCGGCAACGGCGCTTGGAGGGGTGTTGCCGGCCGGCGCGATCGCGGTATCGTAGCGGCGGTCCCAGGCCGCCGCCAGCGTCAGGCCGCGCCAGACGTAGCCTAGGCCCAGCGACAAGCGCTTGGCGTTGCCGCCGCCTTGGCGCGTTTCATCCATGGCCCAGGTGGCGCCGAGTTTGAAGCCGTTCCAATTGGGAGAGTAGTAATGGAGGGAGTTGTTGAGCCGGGCTTCGCCGCGGCTGTTGACCGCGTTTGGGCCGAACTGATTTGCCGTGGCGTTGGGCATCAAGGCGGTGCCCAGCGTCGGGTTGCCGCTGCCGGTGAACATCTTGTAAGCGGAATCGTGGTGGCCCAGCAAGATGCGGCCGATGGCGGCATGCTCCAGTCCGATGAAACTGTTGCGGGTGGCGAACGCCGCGTTTTGACCGCGGTCGTCCACGCCGCCTTGCTCGAAGTGGCGCAGCCCGCTTTCCAACTGCCATAGCGCGCTATTGCCGTTGCCCAGGTCTTCGCGGCCTTTGAAACCCAGGCGCGACACATGGTCGACGACGCGGGTCCGGCTGGCGTAGCCGGGAGCTTGCCCGCCGCTGGCCTTGTTGGATTCGATGCCGCCGCTGATGAAACCGTAGAAAGTGGTGTCGGACTTCGCGTCCAGGGGCAGGATGGAGAGCGAGCCTATCAGCGTTGCCAAGCCTGTCTTCTGCATTTGATGCTCCTTTGAGGGCGGTCTGTGGCGGAAGGCGTCGGGGCAGGTCCGCCGCTGAGATGGGTTGGCGTAGGCGTGGCGGTCTGCGTCCGGGCCGGCTGACTCGCCAGATCGTGAACAGGCCCTTGCCGGATGGGAAGGGTGCGATGCGCGAATGCCCGCGTTGGCGGCTATCGACGCATGTCGATCAATGTAGGGAGCTTGGCTGCGGGATGACCAGCGATCGTGGTCTGGGCGAAGGCAGGAAGAACTGCGAGGATGTAAAAACGCCGCCGGCAGGGCCGGCGGCGTGATTGGAGCGGCAGTCGTTCAGGATCAGAAAGCGATCTTGAAGCCGACGCCGAAGGCTTGCGGGTCGTTGCCGGCGGTCAGAGCGTTCTTGGATGGATCAGCATTGATGCTGTCGTATACCGGGTTGTTGGCGAAGTTGGCCTTGGCCTTGGCGTTGTTGCTGATCTTGGTGTAGTAAGCCAACAACTGGGTGGTCTTGGACAGGTTGTAAGTGCCGCCCAGAATCCACTGCTTGGCCTTGAAGTCGTCGCCGTTGACGCCGGCGGAGGTGTTCTTCAGCGTGCCCAGTTGACCGTAGGACAGCTTGACCGAAGCCGCGCCGAAGTCCTGACCCAGAGCGATCAGCCAGTCATCCTGCTTCAGCTGGCCGCCGCCCACCTGGTCGAAAGTGCCCCATTCGTAGTTGCCGCCGACGAAGGTGCCGGTGTCGAATTTGTAGCTGGCGGCAATGCTGTAGAAGGTGACGTTCTTGCCGGAGTTCAGCGACAGCACCGCGGGGCTATTGCTGCTGGAGGTGTTGTAGGAGTTGCTGTTGGGCGTAACCGCCATGTCGTACTGACGATCCCAGGCGGCGGCCAGGTTCAGGCCCTGCCAGGTGTAGCCCAGGCCCAGGGAGAGGCGCTTGGAGTCATTGCCGGACACGCGGTTTTCATCCGCGCCCCAGGACGCGCCCAGCTTGAAGCCGGCCCAGCTTGGGGAGAAGTAGTGCACCGAGTTGGGTAGACGCGCTTCGCCGCGGCTGTTGACCGAGCTGCTGCCGAAGTTGTCGGCGGTGGTGTTGACCATCAGGTCGGTGCCCAGCGCGCTGTTGCCGCTGCCGGCGAACATCTTGTAGGCGGAGTCGTGTTGGCCCAGCACTACGCGGCCGAAGTCGTTGTTGTCGATGCCGATGAAGGTGTTGCGAGTGGCGAAGGAGGCGGTTTGGCCCTTGTCGTTGGTACCGCCCTGCTCGAAGTTGCGCAGGCTGTTTTCCACCTGCCAGATCGCCTTGGTGCCGCCGCCGATGTCTTCAAAACCCTTGAAGCCGATGCGGGAATTGTGGTCGACGATGCGGGTGCGGCTGCTGTACTCGGAACCGCCGGAGCCGGTGGCTTTGGTCGATTCGATGCCGCCGCTCATGAAACCGTAGATGGTGACGTCAGCGTGGGCGACAACGGGCAAGGCGAACATCGCGGCAACCAGGGCTGCCAGATTTTTCTTCTGCATCATGAATACTCCAAGTCTGTTTTGCTTTAATTAATCCAGGTGCCGGCTTCGTGCAGCGCAAGGTTTGTTAACAAACCAGACTGCGGTGTCGCCACAACACTTGTCTTAGTTTAGCCACAAAATATGACGAGGATGTTGCCAATCTGTTGCTTAAAGATAAATCGGACAGGTGCGGTGTTGCAATTACGCCAAGAATTGATTCGGGTAGACCTCGTCCAGCAGGGTGCGGCAGTCAACGATGCGCAAGTCGTTGTCCTTGGCGAAGTCCATCAGGAAGCAAAACACTTGCGGGCTGATTTTTTCCAGCTTCTTGTCCACCGCGACGCAGCGTACGCCATCCAGCATCATCGGACGGACATGGGCGTGGTAGTGCAGTTTTTGGTCGTCGAAGGAGGCGAGGATGCCGGCCAGGCGTTCGGCCCAGTCGCTGGGACGGAAAGTGCGGCCTTCGGAAGTGACGCCCTGGATGACTATTTCGTATGGATTGCAGATCATGGCGGTGGACCGGAGTGTTTGCTTTTGGTTTAGCCTGTTTTTTATCGTCTGCTAAGCGATTTGCGCTTGGCGTTTTATATTCAGGCGTTTTGTTTGTTGCTGAATATTTAGTATTTTACCCGAAAATCAGATGCGCTTGAACGGCGGCAGCGAGGCGAGCAGCCGCTTGCCGTAGCTTTGCTTTTGCAGCCGGTTGTCCAGGATGGTGACGCGGCCGTAGTCGCGTTCGGTGCGGATCAGTCGGCCGACGGCCTGCACCAGCTTGATCGAGGCTTCGGGCACGGTCAGTTCGATGAAGGGATTGCCGCCGCGTTTCTCTATCCAGCGCGACAGGGTTTTGCCCACCGGATCGTCCGGCATCGCGAACGGCAGTTTGGCAATAATCACGTGCACACAGCTTTCGCCGGGCAGGTCCAGTCCTTCGGAGAAGGAGTCCAGGCCGAAGATCACGCTGGGCTCGCCCTGTTTCAGCCGTTGATGGTGCTGTTCTATCAGCAGGCTCTTGGGGATTTCGCCCTGGATCAGCAGCCGCTCGCGCAGCGTGGACGGCAGGCCGGCGGCGACGTCCTGCATCTGTTTGCGCGAGGAAAACAGCACCAGGGTGCCGACCGCTTCTTTCACATCGATCAGCTTGGGCAGCCATTCCACGATTTCGCGGGTATGGCCGCCGGCGTCCTTGGGGCTGGCCAGCATAGGCGGCAGATACAGCTCGCCCTGCTCGTCGAAATTGAAAGGGGAGTCCAACGCCACGCAGCTGACTTCCGGCATCCACTTCAGGCCGGTCTGCGATAGCAGCAGCTCGAATTCGCCCAGCGAGCGCAGCGTGGCCGAGGTCAGGATGGCGCCGGCGGCGCGGCGCCACAGCGTGGCGGCCAGGCTGGCGGCGGCGCTGACCGGCGAGGCGGAAAACAGGTAATCGCCCTTGCCCTCGGCGCGGCGGGTGATCCATTTGGCGATGGGCGGGCTGGCGGGCTCGGTTTCTTTTTCAAACAACTCCCACACCGCCAGCAGTTGCTCGGCGCGCGCGGTCAGAAAACCCAGATCGGAGGCGGTCTTGTCGACTTGCGCCGCTTCGCCGCCCTTGTCCTTGCGCGCCTCGCCCAGCGCGTCGCTCAGCAGGCTCAGCTGTTTGAACAGCGAGCGCGCCGACGTGGCCATATTGGCGGTGGGGCCCTGGAAGCGTTCCGGCAGCACGCCGTCCTCTATCAGCCAGGTGGGCTCCAGATTGTCGCTGGAAGCGGCCAGCGCGTCTTCGCCCTCCAGCAGCCACAGCCATTCGGTCAGCGTTTCGGAGCAGGCGCTGGCGGCTTCTATCGCCTGGCTGACGATTTCCACCTTGTCGGTCAGCGCTTCCACGCGGATGGCGGTGGCGGCCACTTTATCCAGCCAGGACATGGCCTGGGCCAGCGAATGCTCGGCGGAAAACTGGTTGACCGCCTTTTTGGCCAGGTGGTGCGCCTCGTCGATACAGTAGTAACTTTCTTCCGGCGCCGGCAGGATCACGCCGCCACCCATGGATACGTCGGCCAGCATCAGGTCATGGTTGGCCACCACCACGTCCACGTTTTCCAGCACGTCGCGCGCCAGGTAGAACGGGCATTCCGGCCGGTTGGGGCAGGCGGCTTTCAAACAGCCGTGGCGGTCGTTGGTGACGCGCGACCACAGGCCGTCGTCGATCACGCTGTCCCAGGTGTCGCGGTCGCCGTTCCATTTGCGGTAGTAGAAGGCGTCGGCCAACTGGCGCAGGGTCTCGATCTCGCCGGCTTCCGGCTTGCGGTCCCATAGCGCCAGCGTCGGATCCAGGTCCAGCAGCTGGCCCTGGGCGGTTTCGGCGGTCAGCGCGAAGATGCGTTGCGGACACAGATAGCGGCCGCGGCCCTTGGCCAGCGCGAAGGTCAGCGGCAGGCCGCTGTTCTCGACGACGAAGGGCAGGTCGCGGTTGACCAGTTGCTCCTGCAGCGCGATGGTGGCGCTGGTGACCACCAGCTTCTTGGCGCGCGACTTGGCCATCAAGCCGCCGGCCAGCAGATAGGCCAGGCTTTTGCCGACGCCGGTGGGGCCTTCGATCACGGCGATGCTTTCGCCGGCGCGCTCCGGCCAGTCGTCGCCTTCCTTGTCTTTGCTGCGCGACAGCGCATTGGCGATTTCCGCCAGCATGCGGCGTTGCGCGGCGCGCGGGCGAAAGCCAGGCAGATTGTCGGCTATGGTCCGGTAATGGTCGCGGATCGCGTCTTTTTCAGCATCGGTCAACATGGCGGCGATTGTACCGCATGGGGGCAGGATTGTCTGGCCGCGCCGAACATGGGGAAACCCTGATGTGCGACTGCAAAATGACGGCGAGGCGCCGATGTGGATAGGATAGACAAATATAAAAACAAGCGAAATTGCGCGAGCGAATCAGACAGACAAAACCATCGATAACAGCGCAAAGCAATATCAACAGGAGAAACCCGATCATGACACCCGTTAGCCGAGTGCTGGTGGTCAGCGACGACGCCAAATGGCAGGCCGATGTGCTGGCCGGACTGGGCGCCGCCGCTGTGCGGCTGGAAAACCCCTATGGCCTGACTTTCGTCGGCGTCGCGCGCAGCCAGGACGCGCTGGATCTGATCGCCCGCGATGGCGACGTCCAGGTGGTGCTGGTGGACAAGCAGTTGCAGGAGAAAGGCGTCAGCCAGGCGGCGGCGCAATTGGCCAACCGCATCAGCGCCTTCCGTCCGGAAATTTCGCTGTACGTGCTGTTGTTCGACGATGACGAGCGCGCCTTGGTGGAAGACCTGGCCAGCCACGCGGTGGACGGCTATTTCTACCGCGACGAGCTGGATTTCCACGGCTGGTTCCGCATTCTGTCGGCGGAGCTGGCGGAAAAGTCGGCGACGCCGTTCTACGACAAGCTCAAGCAATATGTGCGCATGGCCAAGGATTCCTGGCACACGCCCGGCCATTCCGGCGGGGACTCCTTGAAGGGCAGCCCCTGGGTCGGCGATTTTCACGACTTCGTCGGCGAGAGCATGCTGCGCGCCGATCTGTCGGTGTCGGTGCCGATGCTGGACTCGCTGCTGCACCCCACCGGGGTGATAGAGGAGGCGCAGATGCTGGCGGCCAAGGCTTTCGGCGCCAAGCGCACCTACTTCGCCACCAATGGCACTTCCACTTCCAACAAGGTGATTTTCCAGACCCTATTGGCGCCCGGCGACAAGCTGCTGCTGGATCGCAACTGTCACAAATCGGTGCATCACGGCGTGATCCTGTCCGGCGCGCTGCCGGTGTATCTGGATTCCTCGATCAACAAGCAGTTCGGCATTTTCGGGCCGGTGCCCAAGGAAACCATCTTCGCCGCGATCGCCGCCAATCCCGACGCGCGGGTGCTGATCCTGACTTCCTGCACCTATGACGGCCTGCGCTATGATCTGAAGCCCATCATCGAGGCCGCGCACGAGCAGGGCATCAAGGTCATCGTCGACGAGGCCTGGTACGGTTTCGCCCGTTTCCACCCAGCGTTCCGGCCGACGGCGCTGGAGTCCGGCGCCGACTATGTGACCCAGAGCACGCACAAGGTGCTGTCGGCGTTCTCGCAGGCCAGCATGATCCACGTCAACGACCCCGGCTTCGACGCGCATCTGTTCCGCGAGAACTTCAATATGCACGCGTCGACCAGCCCGCAATACAACCTGATCGCCAGCCTGGACGTGGCGCGCAAGCAGGCGGTGATGGAGGGCTACCGGCTGCTGGACCGCACGCTGAAGCTGGCGCAGGAGCTGCGCGACAAGATCGACTCCACCGGCGCCTTCCGGGTGCTGGGGCTGGCGGACCTGTTGCCGGACGAGGTGAGGGGAGATGGCATCCAGCTGGATCCGACCAAGCTGACCGTGGACATCACCCAGTCCGGTTTCACCGCCGACGAGCTGCAGCAGGCGCTGTTCGAGCGCTACAACGTTCAGGTGGAGAAATCCACTTTCAGCACCATCACCCTGCTGCTGACCCTGGGCACCACCCGCAGCAAGGTGTCGCGGCTGTATGACGCGATGCTGCGACTGGCCAAGGAGAAGCGCCCGCCACGTCCGCTGGGGCGGATGCCGGAAATCCCGCGCTTTTCCCGGCTGGCCAGTCTGCCGCGCGACGCTTTTTACGAGGCCGGCGAGCGGCTGCCGCTGCTGGACGACGACGGCCGCCCCAACGCGGCGCTGGTCGGACGCGTCTGCTGCGACCAGATCGTGCCGTATCCGCCCGGCATTCCGGTGCTGGTGCCCGGCCAGGTGATAGACGACACCATCCTCG
The DNA here is from genome assembly GCF_001043555.1 of Chromobacterium sp. LK1. Classification (NCBI taxonomy): domain Bacteria; kingdom Pseudomonadati; phylum Pseudomonadota; class Betaproteobacteria; order Neisseriales; family Chromobacteriaceae; genus Chromobacterium; species Chromobacterium sp. LK1. The sequence continues at coordinate 153,032 of NZ_LDUI01000035.1, read as the reverse complement.
CTTATTTGGCGCGACTGCAAAAAACCCAGAAATCCATAGAAATGCACGGTTTGGCCGAGGATGGCGGCGAGTTTTTGCTGCGGGTGCTCAAAGAAGGGGAGCTGGCGCAACTGCCTGGACGCGCCTTGTTCAAATGAATGCTTGTCAGACAGGCTGATTTCCGATAAATATAACTCTTGTCGCAATTATGTAAATCATGCGCTTTGCGTAGGCATGCTTGCGACGCCTGTGAATGACTTGAGACCTGCGTGTAGTAATGTGCCATCGCGCATGAAGGACACCGAAACGGTGTCGAACGCGCGGTGGCCTTTTTTTTGAAATGGAGCACCATGACGTCCCCTAGGCATTACCTGCAATTCAGCGACCTGACCCACGAGGAATATCGCCACCTCTTCGAGCGCAGCAAGGTCCTGAAGCGACGACGTAGCGACGGCCAGCTGTACCAGCCGCTCGTCGGCAAGGTGATGTCCATGGTGTTCGAGAAGAATTCCACCCGCACCCGCGTCTCTTTCGAGGCGGGCATGGCGCAACTGGGCGGCCACGCGATGTTCCTGGACACGCAAAGCTCGCAGATGGGCCGCGGCGAGCCCATCGAGGACACCGCGCGCGTGCTGTCCCGGATGAGCGACATCATCATGATCCGCACCTATGAGCAGGCGTTGGTGCAGCGGCTGGCCGCGCATTCCAAGGTGCCGGTGATCAACGGCCTGACCAATGAATACCACCCGTGCCAGATCCTGGCGGACATCTTCACCTTTATCGAGCAGCGCGGCTCAATCAAGGGCAAGACCGTGGCCTGGATAGGCGATGGCAACAATGTCTGCCGCACCTGGCTGCAGGCGGCCAAAATCCTGGGCTTCAAGCTCAAGGTGGCGACGCCGGTGGGCTTCGAACTGAAGGCCTTGGACGGCCAGCATTACGGCCCCGAGCACTTCGAGCCCAGCCACAGCGCCAGTCACGCGGCGGCCGGCGCGGACCTGGTGACCACCGACGTGTTCACCAGCATGGGTTTCGAGGCGGAGAAGGAAGCGCGGCTGGAAGCCTTCCGCGACTACCAAGTGACGCCGGAGCTGATGAAGCTGGCCAAGCCGGACGCCTTGTTCATGCACTGTTTGCCGGCGCACCGGGGCGAGGAAGTGGCCGCCGCGGTGATAGACGGGCCGCAGAGCGTGGTCTGGGACGAGGCGGAAAACCGCATGCACGTGCAGAAGGCGCTGATCGAGTTCCTGCTGCTGGGCCAGCGTTACGACTGAACTGACGACGCGGGCGAGCGCCCGCCGTTTACGCGATTCGGCAAGGCCGCGCCAGGCGCGGGCCGGATCCGGCAATCAATGGATTTGAAAGAATACAAAATGTCTGACATCAAGAAAGTGGTACTGGCTTACTCCGGCGGTCTGGATACTTCGGTGATTCTCAAGTGGCTGCAGGACACCTATCAGTGCGAGGTGGTGACCTTCACCGCCGACATCGGCCAGGGCGAAGAGGTGGAGCCGGCGCGCAAGAAGGCGGTGTCGCTGGGCATCAAGCCGGAAAACATCTTCATCGACGATCTGCGCGAGGAATTCGTCCGCGATTTCGTGTTCCCGATGTTCCGCGCCAACGCCGTCTATGAGGGCGAATACCTGCTGGGCACCTCGATCGCGCGGCCGCTGATCGCCAAGCGTCAGATCGAGATCGCCAATCAGGTGGGCGCCGACGCGGTGTCGCACGGCGCCACCGGCAAGGGCAACGACCAGGTGCGTTTCGAGCTGGGCTATTACGCGCTGAAGCCGGACGTCAAGGTGATCGCGCCGTGGCGGGAATGGGATCTGCTGTCGCGGGAAAAACTGCTGAACTACGCGGAAACCCACGGCATCGACATCAGCAAGAAGAAGAACGGCGGCAGCCCGTACTCGATGGACGCCAACCTGCTGCACATCTCCTACGAAGGCACGGTGCTGGAAGACCCGGCGGCGGAGCCGGAAGAGGATATGTGGCTGTGGACGGTGAGCCCGGAGAACGCGCCGGACCAGGCCGAATACATCGAGCTCAGCTATGAGAAGGGCGACATCACCGCCATCAACGGCGTGACGATGAGCCCGGCCCAGGTGCTGACCGAGCTGAACCGCCTTGGCGGCAAGCACGGCATCGGCCGGCTGGACATCGTGGAAAACCGTTATGTGGGCATGAAATCCCGCGGTTGCTACGAAACCCCGGGCGGCTCCATCATGCTGAAGGCGCACCGCGCGATAGAATCCATCACCCTGGACCGCGAAGTGGCTCATCTGAAGGACGAGTTGATGCCTAAGTACGCCAAACTGGTCTACACCGGCTACTGGTGGAGCCCGGAGCGCCTGATGTTGCAAGGCATGATCGACGCCTCCCAGGCCACGGTCAACGGCTGGGTGCGGCTGAAGCTGTACAAGGGCAATGTGATCGTGGTGGGCCGCGAATCCAAGACCGATTCGCTGTTCGACCCCACCATCGCCACCTTCGACGAAGACGGCGGCGCCTACAATCACGCCGACGCGGCCGGTTTCATCCGCCTGAACGCGCTGCGGATGCGGATTGCCGGCAACGCCAAACTGAAACGCGGCTAAAGCCCCGCGCTTGGCCCAATAAGCCCCCGCTGGGGGCTTTTTTCATGAAACAAGATATGGAAATCAATAGTCATCGATCCAATGCCTGGATCCCCTGGGCCTTTGTGCTGCTGTGGAGCACCGGCTTCATCGGCGCCAAGCTGGGTCTGCCTTTCATCGGCCCGTTCACCTTTTTGGCGATACGTATGGGCCTGACCCTGCTGTGCTTCGGCGCGCTGATCGCCTGCTTCCGGCCCGCCTGGCCCGGGCTGGCGGCGGCCAAGCATCAATGGGCTTGCGGCGCGATGCTGCACGGCCTCTATCTGGGCGCCAGCTTCGCCGGCATCAAGCTGGCGGTGCCGGCCGGCATCACCGCGCTGATCGTCGGCCTGCAGCCGATACTGACCGCGATATTGAGCTGGCTGATGGGCGAGCAGCGGCTGAGCTGCATGCAATGGCTGGGCCTGGCGATAGGCTTTGGCGGCGCGCTGCTGGTGGTGCTGGGTGGCAAGGGCTTGCAGTTAGGCGCCAATCCCGGCCTGTGGCTGACCGCGCTGGCCTTGTGCGCGATCACCGCCGGCACCTTGTACCAGAAACGCTTCGGCCAGGGCGTGCATCCGCTGACCGGCGCCTTCCATCAATACCTGGCGGCCTTCCTGATCACCGGCGCGTTGGCGCTGGGGCTGGAGCGCGGCGACGCCATCCATTGGAACGCGCAACTGGCGCTGGCCCTGGGCTGGAGCGTGCTGGCGCTGTCGGTGCTGGCCATCCTGCTGCTGATGCGCATGCTGAAGGACGGCGATGTCAGCAAGGTGGCCAGCTATTTCTACCTGACGCCGGGCCTGGCCGCGGTGCAGGCCTGGTGGCTGTTCGACGAACAGCTGAGCCTGCTGGCGGTGGCCGGCATGTTGTTGGCCGCGCTGGGCGTGGCCCTGGTGTTGCAGCGGCTGCGCAGGGCGTGGTAATTCCGCCACGCGCTTAGCGCGGCGGCTTGGCCGCCGGACCATGGCGCGTTGTTGGGACTCGGACGGGTCCTTACTCTATGTGAAAAATAATAATTCTCATTCTCATATGGAGTCCGTCATGAAGCTCAGCATTGTTTCCCGCGCCCATCTGCGTCCGCCCAGCCTGTATTCCGCCCTGGCCATGGCGACATCCTTCGCCGCGCCAGCCTGGGCGGAAGCCGAGCGTTCCGCGGCATCGCCGCTCACGCTGGGCACGGTCACGGTAACGGCCGCGCCAGACGCAGGGCCCAAGGTCGATCGTTCCGGTTCCGCCAAGATTCCGGTGCCGCTGCTGGACGTGCCGCAGACCATTACCGTGCTGCCACAACGCCTGTTGCAGGAGCAGAACGCGCAAAGCCTGCGCCAGGCTTTGTCTAATGTGCCCGGCATCACCTTCAACGCCGGGGAGGGCGGCGCCGGTTCGGGCGATAGCATCAATATCCGTGGCTTCAGCGCCAATGCCAATATGCAGCTGGATGGTTTGCGCGACAGCGCGCAAACCTATCGCTCCGATTTGTTCAATCTGGAAGCGGTTGAGGTGATCAAGGGGCCTAACTCGGTGTTCGGCGGCGCCGGCACCACCGGCGGCAGCATCAATATGGTCAGCAAGCAGCCCAAGCCGGATGCTTTCACGGAACTGAGCGCGGGCCTGGGAACCGATCAGTATCGTCGGCTCACCATGGACAGCAATCAGCGGCTGAGCGAGGCCGCCGCCCTGCGTCTGAACCTGATGGCGCACCGGAACGATGTGCCGGGCCGGGACTTCATCGATGCCAAACGTTGGGGCGTCGCGCCGTCGTTGAGCTTGGGCATTGATGGACCCACCAAGCTGACGCTCAGCTATCTGCACCAATACGACGACAAGTTGCCGGACAACGGCGTGCCCGCGCTCAACGGCAAGCGCTTGGCCGGGGTATCGCGCAACGCTTATTACGGCTGGCGCAATCTGGACAAGGACCAAGCCACGGCGGATGCCGTGACCGTGAAACTGGAACATCGTTTCGCCAACGAGGTCGAGCTGCAGAACCTGATGCGTCATGCCCGCTTGGAGCGCGATACGGTGTTCTCCGGCGCTCGCGTCAGCGTGGGCGGCAAGCTGCCGCCAGGCCGCTATCTGCCGGCTGGGCCGCAGGGTTACGGTCGAGAAACCAATAATAGGATGTGGATCAACCAGACCAATATCACCACGCGTTTCGCCAGCGGCAGCTGGCGGCACACGCTGGTGTCCGGCGTGGAGATCTCCCGCGAGACATATGATCGCCAAGGCTATGGCTATGCGCTGAGCGCGCTGTTCCCGGCCGATGGCTATCCGTTGAGCAATCCTCCCGGTTATTGGAGCGGCCCGGTTCGGCGCGAGTCCACCGACCGCTTGGACGCTAGTTTGGAGGTCAAGGCCTTGTACGCGCTGGATCATATCGAGCTGAGCCCGCGCTGGGATCTCGGCCTGGGTTTGCGTTATGACTGGATGGACGGCAAGGTCAACACGGTTTCGGCCGCCGGCGCGGCGAGCGAGGCGAGCAGTTCCGACCGCAAGCTCAGTGGCCGGGCAGGGCTGGTGTTCAAGCCGGCGGAAGCAGGCCGGGTTTATCTCTCTTACGGTACGTCCTTCAATCCTTCGGCTGAGTTTCTGGCTGCCAATGGCAGCGGCCTGGACCGGGCGACCGCCAATCTCGAGCCGGAAAAAAACCAGACGGTGGAGCTGGGTAGCAAATGGGAGGTGCTGGATGGCGGACTGGCGCTGACCGGAGCGTTGTTCCAAGTGGACAAGGACAATGCGCGCGAGCGGCTGGCCGACAATAGCTATGCGATGACGCGCAAGCAGCGGGTGCGCGGGCTGGAACTGGGCGCCAGCGGCAAGCTGACCGGGAATTGGGGCTTGTTCGCCAACTACGCCTACCTGGACGGCAAGACGCTGCAGGCCGATGCGGCCAGCGGGCAGGCCGGCGAGGCGCTCGCCAATACGCCGCGCCATGCCTTCAATCTATGGACGACGTATGCGCTGCCCTCCGGTTGGAGCCTAGCCTACGGCGCGCGCTATATTGGCGAGCGCAAGGTCACTTCCGCCGGAGGCGGCAGCCTGGATGCTTATTGGGTGCACAGCGCGATGCTGGGATATAAGCTGAACCGCCGGCTGAGTTTCCAGCTCAATCTGGAGAATCTGGGCGACAAGGCCTATGTCGAGCGCGTGCGCCAACAGGCGGGGGGCGGCGCCCAGACTTCCTTGATCGAGTACGGCGACGGCCGCTCCGCGGTCTTGTCCGCCGTGTACAAGTTCTGAGGAGGCATTGAGCCGGAGGGCGATGGCGAGTATCTTATTACGGCCAGGCGGGGCTGAGGCTCAAAGACCCCGCCGGCTCGTGATTGGCTGTGGACTCAAAGGACAACAAGTGTCGGAAGAACAATTCACCAATATTTCCATGATCGTGTGCCTGGGCGGCCTGATCATTTTCATGGGCTTCATCATCTGGGACCTAGGCAAGAAGGCTCAGGCCGGCAAGATGGGCATGTTCATCCTGTTCCTGGTGCTGGGCTTCGGCGTGTCCGGCTTCCTGTTCAAGAATGTGCTGGTGGAGTTCCTGATCCAGAAGTGAAGACCCGCGATAGCGCGAACAGCCGGCAAGCTTGCTTGCCGGCTTTTTTATGGCCCCTGGAAAACTCGCTAGCCGCTAGTGACCGCGGTCCAGTATCAGCTTCAAGCCCAGTGCGATGAACACGCTGCCGGCGATGCGGTCCAGCCACTGGCTGGCGCGGTGGCTCTTGGACAGCCATTGACCGATGGTGCCGGAGAAATAGCCGAGGCAGCCGAAGATCAGCGCGCCTTGCAGCGTGAAGACCAGGCCGAGCACGGCGATCTGCAGCCCGGCCGGACCCTGGGCCGGATTGACGAATTGCGGCAGGAAGGCGAGGAAGAACAGCACCACCTTGGGGTTGATCGCATTGGCGATCAGGCCTTTGCGGAAGGTGGTGGCCAGCGGCGCGGCGTCCCGCCCGGCGGCGGCGGCCTGGAAGCTGGCGCCGGGGCTGCGTAGCGCCTGCCAGCCCAGATAGATCAGATAGCCGCCGCCGGCGAATTTCAGCAGCGTGAAGGCCAGCGGGGAGGCGGCGATCAGCGCGCTGACGCCGAGCGCGGCCAGCACCGTGTGGTTCAGGCAGCCCAAGGCGCAGCCCAGGCCGAAGGCCATGCCTTGGCGGCGGCCGCGGGCGATGCCCTGGCTCAGCACCATCAGATTGTCCGGGCCGGGCGACAGGGTGATCAGCATCGCGGCGGCGGTGAAGGCGAGCAATTGTTCCGGGGTGACGAGCATGGGCTTCTCTGGCGGTGGTTCGTGTCCGGATGATTCCGCATTTGCCGCCGGGAGACAAGCGCTTTGTCCGGCCGCGCCGGCCTCCCTTTGGACTGCGCGTTCAGCCGGCCTCGTCCAGCGCGCTTTCGATTTCGCGGATATGCGCTTGATGGCCCTGAATGCGCTGGCCGGTGGGCGGTCCCTTGAATTGCTTGCGCACGCCCAGCGCGAACCAGAACAAGGCCAGCACCAGCAGCAGTGCTATGGTCAGGTACAAGACCTTCTCATTCGGCGGCTGGATGCCGACGAAGACCAGCACCGCGCCGCCCAGCGTGGCCAGCGCGGCGATGGGCTTGGACGCCCGGCCCAGATCGAACGGCCCCTTGTGGGTCCAGCTGCGGCCCTCGGCGAACAGGCCGGCGGCGGACGGCAGGATGTAGGAGATGTACAGGAACACCGCGGCGCCGGTGGACAGCACCAGGAAGGCGTCGCCGTACAAGGTGGCGGCGATGGCGAGCGCGGCGCTGACCCAGATCGCCGGGCCTGGGGTGCGGTGTTGCGGATGCACCTGGCGCAGCCAGCGCGAGGCCGGCAGGCCGCCGTCGCGGGCGAAGGCGTACATCATGCGCGAGGTGGAGGTCAGGCAGGCCAGGCCGCACAGATAGTTGACCAGAAAGATGCCTATGCCCAGCGCCGCCTTCAAGGCCGGCGGCAGCGCGCTCAGCAGCAGATCGAAAAAGCCCATGCCGGCCTTGACCCCGGCGCTCAGGTCCGGCAGCACCAGCACGAAGGCGCAGATCATCAAATAGCCGAACACGCCGGACCACAGCACCGAGCGCAAGATGCCCTTGGGCACATTGCGGGCCGCTTCGCGGGTCTCCTCCGAGGTGTGGGCGGAGGCGTCGTAGCCGGTCAGGGTATAGACGGTGAGCAGCAGGCCGGCCAGGAACACCATCACCGTGTTGTCCATCCGCGGCCAGGCGCCGCCGTCGGCGCCGCTGTAATTGTGGAAGGTCCACAGCCGGGAGAAGTCCAGCGGTCCAGGCGCGTAGATCAGCAGCGACACCACCAAGGCCAGGGTGACGACGAAGATCAGATAGCCGGACAGATCGGTCAGCCGGGTGGTGAGCTTGATGCCCAGGTGGTTGAGCCAGGCCTGGCTCAGCGCCACCACGGCGAGGAACAAGGTCTGATGGCCCCAGCCCAGCTGTTCCGGATTCAGGCCCAGCAGCGGCGCGACCAGGGTTTTGAAGAAGGGATCGTAAACGCCGAAATTGACCGCGGCGGTGACGAAGATCAGTCCCAGCAGATTGATCCAGGCGGTGGTCCAGCCCAGGCCCTTGCCGCCCAGAATGGACGCCCAGTGGTAAAGCCCGCCGGCGGTGGGGTAGGCGGAGGCGATCTGGGCCATGGCCGCGGCGACGATGGCGGCGAACAGCGCGCCCAGCGGCCAGCCTATGCCGATGGCCGCGCCGCCGCCGGCGCTGAGTCCGGCCGGGAAGGCGGTGATGCCGCCGGCCAGCACGCAGATGATGGAAAAGGAGATGGCGAAGTTGGAAAAGCCGCTCATGCGTCGGGACAACTCCTGAGCGTAACCCATGCTGTGCAACAGTTTCTCGTCCTCGCCCACGGGCGCGGACTCGTGCCGAACTGGTTCCATGATGTTCCTCTCTCATTGTGCATGTCTGTGGTTTTCCGCCTAGGCGCGCGTACGCGCCGGCGCCCGAACGGCGGCGGAGGCCGGCCGGGCCCTGGCCCGGTGATCCGGGCTTCGTGTCTATTTAGGAAGCGAGGCGCGGCGGCGCTCAGCCGGGCGGCGGCGTTCCGCTCATGGTGACCAGCGCGTCGAACAGCCTTTGCTGGCCGCTGTCGCGCTCGGCGGAGAGCTCGGGGTGCCATTGCACCGCGATCAACTGGGGAAAGTCGGCGATTTCTATCGCCTCGATCACGCCGTCCGGCGCCCAGGCCACCGGCACCACGCCGTGGCCGGGGCGGTCTATCGCCTGGTGGTGCCAGGACTGGGTGAGGACTTCGGTGCCGATCAGGCCCGCCAGGCAGGAATCGGCGGCGACGCGCACCGGGTGCGGCGTCGGCACGCGTGGCGGCGCGCGATGGGGCACGGCTTCGCCCACCACGTCCGGCAGGTGCAGGTGCAGGCTGCCGCCCAGCACGGTGTTGAGGATTTGCAGGCCGCGGCAGATCGCCAGCGTCGGCAGCTTGCGTTGCAGCAGCGCGCGCGCCAGCGCGATTTCGGTGGCGTCGCGCTCCGGGCTGAGGTTGTAAATGGTCGGGTGGCCGTCGCGGTCGAAGCGGGCCGGGTCGATGTCGCCGCCGCCGATCAGCACCACGCCGTCCAGCTTGTCCAGCCAGTCGTCCACCATCTCCGGGCCCAGCGCCGGCAATTGCACCGGCGCGCCGCCGGCGCGCACCACCGCCGCCACGTATTCAAGCGGCGTGTGGTAGCCGTGCTCGGGCGTGGCCGGGTAGGTGGTCAGGCCGATCAGCGGGCGCCTCATCACAGCCTGCCTTGCTGCGCGGCGAGGAAGATCGCGCGGTAGTCGTCGGCGGACAGGGGCAAGGGGTTGCCGCCGTCGCTGGGGTCGGCCTTGGCCATGCGGCCGATGTCGGCGGCGGCGTCCGCGCCGATGCCGATCTCCGCCAGGGTGTGCGGAATGCCCAGGCAGGCGCGCAATTGCAGCACCCAGGCCAGGAAACCGTCAAAGCCGGCGTCGGCCAGGCCCAGGTAGCGGGCGGCGGCGCTCAGCCGTTCGGCTATCGCCGGCCGGTTGCGCACCAGTACATAGGGCAGCAGCACGGCGTTGGCCAGGCCGTGGTGGGTGTCGAACACCGCGCCGATGGGATGCGCCAGCGCGTGCACGCCGCCCAGGCCTTTCTGGAAGGCGGTGGCGCCCATGATGGAACAGGACAGCATCTGGGCGCGGGCTTCCAGATTGCCGCCGTCGGCGTGGGCCGCCGGCAGCCAGTCGTGCGCCAGCCGCATGCCTTCCAGCGCCACGCCCTGGGCGATGGGGTGATAGAACGGGGAGCAGAAGGCTTCCAGATTGTGCACCAGCGCGTCGACGCCGGTGGCGGCGGTCAGCGCCGGCGGCAGGCCGACGGTCAGCTCCGGGTCCGCCAGCACCAGCTTGGGCAGCATGGCCGGATGGAAGATGATGACCTTGCGGTGCGCGGCTTCGTCGATGATCAGGGACGCTCGTCCCACCTCGGAGCCGGTGCCGGCGGTGGTGGGCACCGCCAGTGTGGGCGCGACGCCGGCGGGATCGACGCGCAGCCAGTTGTCGCCCACGTCCTCGAAGTCCCACAGCGGGCGTTTTTGTCCGGACATCAAAGCGATGGCCTTGCCCACGTCCAGCGCGCTGCCGCCGCCGACGGCGACCACCCCGTCGTGGCGGCCGTCGCGGAAGGCGGCGACCCCGGCGTCGACGTCGCGGCCCACCGGATTGGGGCGCATATCGCTGAACAAGGCGGTCTCCAGGCCGGAGTCGCTCAGCAAGCTCCGCAACCGGGCCAGCATCGGCAGCCGGGCCAGGCCGGGGTCGGTGACCAGCAGCGGGCGGCGCATGCCCAGTTCGCGGCACAGCGCCGGCAGTTCCACGGCGCGGCCGGCGCCGAAGCGGATGCTGGTCGGATAATTCCAGTTGCCTTGCAGTTGCATCGCCTTACCCCTTGAGATGGAAGGATTTGACCCGGGTCAGCTGCTGGTAGCCCAGCGTGGACAGGGAAATGCCGCGGCCGGTGTCTTTGACCCCGGTCCAGGCCAGCGCCGGGTCCAGGTAGTCGCAGCGGTTCATGAACACGGTGCCGGTTTCCAGTTGTTGACCGAGATGGACGGCGGCGTCGCGGTCCGCGGTCCAGATCGAGGCGGTCAGGCCGTAGGCGCTGTCGTTCATCAGCCGCAGCGCCTCCTCGTCGGAGTCCACGGCCATGATGCCGATGACCGGGCCGAAGCTTTCCTCGCGCATCACGCTCATGGCGTGGTTCACGTCCACCAGCACTTGCGGCGCCAGATAGGCGCTGCCGGGCGCGTCGGCGGCGAAATGGCCGGCCGGAATCAACGCGCGCGCGCCGACGGCCAGCGCCGCCTGGATCTGGCCGCGGACGAAGTCGGCGGCGCCGGCGCGCACCATGGGCCCCAGATTGGTGTCCGGGTCCAGCGGATGGCCGAAGCGATAGGTCCGGGTCAGCTCGACGAAGCCGTCGACGAAGTCGCGGTAGCGCTGGCGCTGCACATAGATGCGCTCGATGCCGCAGCAGGACTGGCCGGAATTGAAGAAAGCGCCGTCCACCAGGTTTTCTATCGCCGCCGGCAGGTCGGCGTCGGCGCGCACATAGGCCGGGTCCTTGCCGCCCAGTTCCAGGCCGACGCCGATGAAGCGCTCGGCGGCCGCCCTTTGCACCGCGCGGCCGCCGCTGACCGAGCCCGTGAAGGCGACGAAGTCGATCTCCGGCGCGGCCGTCAGTTTCAAGGTGGCGGCATGGTCCAGCTCCAGAGTCTGGAACACGCCGATGGGCAGGCCGGCGGCGGCGCAGGCTTGGCGGAACAGATCGGCGATCAGCGGGGTTTGCGAGGAATGCTTGAGCAGCACGCAGTTGCCGGCGGCCAGCGCCGGCGCGATGGTGTTGATGGCGGTGAGGAAGGGGTAGTTCCACGGCGCCAGCACCAGCACCGTGCCCAGCGGTTCGCGGCGCAGCCAGCGTTCGAAGCCGGGCTTGGGCGCGGGGTGGAGGTCGGCCAGCGCCTCCTCGGCGATGTCCAGCATATGGCGCGCGCGCTCGGCCAGGCCGCCGATCTCGCCGGGTGACTGGCGGATGGGCCGGCCTATCTGGCGGGTGATGGCGTCGGCGCAGTCGCTCTTGTGGGCGATCAGCCAGTCCACCGCCCGGCCGATCAAGGCCTTGCGTTCGGCCAGCGGCGTGGCGCGCCAGCCGGCCTGGGCGACGCGGGCGGCGTCCAGCGCGGCCTGGGTCTGGACCGGGCTGGTGTAGCCGCGTTGCAGCAGGGTGGAACCGTCCAGCGGGGTGATGACGGAGTAGTTTTCGCTCATTTAGATGATCTCGAAGTAGCGTTTCAATTCCCAGTCGGTGACATGGCGCTGGAACTCGCGTTCTTCCCATTCGCGGGTGGCGGCGAAGTGATCGACGAAGTCGTCGCCGAACCAGTCGCGGGCGGCGGCGGAGCCGCGCAGCGCCTGGGCGGCCTCCCACAAGGTGCGGTGCAGTTTCAAGTGGGGCGGCGCGTCCAGCAGATAGCCGTTGGCGCTGACCGGTTCTTCCGGCTCGATGCGGTGTTCGATGCCGTAGAGGCCGGCGGCCAGGCCGCTGGCCAGCGCCAGATAGGGATTGCTGTCGGCGCCGGGCAGCCGGTATTCGACGCGTTGCGACTTGGCGCTGCCGGGAATCGCGCGGATGGCGACGGTGCGGTTGTCCACGCCCCATAGCGAGCTGGTGGGCGCCCAATAGCCGGGCACCAGCCGGCGGAAGCTGTTGACCGTGGGCGCGGCCAGGCTCATGAATTCCGGCATCAGCCGCTGGATGCCGCCGATGAAGTGGCGCATCGCGTCGCTGATCGCGTGTTCGCGGCCCGGTTGGTGGAAGGCGCTGTCGCCGCCGTTGCGGCGGCGCAGCGAGATGTGGATGTGGCCGCCCTGGCCGGATTGCTCCTGGTGCCACTTGGCCATATAGCAGAGCATACGCCCCTGTTTCTCCGCCAGCACCTTGGAGAAGGTCTTGAAACAGACGGCGTTGTCGGCGGCGCGCAAGGCATTGTCCACGCACAGCGCGGCTTCCAGCGCGCCGGGCCCGGTCTCCTCGTGCAGGCCCTCGATCGGCATCTGCATCCGCTCGCACAGGTCCAGCAAGGCGCGGTAAAAGTCGGTGTTCACCGAGCTGCGCAGAATGGAGTAGCCGAAGGCGCCGCTGCCCAGTGGCTTGGGTTCCTGGTACAGCCGCTGCCGCAACGCTTCGTGCTCTTCATCGACCGCCAGAAACTCGTATTCGAAGCCGGCCAGCACGTCGAAGCCCATGTCGCGCGCGCGCTCCAGCACCCGGCGCAGCAGGCCGCGCGGACAGAGGCTTTCCAGCCGGCCCGCCACCTCGCCCTGGACGAAGATCATATCGCCTTCCAGCGGCAGGTCGCGGCAGGATTCGGGGATCAGCCGCACCTCGGCGTCGCCGTAGCCGCGGCCCCAGCCGGTGAGCAGGGTGTTGTCGTACAGCTTGTCGCCCACGTCCCAGCCGAACACCACGTCGCAGAAGCCGAAGCCGCCTTCCAGCGCGCACAGGAATTTGTCGCGCGACATGTATTTGCCGCACATCACCCCGTCCATGTCCACCAGGCCGACCTTGATCTGGCTCAGGCGGCGTTCTTCGATCAAAACCTTCAAATCCGCGATTGTCTTTACGTCGCGTGCTTCCATCGCTGTCTCTCCCTGATTGCCGCGGTCTGACTTCCCCGCTACCGGCCGAGCGTTCATCGTCTGGATTGCAACTATATGTTTTGACGGCGTTTTGTCGCTGCCTTGTGGGCTGCTTTTTGTCGTCGCTATGTTGTCGGGGTAGTATTATTCGTTAAAAAAAAATGAATCAAGCCAAATTTGTAATAAATATTAGAATAGGGGCGGCAGTGTGGGCGCAATGACACAATGCCGTTTTTATACCGGCGCTGTTATGCTGCGCGGCACGACGGCAGTCGTGCATCGCCAAAGGGGCAACAGAATGAGCCAAAGCCGCTCGATCGCGGAGCAAGTCCGCGCGCTGTTCGAAGCGCTGACCCCCACCGAACGCAAGGTGGGACGGGCGCTGCTGGCCAACTATCCGGTGGCCGGCCTGGAAACCATCGCGCAATGGGCGCAGCGCGCCGACGTCAGCGGCCCGACGGTGCTGCGCCTGATCGGCAAGTTGGGTTTCGACAGTTACGCCGCCTTCCAGTCCGCCTTGCGCGCAGAACTGGAGTTGCGCTTGCAGTCGCCGCTGATGCGGCATGACCCGGGGCAGTTGCAGGGCGATCATGATTTCCTGGTCAGCCACGCCGAGCGCATCGCCGATTTGATGCGCCAGACCGTGGCCCAGGTGCCGCGCGCCGAATTCGACGGCGTGGTGGATCTGCTGGGCGAGCGCAAAAGCCGGATCTGGTTGCTGGGCGGGCGGCTGACCGATCCGCTGGCGGCCTACCTCGGCCACCATCTGAAGGTGGTGCGGCCGGACGTGGCGCATTTGCGCGGGGTGCCGGCGAGCTGGGCGGATTCGCTGGTGGACATGGGCAGGCCGGACGTGCTGGTGATCTTCGACATCCGCCGCTACTGGGACGACGCGCTGCGCATCGCGGAAATGGCGGCGCAGCGCAAGGCCAGCGTGCTGTTGTTCACTGATCAGTGGCTGTCGCCGGTGGCGCGCGTGGCGCGCTACACCTTGGCGGCGCACACCGCCGGTCCGGCCGGCTGGGACAGCAACACGCCGCTGATGATGCTGGTGGACGCGGTGATCGCCGCCTTGAACGCGCGGCACTGGGACCGCATCAGCGGCCGGCTCAAGGAGGTGGAGGCGATGCGGGCGCGTTTGGGCGAAGGCGGCGAGGGCAACGAACGGGCGGCCGAGTGACAAGGGCGGAGCCAGCCTCTAAAATGTCGGCATCAAGCATTATTAGGAATATTTCATGCCGTCTTTCGATATCGTGTCCGAAGTGAACAAGGTGGAAGTGCGCAACGCCGTGGAGCAAGCCAATAAAGAGGTGTCCACCCGTTACGACTTCAAGGGCAGCGATGCCCGCATCGAAACCGGAGACAAGGAACTGACCTTGTACGCCGACGCCGAGTTTCAACTGGACCAGGTCAACGACATTCTGGTGAACAAGCTGTCCAAGCGCGGCGTGGACGTGCGCTGCATGGAGTACGGCAAACTGGAAAAAGTCAGCGGCAACAAGGTGAAGAAAGTGCTGACGGTGAAGGAAGGGCTGGAATCCGATCTGGCCAAGAAAATCGTCAAGCTGATCAAGGACGCCAAGCTCAAGGTGCAGGCCAGCATCCAGGGCGAAGCGGTGCGCGTGTCCGGCGCCAAGCGCGACGTGCTGCAGGAATGCATTGCGCTGATGCGCAAGGAAATCGCCGACGACAAGGAAAACGGCTTCCCGCTGCAGTTCAACAACTTCCGCGATTGAACGCCGCCGCGTGATATGAACACGCGCGAAATGAAAAAAGGAGCCGATAGGCTCCTTTTTTCATTGCCGTTCCGCTTTAATAGGCGGCGGCGCGGCGCAGCTGCAGCCGCTCCCATACCAGCCGCGCCTGTTCCTCCTCGGCGGCGCCGGTGGGCGGCAGCGGCAGCCGGCATTGGCCCACCGGCAGACCCTGCACCCGCAGCATGGCTTTCACCGACATCGAAAACACCGAAGCGTCGGTGTTGGAGAAGGCGAAGGATTCCTGCAAGCCGGCGTTGACGCGCCGCGCCTGCGCCGTGTCGCCCTGTTCGAAGGCGGTGATCATGCGGGAGAACTCCGGCCCGGTCCAGTGGGTGGAGGTGCCGACCACGCCCACCGCGCCCACCGCCAGCAAGGGCAGGGTCAGCGCGTCGTCGCCGGAGTAGAGCGAGAAGTGCTCGCCGGCGGCGGCCAGCAGCGCGGCCGCCGCGGCCGGGTCGCCGGTGGCGTCCTTGAAGGCGACGATATTGTCCACCTCGCGGAACAGCCGCAGCAGCACGTCGGCGGCGATGCGGCGGCCGGTGCGGCCCGGCACGTCGTAGACCATCAGCGGCAGCCGGGTGGCCGCGGCCACCGCGCGGAAATGGGCTTCGATGCCGGCTTGCGGCGGGCGGTTGTAATAGGGGCCGACCACGAAGACGCCGGCGGCGCCCAGGCCGGCGGCCTCGCGCGTCAGCGCGATCGCGTGTTCGGTGTGGCTGCTGCCGGTGCCGGCCAGCACCGGGATGGTCACCGCCTCGCTGACCGCGCGCACCAGATCGCGGCGCTCGTCGTCGCTCAGCGTCGGCGCCTCGCCGGTGGTGGCCGCCACCACCAGGCCGTCGCTGCCGTGGGCCGCCAGATGTCTGGCCAGTTGCCGCGCCGCGTCCAGATTCAGCCGGCCGGCTTCGTCGAAGGGCGTGACCATGGCGGTCAGCACCTTGCCCCAATGTTCTGTCATTTTGCTTCCTTTGTTCTTCTTGGCCGCCTTGGCGGCGGCTGCGGCCGATTCTACTCCTTATTGCGAAGCCTTTCCCGCGGTTTCAGCCCAGGCAGGCCTTGAGCACCGCCTCCAATTCCGGGCGCAGCGCCGCGAGATCCGCGCTCGGCCCTTGGGCCAGCAAAGCCTGGGAAATCGCTCCGTAGCACAGGCAGTGGGCCATGCGCGCGGCGGCGTCCAGCCGCGGCGGCGGCTCGGCGGCGGCGGCCAATGCGGTACGCCAGATGTCCACGTATTGCTGGTAGTGGCGGCGGTAGGCGTCCAGCGAAGACACGCGTCGTTCCAGCTGGAACAGCGCGCTCCAGGCCGGCGCCTGGCGCCGAACCGTGTCCAGTTGCAGGGTCAGCAGCGCGATGGCGATATCGCGACGATCCGCGCCGCGGCGGGCGGCGGCGCATTGGCGCAGCGCGCCGGCCAGCGCGTGCACATGCTGATGGATGCACAGCGCGGCCAGGCCGTCCATATTGCGCACGTACTGATAAAAGGTGCCGACCGCCACGCCGGCGACGGCGGCCACCTCGCGCACCGTGGTCTTGGCGTAGCCGCGCGTGAGCAAAACCTGAACAAAGGCCTGTTGCAGCGCGATCAGGCTGGCGCGCGAGCGCGACTGGCGCGGACGCCGGCGCGTGGCCGGCGTGGCCTGTTCGGCTTGCTGCGCCGCGGTGGGGGAAACCCGAACATGTCGCATCGCCGCTTTCCTTATACTTTCGTCATGGCCGCGAACGCGGCGCGAGGAGACGGAACGATGATCTGGCAAACCCATGAAGTGAGCAACCAGTACGAAGAACTGGCGGATTACTCGCTGTACGACAGCGACCCGGCCTTGCGCGAGGCGCTGCGGCGCGCCGACGCGGGCTGGGCCGAGGCCGGGCTCCGCGCCTACGGCGAGCGCCTGGGGCGGGCGGACAGCTTCGAACTGGCCGAGCAAGCCAACCGCCATGCGCCGGAGCTGCGGGCCTTCGACCGCCGCGGCCGTCGCATCGATCAGGTGGACTCCCACCCGGCCTGGCACCAGTTCTTGGCGCTGTATCGAGAGCAAGGCCTGGTGAGCATGCCTTTCGACAGTCAGCGGCCGGGCCGCTGGACCGCGGCGATGGCCGGCCTCTATCTGCATGGCCAGGTGGAGGCAGGCAGCTTGTGCCCGGCGACGATGACCCAGGCCGCGATTCCCTTGTTGCAGCGCGAGCCGGCGCTGTGGGCACAGTTGGGCGACAAGCTGTTCAGCCGCGTTCACGACAGCCGCGATCTGCCGCTGGAACGCAAGACGTCGGCCTGGATAGGCATGGGCATGACCGAGAAGCAAGGCGGCTCCGACGTGCGCGCCAATACCACCCAGGCGACGCCCTTGGGCGCCGGGGGCCGCGGCGGAGAGTACCTGCTGCGCGGCCATAAGTGGTTCTGGTCGGCGCCGATGTGCGACGCCCACCTGGTGGTGGCCAAGACCGCCGACGGCGCGCCGTGCTGCTTTTATCTGCCGCGCTGGCGGCCGGACGGCGAGCGCAACGCGGTGAGGATCCAGCGTTTGAAGGACAAGGTGGGCAATCGCAGCAACGCCGGTTGCGAGGTGGAGTTCCAGGATGCCTGGGGCGTGCTGATCGGCGAGGAGGGTCGCGGCATTCCCACCATCATTGAAATGGCCGGCTACACCCGGCTCAACTGCGTGATCGGCAGCGCCGCGCTGCTGCGCCAGGGCGTGGTGCAGGCGCTGGCCTACGCGCGGCGGCGCATGGCCTTCGGCAGGCGGCTGGCCGAGCAGCCGCTGATGCGCGCGGTGTTGGCGGACTTGGCGCTGGAGAGCGAGGCGGCCTTGCTGCTGGCGGCGCGGCTGTCCGAAGCCTTTGAACGAGAGGACGAGCCGGCGCAGCTGGCTTGGAAGCGCATCATCACGCCGGCGGCCAAGTTCTGGGTGTGCAAGCGCGCGGTGGAGCTCAGCGGCGAGGCGATGGAAGTATTCGGCGGCAACGGCTATGTCGATGGGCCGATGGCGCGGCTATACCGCGAAGCGCCGTTGAATTCGATCTGGGAGGGCTCCGGCAATGTGATGTGCCTGGATCTGATCCGCGCGCTGCAGCGCGAGCCCGAGGCCTGGCAGGCGCTGCTGGCGGATTTGACCGCCCTGTCCGGCGGCGAGCCGGTGTTGATCGCGGCGCTGGCGCAATTGCGCCAGCTGGCCGCCAGGCCGGCCGAGCTGGAGCCTTTGGGACGGCGTTTCGCCCAATTGCTGGCGCTGACGGCGCAGGCCTGCCTGCTGGCGCGCCATGCGCCGGAGGCGGTGGCCCAGGGCTTCATCGCCAGTCGTTTGGATGATGGACAATGGGGGCGGGTGGCCGGCGCGCTGGACGGGGGCCGGCTGGATATCGCGGCCATCCTGCAGCGCGCCTTGCCGGATTGAGACGGGGCAGGCTCGCCGGCAGGGATGGGTGGGTATCGTCAGCTGCGTTCCAGTTCCGGCGCCGCGCGGCGGCTCATCTTGGCCTGCAACTGCATCAGGCCGTAGAGCAGCGCTTCGGCGGTGGGCGGGCAGCCGGGAATGTAGATGTCCACCGGCACGATAGTGTCGCAGCCGCGCACCACCGAATAGCTGTAGTGATAGTAGCCGCCGCCGTTGGCGCAGGAGCCCATGGAGATCACATAGCGTGGTTCCGCCATCTGGTCGTAGATCTTGCGCAGCGCCGGCGCCATCTTGTTGCTCAGAGTGCCGGCGATGATCATCAGATCGGCCTGGCGCGGGCTGGCGCGCGGAATCGCGCCGAAACGGTCCATATCGTAGCGCGCGGCGGCGGCCTGCATCATCTCCACCGCGCAACAGGCGAGGCCGAAGGATAGATACCACAGGCTGCCGCCGCGCACGCGGGCGAATAGCTCATCGGCCCGGGTCAACACATAGCCGTCGGTCTTGAGTTCGGAAAAGGCGAGGGCGTTTTGCATGGCGCGGCTCCAGGAGGCAAGGAAATGGCGACAGTGTGCCGCCATCGCCCGTTCCCGGCTTGTACCGAGTCGCCATGCCGCCGTGTCAGCGCGCCGCGTCCGGCACCCGCACCCAGCCTTCCATCAACACCCGCGCGCTGCGGCTCATTACGGCCTTGGTCACGGTCCAGGCGCCGCCTTCCTGGCGTGCTTCGGCGCCGACGCGCAAGGTGCCGGACGGATGGCCGAAGCGCACCGCCTGGCGCTCACCGCCACCGGCGGCCTGGTTGACCAGGGTGCCGGGAATCGCCGCGGCGGTGCCTATGGCCACCGCCGCGGTGCCCATCATCGCGTGGTGCAGCTTGCCCATGGACATGGCCCGCGCCAGGAGGTCGATGTCGGCGGCGCGCACCGGCTTGCCGCTGGACGCGAGGTAGTCGGCCGGCGGCGCGACGAAGGCGAGCTTGGGCGTGTGCTGGCGGCTGGCGATTTCGTCCAGCGTCTTGATCAGGCCCATCTTCAGCGCACCGTGGGCGCGTATGGTCTCGAGGCGGGTCAGCGCCGTCGGGTCGGCATTGATCGCGTCCTGCAGCTCGGCGCCGCTGTAGCCGATGTCGGAGGCCTTGACGAAGATGGTGGGGATGCCGGCGTTGATCAGCGTGGCCGGGAAAACGCCGACGCCGGGCACGTCCAGCGTGTCCACCAGTTGGCCGGTGGGGAACATCGCGCCGCCGTCGCCATCGCCCTCATCGGCCGGGTCCAGGAACTCCAGCGCGATCTCGGCGGCGGGAAAGGTGACGCCGTCCAGCTCGAAATCCCCGGTTTCCTGCACCTGGCCCGCGGTGATGGGCACGTGAGCGATGATGGTCTTGCCGATATTGGCCTGCCAAATGCGCACCGTGCAGATACCATCGGCGGGAATGCGCGCCGGATCGAGCAGGCCGCCGGCGATGGCGAAGGGGCCGACCGCGGCCGACAGATTGCCGCAGTTGCCGCTCCAGTCGACGAAGGCCTTGTCTATGCCGACCTGGCCGAACAGGTAATCGACGTCGTGATCCGGCCGCGAGGACTTGGCCACGATCACGGTCTTGCTGGTGCTGGACGTGGCGCCGCCCATGCCGTCGATCTGCTTGCCGTAAGGGTCCGGGCTGCCGATCACGCGCAGCAGCAGCGCGTCGCGCGCCGCGCCCGGCTGCTGCGCGGCTTCCGGCAGGTCCTGCAGTCGGAAGAACACCCCCTTGCTGGTGCCGCCGCGCATATAAGTAGCGGGGATGCGGATCTGGGCGGGTTGAGTCATATGCTGTTTTTCCTGTGCTTGTGGCGGTTCCGTTGTCGGGGCGCCGCTGTGTTCATTGTGTCCGGGTGTTTAGCGCTTGCCAGATCGCTTCTAGGACCGTGTCCTGATTGTGCAGAATATCGTTGTTCCAGAAGCGCATGATTCTGAAGCCCTGCGCCCGCAGCCAAGCGTCGCGCGCGGCGTCGCTGTGGCTTTCATGATGCTGGCCGCCGTCCGCCTCTATGATTAGCCGCGAGCCGAAGTGGACGAAATCAACGATGTAGGGGCCGATAGGCTGTTGGCGGCGGAATTTCTCGCCATTCAGCCGGTGGGCGCGGAGCTGCTTCCAGAGTCGCTGTTCGGCGTCGGTCATATTGCGCCGTAAGGACTTGGCGAAATCGAGCTGGCGCATCTCCCTCTCCCCAACCCCTCTCCCGCGGGGGGAGAGGGGCTTGCTGAGCTGCTGACAGTTAACCTGCGTGCCTTACCTTGTTGGCAAACCAAGCGATGGAATCGCTGGCTCATGCCAGAAATAAAATGAAGCTGAAAGTCTTCCCCTCCCGCGAGGGAGGAGAGGTTTGTTGAGCTGCTAGCAGTTAGCCTGTGTGCCTTACCTTAGTTGGCAAGCCAAGCGATGGAGTCACCGGCTCATGCCAGAAATAAAATGAAGTTGAAAGTCTTCCCCTCCCGCGAGGGAGGAGGGACTTGCTGAGTTGCTAGCAGTTAGTCTGCGTGTCTTACCTTATTGGCAAACCAAGCGATGGAATCGCTGGCTCATGCCAGAAATAAAATGAAGCTGAAAGTCTTCCCCTCCCGCGAGGGAGAAGAGGTTTGTTGAGCTGCTGGCAGTTAGCCTGTGTGCCTTGCCTTATTGGCAAGCCAAGCGATGGAGTCGCCGGCTCATGCCATAAATAAAATGAAGTTGAAAGTCACCCCTCTCCCCTTGCGGGAGAGGGGCCGGGGGGAGAGGGGTTCAGTCTCTCGCCCCCTCCAAAAAGTCCTGCGCGAAGCGCTGCAGCACGCCGCCGGCCTCGTAGATCGACACTTCTTCCGCGGTGTCCAGCCTACAGGTCACCGCCACTTGCTCCGTGCCGCCGTCCTTGCGGTGGATCAGCAGCGTCAGCTCGGTGCGCGGCTGGCGCTGGCCGATCACATCGTAAGTCTCGCTGCCGTCCAGCGCCAGCGTCTTGCGGTTGACGCCGGGTTTGAACTCCAGCGGCAGCACGCCCATGCCGATCAGATTGGTGCGGTGGATGCGTTCGAAGCCTTCGGCGACGATAGCCTCGACGCCGGCCAGGCGCACGCCCTTGGCCGCCCAGTCGCGCGAGCTGCCCTGGCCGTAGTCGGCGCCGGCGACGATGATCAGCGGCTGCTTGCGCCGCATATAGGTTTCGATCGCCTCCCACATCCGCATCGTCTTGCCTTCCGGCTCCACGCGCGCCAGCGAGCCCTGGCGTACCGAGCCATCCTCGTTCAACACCATTTCATTGAACAGCTTGGGGTTGGCGAAGGTGGCGCGCTGCGCGGTCAGGTGGTCGCCGCGATGGGTGGCGTAGGAATTGAAGTCCTCCTCCGGCAGGCCCATCTTCGCCAGGTATTCGCCGGCCGCCGAATCCAGCAGGATGGCGTTGGACGGGGACAGGTGGTCGGTGGTGATGTTGTCCGGCAAGATGGCCAGCGGGCGCATGCCGCGCAGCGTGCGTGTGCCTGCCAGCGCGCCCTCCCAGTATGGCGGGCGGCGGATATAGGTGGACTGCGGCCGCCACGCGTACAGCGGGCTGGCCTTGGCGGCGGTGTCGCGCCGGATGGCGAACATCGGCTCGTAGACCTGGCGGAAATGTTCGGGCTTGACCGCCTGGCGCAGCACGGCGTCTATTTCCGCGTCGTCCGGCCAGATGTCCTTGAGCCGGATCTCCTTGCCGTCGGCGACGCCGAGCACGTCTTTCTCGATATCGAAGCGCATGGTGCCGGCGATGGCGTAGGCGATCACCAACGGCGGCGAGGCCAGGAAGGCCTGCTTGGCATAGGGGTGGATGCGGCCGTCGAAGTTGCGGTTGCCGGACAGCACCGCCGTCGCGTACAGATCGCGTTCCACGATTTCCCGCTGGATCTTGGGTTCCAGCGCGCCGGACATGCCGTTGCAGGTGGTGCAGGCGAAGGCGACGATGCCGAAGCCCAGTTGTTCCAGCTCGGACAGCAGGCCGGCCTCCTTCAAATAAAGCTCAACCGCCTTGGAGCCCGGCGCCAGCGAGGACTTGACCCAGGGTTTGCGGACGAGGCCCAGCTGGTTGGCCTTGCGCGCCAGCAGGCCGGCGGCGATCACATTGCGCGGGTTGGAGGTATTGGTGCAGCTGGTGATGGCGGCGATGATCACCGCGCCGTCCGGCATCAGGCCCTGGGCTTCCTGCGCGCGCGCCTGCTCCAGGTTGACGGCGATGCCGCGCTCGGCCAGCACCGACACCGGCAGCCGCTTGTGCGGATTGGACGGGCCGGCCAGGTTGCGGCCGACGCTGGACAGGTCGAAGCGCAGTACTCGCTCGTACACTACGTTTTGCAGCGTGTCCGCCCACAGGCCGGCGGTCTTGGCATAGCTTTCCACCAGCCGGACCTGCTCATCGCTGCGGCCGGTCAGCTTCAGGTAGGCGATGGTCTGTTCGTCGATGAAGAACAGCGCCGCGGTGGCGCCGTACTCCGGCGCCATATTGGAGATGGTGGCGCGGTCGCCCAGGGTCAGCGCCGCCGCGCCCGGGCCGTAGAATTCCAGATAAGCGCCAACCACTTTCTGCTGGCGCAGGAATTCGGTCAGCGCCAGCACCACGTCGGTGGCGGTGATGCCTGGGCCGGGCTTGCCGGACAGCTCCACGCCGACGATGTCCGGCAGCCGCATCCAGGAGGCGCGGCCCAGCATCACGTTTTCCGCTTCCAGACCGCCGACGCCGACGGCGATCACGCCCAGCGCGTCCACGTGCGGGGTGTGGCTGTCGGTGCCGACGCAGGTGTCAGGGTAGGCCACGCCGTGGTCGGCGTGGATCACCGGCGACATCTTCTCCAGATTGATCTGGTGCATGATGCCGTTGCCGGCCGGGATCACGTCGACATTGTCGAAGGCGCTCTTGGTCCACTCGATGAAATGGAAGCGGTCCTCATTGCGGCGGTCTTCGATCGCGCGGTTCTTTTCGAAAGCCTGCGGATCGAAGCCGCCGCATTCCACCGCCAGCGAATGGTCGACGATCAATTGCACCGGCACCACCGGATTGACCTGGGCCGGATCGCCGCCCTGATCGGCGATGGCGTCGCGCAGGCCGGCCAGGTCCACCAGCGCGGTCTGGCCCAGGATGTCGTGGCAGACCACGCGCGCCGGGAACCAGGGGAAGTCGCGTTCGCGCTTGCGGCAGGCGATCTGCTCCAGGCATTCGTCCAGCAGCGCCGGCTCGCAGCGGCGCACCAGGTTTTCGGCGTGCACGCGGCCGGTGTAGGGCAGTTGCTCCCAGGCGCCGGGGCGGATGGCGTCGATGGCGGCGCGGGCGTCGAAGTAGTCTAGCCCGGTACCGGGCAGGGGGATGCGGTAAGCGGAATTCATCATGTTTCAACCAAAGGAAGTTCAGCGGCGGGGCCGACGGCCCCGCCATGGCGGTTCAGCGTTTGTCCAGCGGCACGAACACTTGGTCTTCCGGTCCGGTGTAATTGGCGCTGGGACGGATGATCTTGCCGTCCTGGCGCTGCTCGATCACGTGCGCGCTCCAGCCGCTGGTGCGGGCGATGACGAACAGCGGGGTGAACATGGCGGTGGGTACGCCCATCATGTGATAGCTGACCGCGGAAAACCAGTCCAGGTTGGGGAACATCTTCTTGATGTCCCACATCACGGTTTCCAGCCGTTCGGCGATATTGAACATCTTGCTGTCGCCGGCGGACTTGGACAGCTCGCGCGCCACTTCCTTGATCACCTTGTTGCGCGGATCGGAAATGGTGTAGACCGGATGGCCGAAGCCGATCACCACCTCCTTGCGTTCCACGCGCTCGCGGATGTCGGCCTCGGCTTCGGCCGGGGTTTCGTAGCGCTGCTGGATATCGAAGGCCACTTCGTTGGCGCCGCCGTGCTTGGGGCCGCGCAGCGCGCCGATGGCGCCGGTGACGGCGCTATAGAGATCCGAGCCGGTGCCGGCGATGACGCGGGCGGCGAAGGTGGAGGCGTTGAATTCATGCTCAGCGTATAGATTGAGCGAGGTGTGCATCGCGCGCACCCATTCCGGCGACGGCTTCTCGCCGTGCAGCAGGTGCAGGAAATGGCCGCCTATGCTGTCGTCGTCGGTTTCCACCTCGATGCGCTTGCCGTTGTGGCTGAAATGGTACCAGTACAGCAGCATCGAACCCAGACTGGCCATCAGCCGATCGGCGATGTCGCGCGCGCCGGCCAGATTGTGATCGTCCTTTTCCGGCAAGGCGCAGCCCAGCGCGGACACGCCGCTGCGCATCACATCCATCGGGTGGGCGCTGGCCGGCAGCGCTTCCAGCGCGGCCTTCACCGCCGCCGGCAGGCCGCGCAGCGATTTCAGCTTTTTCTTGTAGCCGACCAGCTCGGCCTTGTTCGGCAGCTTGCCGTGCACCAGCAGATAGGCCACTTCCTCGAACTCGCAACGGCCGGCGAGATCGAGGATGTCGTAGCCGCGGTAGTGCAGATCATTGCCGCTGCGGCCAACTGTGCACAGCGCGGTATTGCCGGCGGCAACGCCGGACAGGGCTACGGATTTCTTGGGTTTGATGCCAACAACGGTTTCGCTCATGGTTTTCTCCTGATCGCAGACCTGTGGAACAATTATTTTTCGTAGAAAACAGCCAGCCAGACGCTGTCCCGCTCCGGCGTGGTCCAGGCCACGCGGTGGCGTTGGCGCGGAGCTATGGCCACGCAATCGCCCGGCTCCAATTTGAGGCGCCGCGGCGGGTCCTGGTATTCCAGTTCCGCCGCGCCGGATAGCAGCAGCACCCACTCCGCCTCATCCTGTTCATACCAGAACCCATCCGGCGAAGAATGGCCGCGGGAAACGATGCGCTCGACGCGAAAGCCTTTGCCGCCGCTGAACAAGGTTTGCAGCCATTCTTCCGGCAATTCTTCCGGGATGTCGCCGAACAGATTACTCGGCACCGTGGCCTTCCTGGCGGAACAGCGCGTCCAGTTTCTGTTCGTAGGCGTGGTAGTCCAGGTGCGCATAAAGATCGGCGCGCGTCTGCATCGTGTCCAGCACCGCCTGTTGGCCGCCGTCGCGACGGATCGCGCCGTAGACGCCGAGCGCGGCCTGGCTCATCGCGCGGAAGGCGGACAAGGGATAGAGCACCAGGCCGACGCCGTGTTCGCCCAGCTCGCGGGTATTGAACAACGGGGTGGCGCCGAACTCGGTGATATTGGCCAATACCGGCACCTTCACCGCCTCGGCGAAACGGCGGTACATCGCCAGCTCGGTCATCGCCTCCGGGAAAATCATGTCGGCGCCGGCTTCGACGCAGGCGACGGCGCGTTCGATGGCGGCATCCAGCCCCTCCACCGCCAGCGCATCGGTGCGCGCCATGATCACGAAGCCGTCGTCGCGGCGCGCGTCCACCGCCGCCTTGACGCGGTCCACCATTTCGTTCTGGCTGACGATGGCCTTGTTGGGGCGATGGCCGCAGCGCTTCTGTTGCACCTGATCCTCGATGTGCACCGCGGCGGCGCCGGCCTTTTCCAGGCTGCGGACCGCGCGGGCGATATTGAAAGCGCCGCCCCAGCCGGTGTCTATGTCCACCAGCAGCGGCAGCGCGCTGGCGTCGGTGATGCGGCGCACATCGATCAGCACGTCTTCCAGCGTGGTGATGCCCAGGTCTGGAATGCCGCAGGAGCAGGCGGCGACGCCGCCGCCGGACAGATACAGCGCTTTGAAGCCGGAGTGTTCGGCCAGGCGGGCGGCATAGGCGTTGACCGCGCCCACCACTTGCAGGGGATGTTCGCTTGCAACTGCTTGGCGGAAGCGTTGGCCGGGGGTGCTCATTGCAATGGATTCCTAAGTAGTGATCTGAGACAAGGACGCCGGGGCTCAGGCCGGCGTCGGCGCATTGCCGAACACATGTAACGCCAATGTCATTCAAGCAAGTGCTTGGTAGGAGTTTAAAGGCTGCTTTGCGCGCTGGCAATACGGCTAAAACAAATGTTCAAGTTTCAGTCCAGGTCTGTTATGTTTCGCTGCTGAATCGCGTGGGGGAACTCATTGCAAGCGCTGTGGTCTAGTCACAGTCCACATAAACGACCACAAACACGACCAGTGGGCAAATCAGGGAGCATAACAACGACATGAGTGATCGGGATCTCGATCAACAGTTGGTGGAGCGTGCCCAGCGAGGTGAAAAAAGAGCTTTCGATCTGCTTGTTGCCAAGTATCAGCGACGTCTCGCCAGGTTGTTGTCGCGGTTTATCCGCGACGGCGCTGACATCGAGGATGTAACGCAAGAAGCGTTTGTCAAAGCGTATCGTGCCTTGCCGTCGTTTCGTGGCGAGAGCGCGTTTTACACATGGCTGTACAGAATCGGCATCAATACTGCCAAGAATTTCCTTAGCGCCTCCGGACGTCGTCCGGTGGTCAACAGCGAGATAGAGGACGAGGACGGCGAAAGCTTTGACATGGCGTCGCAGCTGCCCGACCTGAACACGCCCGAAACCGAGCTGATGAACAAGGAAATCCTGGCAACGGTCAATGCTGCCGTGGAGGCTTTGCCGGAGGAACTAAGAACCGCAATTTCGCTCAGGGAAATGGACGGTCTATCCTACGACGAAATCGCCAAGGTGATGGATTGCCCGATAGGCACCGTGCGTTCGCGGATTTTCCGAGCGCGCGAGGCGATTGCTGCCGAACTCAGGCCTTTGCTGGATACGGCCAAGAACAGAAGGTGGTAGGTATGAAAGAAACGATATCCGCGATGATGGATGGCGAACTGGACGACGGCGACGTAGCCAGAACCATCGCCGCCATTGGATCCGACAAGCAACTGGATGACGCCTGGGGCGCATACCATTTGATCGGCGACGCGATGCGGGCCAACCGCATGGCCGGCTTCGACGTGCGCGAGCGCGTGACGAGCCGACTGGCGGCGGAACCGACCGTGCTGGCGCCGCGGCGCTGGCTGCGCCCGGCGCGTGCGCGCACCGCAGGCGCGGTGGCGCTGGCCGCCAGCGTGAGCTTTGCCGCCGTGGTGGGCTGGCAGCAGCTCTCGCATCGAGGCGAGCCGGCTTCGCTGGTGGCGGACAAGGGCGTGCCGGTGCAGGTTGCGCAGCCGGCTCAGGCCAGCCAGCCGGAGCGTGATGATCCTTATCTGCTGGCGCACCAGGAAGTGACCTCCGATCAAGGCAATATGAAGGTGTCCTACGGAAACGGAGCTCGCCGTTAAATGCGTGTAATTCCTCTGATTAGTTTGATGGTTGTGGCGGCGGCGCCTGCCGCCCATGCAGAGGATGACTGGCAGCTGCTGCGCAATGTGGCGGCTGCCGGACGCCAGCAGGCGCTGAACGGCACCTATCTGCACCAAATGAACGGCACGCTGGAAACCTTCCACATCGTCAGGGAGGGGCAGGGCGACGCTACGCGGGAAAAGCGGACGTCGCTGGACGGCCCGTCCCGGGAAATCATTCGCAAGGGCAATGAGCTGGCCTGTTTCGCGCCGGACAAGAAGGCGCTGAACGCGGCCAAGATCAGCGCGATGCGCCTGTTTCCCGCGCTGCTGCCGGAAGACATGAGCGAGATCAACCAGTCGTATTCGCTCAAGCATGTCGGCAGCGACCGGGTGGCGCAGCGTGACTGCAGCCTGCTGGAATTGCGGCCCAAGGACAGGCAGCGTTACACCCTGCGCATGTGCGTGGAGCCGCTGACCTCGCTGCCCTTGAAAATGGTGACCCTGTCGCCCAAGGGCGAGGCGGTGGAGCAATTCACCTTCACCGATATCGATTTGACCGGTCCCAAGGACAAGCGCGCCTATCGGCCCAAGTTCTCGCAGAAATTCCTGCTGCGTCCGGGCGGGGCTTCGCAGCCGCAGGTTAGCGCGCAGGTCGATAACGATGTGTCCGGATTGCCGAACGGCTTCCACTTGCTGCGCTCGGTGCAGCGCAGCCTGCCGGGCCAGGCCGGCAAGTCGGTGCGCCACATGGTGTATTCCGACGGGCTGGTGATGCTGTCGCTGTTTGTCGAGACCCAGCCGGAAGGCGCGCGACTCGAACGCAGCAGCAATCTGCACGGCGCCATCAATATGGCTACCGGTCCGCAAGGCAGCTATCAATTGACCGCGGTGGGCGATATGCCCGAGCCGGCGATGATGGGGCTGCTGAAAGGCCTGAAGGTCAGCCTCAAGCCATGATGGCGCGTCCCGCTGGCGTCTCGGCGCGCAAACCCCGTTTCTTGCCCTTGGCGGCAAGGCGGGGTTTGGGTCCGATGGGCGCCGTGGCGGGATCGGAGCCGGCGCAAGTGTGCCGGCTCGTCTGTTTTTTGGCGCTCGGCCTTGCCGGCGCCGTAATCCCTCAGCCGGCATTCGTCGGCACGTCTTAAACACAACATATCAAGATGGAGCGCTCATGCCGGTCAAAAAACTGATCGTTTCCGCCATGTTGGCGGCCTCTATTATGGCGGGCGCGGTGCCCGCCGCAATGGCCGCGGAACTGCCGGACTTCAGCCAGATTGTCTCTAACGAGGGCAAGGCGGTGGTCAATATCAGCACCAAGTCCACGGTGCGCGAGGTCAGCAACGATTTGCCCGAGGGCATGAGCGGCGACCCATTCTTTGAATTCTTCCGCCGTTTCGCGCCGCCGCGCGCCCAGGAACGGCAGGAGTCCTCGCTGGGCTCTGGCTTCATCATTTCCGCCGACGGTTATGTGCTGACCAATGCTCATGTGGTGGCCCGCGCCGATGAAATCACCGTCAAGCTGACCGACAAGCGCGAGTACAAGGCCAAGGTGATAGGCGCCGATGCCCGCACCGATGTGGCGCTGCTGAAGATAGAGGCCGACAAGCTGCCGGTGGTGCGCCGCGGCGACGCCAATGCCTTGAAAGTGGGCGAAGGGGTATTGGCCATCGGCTCGCCGTTTGGTTTCGAGAATACCGCCACTTCCGGCATCGTCTCCGGTAAGAACCGCATGCTGCCGGATGAAACCTTCGTGCCCTTCATCCAGACCGACGCGGCGATCAACCCCGGCAATTCCGGCGGCCCACTGTTCAACACCCGGGGCGAAGTGGTGGGTATCAATTCCCAGATCTTCAGCCGTTCCGGCGGTTTCATGGGTATTTCCTTCGCCATTCCGATCGATGTGGCGATGGACGTGGTGGCTCAGTTGAAGGCCAGGGGCCATGTCAGCCGCGGCAAGATCGGCGTGGTGATCCAGGAGTTGAGCCAGGATCTGGCCGCCTCCTTCGGCCTGGCCAAGCCGGCCGGCGCGCTGATCAACGCGGTGGAGCCGAACGGCCCGGCGGCCAAGGCTGGCGTCAAGCCCGGCGACATCATCCAGCAGGTGGACGGCAAGCCGGTGGAGTCCGGCTCCGATCTGCAGCGCTTGATCGGCAGCATCCCGCCCGGCAAGCCGGTGACGCTGGGCCTGTGGCGCAACCGCGCGGCGACCTCGGCCAAGGTAGTGCCGGTGGAGCAGCAGGATCAGGACCCGCGGCTGGCGCAGCGTGAATACCGCGGTTCGCAGCAGGAGCGCCCGAACGAGCAGAGCTTCTCGCAGATCGGTTTGCGTCTGCAGGTATTGAACCCGGCTCAGCTGCAGCGCGCCGGCATCAAGTACGGCCTGCTGGTACGCGGCGCCAATAATGTGGCGATGCGCGCTGGCATCCAACCGGGCGACGTGATCGTCGGCATCGGCAGCGAGCCGCTGGCCAATGTCGAGCAGCTGAAGTCGGCCTTGTCCGCGGCCAAGAAAGGCTCGTCCATCGCCTTGCAAGTGCTGCGCCAGGGGATCACTCAGTTCATTCCGTTGCCGGTGGGCGACGGCAAGTGAGACTGACGCTGTATTTCCGCGAATACTGCAGCTTGTGCCATCAGATGCTGGCCGAGCTGCAGCCCTGGCGCGAGCGCTACGGCTTCGAGCTGGACGTCGTCGATGTCGACGCCGACCCGGAGCTGGAGCGCCGCTTCAACGAACTGGTGCCGGTCCTGATGGACGGAGAGCGCGAAATCTGCCATTGGCACCTGGACCAAGCCGCATTGGCTGCACATTTGGGCGAAATCGGCTAAAATCCGCGCCAGTGTGAGTTTATATCGGGGGCACCTGGGTGCCCCCGCTTGCTGGATGGGCTGTCAGCAGCCTTTAAGAGGTCGCAATCCTGATGATGAGCCGCTTTCATCAGGCCCGCGGCTTCCATCGGCAGTTCCGGGCACGCTAGCGTGCCCTTATCTTTTGCTGGATATCATGAAAAACATTCGAAATTTCTCGATCATTGCCCATATCGACCATGGCAAATCGACCCTGGCCGACCGCTTCATTCAATTCTGTGGCGGCCTGGAAATGCGCGAAATGAGCGCCCAGGTGCTGGACTCGATGGACATCGAGAAAGAGCGCGGCATCACCATCAAGGCGCAGACCGCGGCCTTGAGCTATAAGGCGCGCGACGGCCAGGTCTATAACCTGAACCTGATCGACACCCCCGGACACGTGGACTTTTCCTATGAAGTGTCGCGCTCGCTGTCCGCCTGCGAAGGCGCGCTGCTGGTGGTGGACGCCTCGCAAGGCGTGGAAGCGCAGACCGTGGCCAACTGCTACACCGCCATCGAGCTGGGCGTGGAAGTGGTGCCGGTGCTGAACAAGATCGACCTGCCGGCCGCCGAGCCGGAGCGCGTCAGCCAGGAAATCGAAGATATTATCGGCATCGAGGCGGCGGACGCGGTGCGCGCCTCGGCCAAGTCCGGCATCGGCATCGAGGA
Organism: Chromobacterium sp. LK1; assembly: GCF_001043555.1. Lineage (NCBI taxonomy): Bacteria > Pseudomonadati > Pseudomonadota > Betaproteobacteria > Neisseriales > Chromobacteriaceae > Chromobacterium > Chromobacterium sp. LK1. Next base: position 121,886 of record NZ_LDUI01000035.1, on the reverse strand, counting down.
CATTCTGGAAGAAGTTGTCACCAAGGTGCCGCCGCCGGTGGGCGAGGCCGACGGCCCGCTCAAGGCGCTGATCATCGACTCCTGGTTCGACAACTACGTCGGCGTGGTGATGTTGGTGCGCGTGATTGATGGTTCGCTGAAGCCCAAGGACAAGATCAAGTTCATGGCCACCGGCGCCGAGCATCTGTGCGAACAAGTGGGCGTGTTCACGCCCAAGTCCGTCCAGCGTCCGAATCTGAACGCGGGCGAGGTGGGTTTCGTCATCGCTGGCATCAAGGAATTGAAATCGGCCAAGGTCGGCGACACCATCACCTTGGTGTCCAAGCCGGCCACCGAGGCGCTGCCGGGCTTCAAGGAAGTGCAATCCCAGGTATTCGCCGGCCTGTATCCGGTGGAAAGCCACGACTACGAAGCGCTGCGCGACGCGTTGGAAAAACTGCAGCTGAACGACGCTTCGCTGAAGTTCGAGCCGGAAGTGTCGCAGGCGCTGGGCTTCGGCTTCCGCTGCGGCTTCCTCGGCCTCTTGCACCTGGAGATCGTGCAGGAGCGCCTGGAGCGCGAGTTCGACATGGATCTGATCACCACCGCGCCCACGGTGAACTACGAAGTAGTGATGAGAGACGGCGTGGTGGAAGTGGTGTCCAACCCGTCGCGGATGCCGGATGCCGGCAAGTACGACGAGTTGCGCGAACCCATCATCACCTCCACCATCCTGGTGCCTCAAGACTATGTCGGCGCGGTGATGACGCTGTGCAACCAGAAGCGCGGCGTGCAGCGCAATATGCAGTACATGGGCCGCCAGGTGATGCTGACCTACGATCTGCCGATGAACGAAGTGGTGATGGACTTCTTCGACAAGCTGAAGTCCACCAGCCGCGGCTACGCCTCGCTGGATTACGAGTTCAAGGAATTCCAGAGCGCCGATCTGGTCAAGCTGGACGTATTGGTCAATGGCGAGAAGGTCGACGCGCTGTCGCTGATCGTGCACCGTGCCTCCAGCGTCTACCGCGGCCGTGAACTGGTGTCCAAGATGCGTGAACTGATTCCGCGCCAGATGTTCGATATCGCGGTGCAGGCGGCCATCGGCGGCCACATCATCGCGCGCGAGACGGTCAAGGCACTGCGCAAGAACGTGTTGGCCAAGTGCTACGGCGGCGACATCACTCGTAAGAAAAAGCTGCTGGAAAAGCAAAAGGCGGGCAAGAAGCGCATGAAGCAAGTGGGCAATGTGGAAATTCCGCAGGAAGCCTTCCTGGCAATTCTTCAAGTAGGGGACAAATAAGTGGGCGGAAATCTGTTCTGGGTGTTTGTCGTGGCGGTGGCGATCGGCGGCATGCTGATCGCTTTTGGCGGCAAGAAGCAAGAAGGCGCCAAGGATTGGCCGCAGGCGGTGCAGTGGGGCTACCTGGCGGTGCTGATCGGCGGCTTCGGTCTGCTGTCCAACTATATGAGCTTCACCGCGGTGATGCTGGTCTTCGTGCTGATCACCGGCGCGGTGTGGTGCGCCGACAAGCTGCTGTTGGCCAAGCGCCGCGCCGCCGGTGCTCAGGCGGGTCATTTCGTCGATTACTCGCGCGGCTTCTTCCCGGTGATCCTGGTGGTGTTCCTGCTGCGCTCCTTCATCGCCGAGCCGTTCCAGATCCCCAGCAGCTCGATGCGTCCGGGCCTGGTGGTGGGCGATTTCATCCTGGTGAACAAATTCACCTATGGCCTGCGCGTGCCGGTGCTGAACACCGTGTTCGCGCCGGTGAACAAGGTGGAGCGTGGCGATGTGGTGGTGTTCAACTTCCCGCCCAACCCCAAGGTCAATTACATCAAGCGCGCCATCGGTCTGCCGGGTGATGTGGTCGAATACCGCGACAAGCGCCTGAGCGTCAACGGCAAGCCGCTGCCGGACGCCGACGACGGCAGCTACGAATACCTGGAGCAGGGCCTGATGATGGTCAATGCCCAGCGCTACAAGGAAACCATGGGTCAGCGCACTTACTCGGTGCTGAACAATGCCGGCACCCCGGTGGTGTCCTTGAGTCAGGTACAAGACTTCCCGTACCGCGACAACTGCCGCTATGATGACAATGGCTTTGTCTGCAAGGTGCCGGCCGGTCATTACTTCATGCTGGGCGATAACCGCGACAATAGCCTGGACGGCCGCTACTGGGGCTTTGTCGATGACAAGCTGATGGTGGGCAAGGCCTTCATGATCTGGATGAACTTTGGCGATCTGTCGCGCATCGGCAAGTCCATCCATTGACAACACCAGGACTGCAACCGGAGAGCATGATGCATTTCAGCCGTCAACAAGGTTTGTCCCTGTTTTCCGTACTGCTGCTGATGATAGTACTGGGCGGCGCCATCATGGTGGGCATGAAGGTGACGCCGGTGTACACCGAGTACGCCGAGGTGCGCCACGCGATCACCTCCTTGTCCACCCAGTCCAATGTCGGCGAGGCTTCGGTGCGCCGCGACTTCAATCAGCGCGCCAGTGTGGCCGGGATCACCTCGATCAAGGGGGAGAACCTGACCGTGGTCACCGGCAGCAACTTCGTTTTCGTGCGCGCGGTGTATCAGCGCGAAGTGCCGCTGTTCTCCAACGTCAGTCTGCTGTTCAAATTCGATACCCAAGCGGGCCAGCCTCCGCAATAAACCACGTGATACCAACCGATAATAGATTCCGGCGCCTGAGTCAGGCGCTGGATTACGCATTTCAGAAGCCGGAACTGCTGCGTCAGGCCTTGACGCACCGCAGTTACGGCGCCAGCAACAATGAACGTTTCGAATTCGTCGGCGACAGCATCCTCAATTACACCGTCGCCCGCATGCTGTTCGATCAATTCCCCAAGCTGACCGAGGGCGAGCTGTCGCGCTTGCGCGCCAATCTGGTCAACCAGAACACCCTGGCCGAGATCGCCCACGAACTCAAGCTGGGCGATTATCTCTACCTGGGCGAGGGCGAATTGAAAAGCGGCGGCTTCAACCGGCCGTCCATCCTCGCCGACGCGCTGGAAGCCACGTTCGCCGCGGTCAGCTTCGATTCCGATTTCCTGCGCGCCGAGCAGGTGGTGCGCCGGCTCTACGCCGAACGCGTGTCGTCCATCGACACCACCCGCCAGGCCAAGGACGCCAAGACCCGTTTGCAGGAAGCGCTGCAGGCGCGCAAGCTGGCCTTGCCCAAATACCGTATCCTGTCGCAAAGCGGCGAAGCCCATGAACAATGGTTCCGCGTCGAGTGCGACCTGGGCGAGTTGGCGATAGGCTCCACCGGCGAGGGCGGCAGCCGCCGCGCCGCCGAACAGCAGGCCGCCGAAGCGGCGCTGGTCCTGCTGGAACAAAAACTCGCTGCGAGCAAGAAACGCACATGACTGATATCCAATACCACTGCGGCTTTGTCGCCATCGTCGGCCGTCCCAATGTCGGCAAATCCACGCTGATGAACCATCTGATCGGCCAGAAGATCAGCATCACGTCCAAGAAGGCGCAAACCACGCGCCACCGCGTCACCGGCATTCACACCGAGAACAACGCTCAGTTCGTCTTCGTCGACACCCCGGGGTTTCAGACCTTCCACAAGGGCGCGCTCAACGAAACCCTGAACAAGAGCGTCAAGGACTCGCTGGGCAGCGTCGATTGCGTGCTGTTCGTGCTGGAAGCGATGCGCTTCACCGGCGCCGACCGCGAAGTGATGGCCTTGCTGCCCAAGCGCACCCCGGTGATCCTGGTGGTGAACAAGCTGGACAAGGCCAAGGACCGCGACGCGCTGCAGGCCTTCATCGCCGAGGTGCAGGCGGAATTCGCCTTCGCCGGCGTGGAAGTGGTGAGCGCCAAGCACGGCCAGCGTCTGAGCGAATTGCTGGAGCAGGTGCGGCCGCATCTGCCGGAATCGATGCCGCTGTATCCGGAAGACATGGTCACCGACAAGAGCGAGCGCTTCCTGGCCGCCGAGATCGTGCGCGAAAAGCTGTTCCGTTACCTGGGCGAAGAACTGCCGTACGAAATGAATGTGGAAGTGGAAATGTTCGAAATGGACGGCGAACTGCGCCGCATCCATATCGGCGTGCTGGTGGACAAGGAAAACCAGAAGCCCATCGTCATCGGCCGCGGCGGCGAGAAGCTGAAGAAGATCTCCACCGAGGCGCGGATGGACATGGAAAAACTGTTCGACGGCAAGGTTTTCCTGCAAGTCTGGGTCAAGGTCAAGTCCGGCTGGGCCGACGACGTGCGCTTCCTGCGGGAATTCGGCCTGGACTGACATCCCGATGCACTATCACTTGGCGCCGTCCTGCTGGACGGTGATTTTTTCTCTGCAGCAAGGACAGGACTTGCCCGGCAGCCGCGACTTGCTGGAGCGCGTCGCCAGGCTGGCGTCCTGCCAGACCGGTTTTCTCGGCCTGGAGCGCGGCGAGCCGGGCCGGGACACCGTGTCCTACTGGGACAGCGTGGAAGCCATCGCCGCCTGGCGCCAATGCGCGGAGCGTCTGATCGCGCAGCGCTACGGGCCGGAGGCCTGGTACCGGGTGTTCGCCTTCAACGTCAGTCCCGCCGCGGCCTGTCCGCGGCCGGCGTCGCCGGCCGGAGCCGCGGGATGAGCCAGCCGGGCAGGGTGGATCGTCAGCCGGCCTATGTGCTGCATACGCAGCCCTACCGGGAAACCAGCCTGCTGGTGGAAGTGCTCAGCCGCGATCATGGCCGTTTCTCGGTGGTCGCGCGCGGCGCACGGCGGCCGCGCGCCGATCTGCGCGGCCTGCTGCTGCCTTTCCAGCCCTTGACCCTGGCCTGGTTCGGCAAGGGCGAGCTGCGCACCCTGCACAGCGCGGACTGGGACGGCGGCGTGCCGCAGCTGTCCGGCCTGCCGCTGATCTGCGGTTTCTATCTGAACGAACTGATGATGAAGCTGACCGCGCGCGACGATCCCGAGCCGCGCGCCTTCGCCGTCTACGACGCGGCGGTGCGCGGCCTGGCGCGTCAGAGCGGCCTGGCGACGGTGCTGCGCCGCTACGAATTGAGGCTGACCCAGGTGCTGGGCTACGCGCCCAGCCTGCTGCACGACGGCGATGGCGCGGAAGTGGACGCCGACGCCAGCTACTGGTGCCAGGGCAATGCCGCGCCGGAGCGGGATGCCGGCCAGAGCTTGGAGCGCGGGCTGCGGCTCAGCGGCGCCAGCCTGCTGGCGATAGAAGCCGACGATTACGCTGCGGCGGCCACCCGGCTTGAAGCGCGGGCGTTGATGCGAGTATGGTTGAGCGCTTTATTGGGCGAGGAGCCGCTGGCTTCGCGCGAACTATTGCAAGCCGTCAATTCCCTGTCGGATTGAGGCGAAGCTAATCGGGAGAGAATATGATTCTGTTGGGCGTAAACATCGATCACGTCGCCACCTTGCGTCAGGCGCGCGGCACCCGTTATCCCAGTCCGGTTGAGGCCGCGCTGGTGGCGGAAACCGCTGGTGCCGACCTGATCACCCTGCATCTGCGCGAGGATCGCCGTCACATCCAGGACGCCGACGTGGTGGCGATGCGCCAGGTGGTCAAGACCCGGGTCAACCTGGAAATGGCGATGACCGAGGAGATGCTGGCCAATGCGCTGGCGGTGAAGCCGGAAGACGTGTGCCTGGTGCCGGAAAAGCGCGAGGAAGTCACCACCGAGGGCGGCCTGGACGCCATCGGCCATTTCGATGATGTCCGCCGCTACACCCGCAGCCTGCTGGACGCCGGCATCCGCGTGTCCATCTTCATCGACCCCGAGCGCGCGCAAATCCAGCGCGCCTGGGACGCCGGCGCGCGCGTGGTGGAACTGCACACCGGCGCTTATGCCGACGCCCATGACGCCGCGGCGCGCGAAGCCGAGCTGGCGCGCATCCGCGACGCCGCAGCCTTCGCCGCCGAGCTGGGCATGGTGGTCAATGCCGGTCACGGCCTCAACTACCACAATGTGCAGCCGATCGCCGCGATTCCGCAGATCGCGGAACTGAATATCGGCCACGCCATCGTCGCCCAGGCGCTGTTCGTCGGCTTCGCCGAGGCAGTCAAGGAAATGAAGGCGCTGATGGTGGCCGCGCGCGGCTGAGCGCTGTGCCTACCGTCATCACCCATGCCCTGGCCGGCGCGACGCTAGCCGGTCTGTGCGCGCCGCGTCCGCTGCGCGCCCCCGGCATGGCCGGCTGGCTGCTGCTGTGCGGCGCGGCGGCGATGCTGCCGGATCTGGACGTGATCACCTTCAAGCTGGGCATTCCCTATGCCAGCCCCTGGGGGCATCGCGGCATTTCCCATTCGCTGACGCTGGCCTTGATCGCCGGCGGCGTGCTGGCCGCGCTCGGGCGCCGCTGGTGGTCGCGGCTGGGTTTGGGGCCGCTGCGCGCCTTTGTCGTGCTGAGCCTGGTGGTGGCTTCCCATGCGCTGCTGGATATGTGGACCGACGCCACCCATGGGCCGGCGCTGGCGATGCCTTGGCACCAGGGCCGCTTCTTGTTCGACTGGCGGCCTATCGAGGGCTCGCCGCTGAGGCTGCATCGCTGGCTGGGCGCCAAGGGTCTGCGGGTGCTGAGCTCGGAGCTGCTGTACGTCTGGCTGCCCTGTCTGCTGCTGTGGCTGGTGCGCGCGGCGTGGCTGCGCAGGAGCGGGGAGGGCGGACGATGATTTACGGCATAGGTACTGATCTGGTGGAAATCGAGCGCATGCGGGTGATGTTCCAGCGCTGGGGCCTCAAGTTGGGTCGGCATATGCTGGCGCCGGCCGAGCAGCAGGCTTTTGCCGCCAGCGCTGATCCGGCGCGTTTCCTGGCCAAGCGCTTCGCGGTCAAGGAGGCCCTAGCCAAGGCGCTGGGTACCGGTGTGCGCGCGCCGGTGTTGCTGACCGCGATCTGGGTCGAGCATGATGAATGGGGCAAGCCGCTATTGGCGCTAAGCCCGGAATTGGACGAATTTTTAAGCCAGCGCGGCGTGGGCGCGCGTCATCTGTCCATCAGCGACGAGCGCGGCCATGCGCTGGCTTTTGTAGTGCTGGAGCGCTCCGCGCCCGGCTAGAGAGAAAGCAAACCGATGCAGCAGACTCAACAGAGCGCGGCCTTGCCGCGCGGGCCGGTGATGGCGGGCGTGGCCGGCCTGCGGCTGACGGATGAAGAGAAGCGGCGCTTGGCGCATCCGCTGGTGGGCGGGGTGATTTTGTTCCGCCGCAATTTCCAGGACATCGAACAACTGAAGGCGCTGACCGCGGAAATTCGCGCGCTGCGCAGCCCGCATCTGCTGATCGCGGTGGATCACGAGGGCGGCCGGGTGCAGCGCTTCCTCGACGGCTTCACCCGCCTGCCGCCGATGCAGGTGCTGGGCCGGATGTGGGAGCAGAATCGCGCGGCGGCCTTGGTGCAGGCGGAGAACGTCGGCTATGTGCTGGCCGCCGAATTGTCCGCCTGCGGCATCGATCTGTCCTTCACCCCGGTGCTGGACTTGGATTGGGGGCGCTGCGCGGTGATAGGCAACCGCAGCTTACACCGCGACCCGGCCATTGTGGCGGAACTGGCCGAGGCTTTGCAGCGCGGCCTGGCGCGCGGAGGCATGTCCACTTGCGGCAAGCACTTCCCCGGCCATGGCTTCGTCGAGGGCGACAGCCATCATCTGATGCCGGAAGACGGTCGCAGCCTGGCCGAGCTGGAGGCGGACGATCTGGTGCCCTTCGGCCGGCTGGCGGCGGCCGGCATGGGCTCGGTGATGCCGGCGCATGTGCTGTATCCGGCGGTGGACGCACAGCCGGCCGGCTTCTCGCAGGTGTGGCTGCAGCAGGTGCTGCGCGGCCAGCTGGGTTTTGACGGCGTGATCTTCTCCGATGCCTTGGACATGGAGGGCGCGGCCGGCGCCGGCAGCTTTGTACAGCGCGCCGACGCGGCCTTGGCCGCCGGTTGCGATATGGTGCTGGTCTGCAATGATCCCCGGCAGACCGATCTGATCCTGGCCCATCTGCGGCCGCCGGCGCAGCCGGAACTGGCGCGGAGGTTGGAGCGCATGGCCGGCCGGGCGGCGGATTGGGCGGCGGAGCTGGCCGGTCCGGCCTTCGCTGCGGCGCGCGCCCAGGTGGAGCGTTTGACCATGCCGGCGGACGCGATGCGCGGGCCGGATGTGGGTGAGGCCAATTAAGAGCGGCTAACAAACCCCTGATGCTGCGTTGAGCCGACTTGTCGTACTCAAAGTACTGCCTGCGTCGGCGCGCCTTGCCTCAGCCGTGAAACTGACAATGTTAGCCGCTCTTAAGGGGGGAGCGGAAAACGTCTTTTGCCACGGAAGGCCATGGGAGCAGGCAAGGTCTGTGGTTTCTTTTGCCATGGAAACACACGGAAAAACACGGACCAAAGACGGTAGAAGGTTTCGTGGGTTTCCTGGCCGAAGGAGTTGTCTTTTTCCGTGTCTTTCGTGTGTTTCCGTGGCTAATAAAGGTGGCTAAACAAACTGCACCGGCACGTAGAAGTCTCGCCCCGGGCGGCTGACCAGCACTTGCGGCTGGCCCTGGATCACCGCGCGGAAGGCGCGCGGCAGCCGGCGCCAGTCCATGAACTTCATCTTGATGCTGTCGTACTGCGCTTGGGTGTGTTCCATGGTGTTCTCCCGAAGGTTCAGTCCACTTTGTGGATGACGTTGGTGACGACGCCCCAGATATGGAAGGCGGCGTCTTCCGGCACCGGAATCGGCTGGAATTCCGGGTTTTCCGGCAACAGGCGGATGCCCTTGGCGGTTTTTTCCAGCCGCTTCACCGTCAGCTCGCCATTGAGCGCCGCCACGACGACCTTGCCATTGCGCGCTTCCGCCGCGCGGTCCACCACCAGCAGGTCGCCGTCATGGATGCCGGCGCCCAACATGGATTCGCCCTTGACCGTGACCAGGAAGGTGCTGCCCGGCCGCGGCGCCAGCCTGGCGTTGAGGTCCACGTCGTCTTCCTTGAGGTCGTCCGCCGCCACCGGCGAGCCGGCCGGCACGCTGTTGGCGAACAGCGGCAGCGACAACTCGCTGAGCTGACGCGCCAGCGTACGCACGTCGTCGGCTTGGGCGTTGTGGGCGGTGCGCCAGCTGCGGTAATCGTGCAGCCAGTCTTCCAGCACCGGCTTTAGCGGTTCCGGCACGCGGATGGCTACGGTCTTGTCGCCGCCGTAACTGGACTTGCGGCCGGCGCCGCTGCGTTTGCCCCCGTGGCTCATGGCTAATCCTCTGTAATGCAAGCAGATTTGATTGTGTACATTATCAAACGACAGGGCAAGTTTTTTTTGCGAGTGGCGGCGGCGAGCGCAAAAAAAGCCCGCTGACGCGGGCGGGTTTCGGCGAGCGGACGGCGCCTTCAGAGCCGGTAGAAGCAACGGGCGCAAACCGCGCGGTAGCGGGCGTTGCCGCCTATTTCCACCTGAGGGCCTTCCTTGACGCGGTGGCCGTCGGCGTCGATGCGGATGTGCATGGTGGCTTTTTTGCCACATTCGCAAATGGTCTTGATCTCTTCGATTTCGTCGGCCAGGGCCAGCAGCATGCCGGAGCCGGGGAAGGGTTCGCCGCGGAAGTCGGTGCGCAGGCCAAAGCAGATCACCGGAATGTTGCGGGTGTGAGCCAGCTCGTGCAGCTGATGCACTTGTTCCGGCGTTATGAACTGGGCTTCGTCTATCAAGATGCAGGCGGTCTGTCCGAAGTCCTCGGCCAGGAAGTTCAGTTCCGGCGAGAAGGTGCGGGCGTCGCGCTGCAGATTAAGGCGCGAGGTGATTTTGCCGAAGCCGTAACGGTCGTCCATGGCGCTGGTGAACAGCGCCACGGTCTTGCCCATGGATTCGTAGTTGTTGGCGATTTGCAGCAACTGGGTGCTTTTGCCGCTGTTCATCGCGGCGTAGCGGAAAAAGAGTTTTGCCATCGATGGATTCTCGGTGGGGCTTAAAGGTCGCCGCCGGTTTCCAGCACATAGCTGGCGCCGGCGTCTTGCGCCAGATGCTGGGCGAGGTAGGGCAGCACTTCGCGCAGCGTCTGCGGCAGCGTCCACGGCGCGTTGAGGATGAACATGCCGCTGCCGTGCATGCCGAAGCCGTCGCTGGACGGCTTTTGCACATGCAATTCGGCGCGCAGCCAGTTCTTGGCGCCCAGCTTCTTCATTTCCTTGGGCAGTTCCTTCATCTCCGCGCGCTGCAGGCAGGGATACCAGACGGCGTAGACCCCGGTGGCGAAGCGCTTGAGGCTTTCTTTCAGAGCGGTGATCACGTGCTGGTAGTCGCGTTTGTCCTCGTAGGGCGGGTCGATCAGCACCAGCGCGCGACGCGGCGGTGGCGGCAGAATCGCCTTGATCGCCTCGAAGCCGTTGGCCTGCTGGATTTGCACGCGGCGGCCGGCGTCGGCGAAGGTGTCGGCCAGCAATTGGTGGTCGGTGGGGTGCAGCTCGAACAGGCGCAGCTTGTCGCTGGCCGGCATCACTTCCGCCGCGCACCAGGGCGAGCCGGGGTAGAGCTTGAGTTCGCCGTCGGCGTTCAGGCTGCGCACTACCTCGACGTAGTTGGCGACGGCTTCCGGCAGGTCGTCGCGCCGCCACAGGCGGGCGATGCCGGATTCGAATTCGGCGTTCTTGGTGGCGTAACCTTCCACCAGCGAGTAGGCGCCGGCGCCGGCATGGGTGTCGATATACCAGTAGGGCTTGGCTTTCTGGCCCAGGTAGTTCAGGAGTTCGATCTGGATCAGATGCTTGAGCACGTCGGCGTGGTTGCCGGCGTGGAAGGCATGGCGGTAACTGAGCATGGCTGCGGGGTATGGCGTTTGTCAGCTGCGAATTGTACCGGATTCGGCGTGGCCGCGCAGCGCGTCCTCCAGTGCGGCGCGCCAGCCCAGTTGTTCCACCAGCCGCATGAAGTCGTCGGCCGGCGGCGCTTGCAGCAAGAGCGGCTGGCCGCTGTCCGGCAGGCTCAGCCGCATCGCGACGCAGGCCAGCAGCAGGCGTTGGCTGCCGAAATGCTCGGTGAACATGCGATTGTGGCGGCCCTTGCCGTGGGTGGCGTCGCCGATGATGGGGTGGGCGATGTGCTTGAGGTGGCGGCGCAGCTGGTGGCGACGGCCGGTGTGCGGCGTCAGCTCCAGCAGGCTGTAGCGGCTGCTGGGGTAGCGGTCGACCGCGATTGGCAGTTCGATGCGCGCCAGCGTGCGGTAGTCGGTGACGGCGGCCTGCGGCGTGGTGTCCACGGTTTCGCCTATCCATTCCAGGTCGTCCGGGCGGCGGCTCAGTGGGTAATCGATGCGGCCGGCGTCGTCGCTGTGGCCGCGGACCACGGCGATATAGCGCTTGTCCACCTGCTGGCGTTCGAACTGCCAGCTCATTTCGCGGCACATGTCCTTGTCCAGCGCGAACAACAGCACGCCGGAAGTGCCCTTGTCCAGCCGGTGCACCGGGTAGACGCGCTGGCCGATCTGGTCGCGCAGCAACTGCACGGCAAAGCGGGTTTCGTTGCGGTCCAGCGCGGTGCGGTGCACCAGCAGGCCGGAGGGCTTGTGGATGGCGATCAGCCGGTCGTCGCGGTAAAGAATCGGCAGCATGGGGCGGCTTGAAACGGATGGGGAAGGCCGGCATTGTAGGCGCTGCCGGCCGGCTTTGGAAGGCTGCCCCGGCAGTGGGGAATGCTCTTGGGGTGTAATTTTATGTCTTACGCTTCGATTACGTAAAAACCACAGCATTTTGACATGCTGTTGGCGTTTCTCCGCGGGGCTCGCGGCTTTGTCGGCATTTGTTGCGACATGATATTTCAAAGTAGAGAGGAAGTTGTTTACAGTCCATGGGTGCGTCATTACAATTCGCCGCGCTCAAACAAGAATGACAGGGCGGCGTCCATGCCGGTATCGACCCGTTTGCACCGGGGCGCGGCGGGACCGCATCTGCGCAACTGAATATGTAGTCGCGACGCTACATGACGCGAGGTTGGCAGGCGCCTTGCTTCGCTGCACGGCACGGGAACCACAGGGGGTGATCGGCGTGCGGGTTGACCAACAAACTCCATAGAGTCATAGAGATGAAAATCCAGCTGAAACGAATGAGCTTTGCCGTAGCGGCCGCGGTGTTGTCCACTTCCGCCTTCGCCAAAGAATTCTCGCCCGCCGTGGTCTACGACATGGCCGGCAAGTTTGACAAGAGCTTCAACGAGTCCGCGTACAACGGCGCCGAGCGTTTCAAGAAGGAATTCAAGATCAACTACCGCGACGGCCAGATCGCGTCCGAAGCGCAAAAAGAACAGCTGCTGCGCAATATGGCGCGCCGTGACGCCGACATCGTGGTGGCGATCGGCTTCTCCTTCACCCAGGCGGTGGAAACCGTGGCCAAGGAGTTCCCCAAGGTCAAGTTCACTCTGATCGACGCGGTGGCCAAAGGTTCCAATGTGCAGAGCATTGTGTTCAAGGAACAAGAAGGCGCCTTCCTGACCGGCGTGGCCGCCGCGATGGCTTCCAAGAGCGGCAAGGTGGGCTTTGTTGGCGGCATGGACGTGCCGCTGATCCGCGCCTTCGGCTGTGGCTATGTGCAGGGCGTCAAGTTCACCAACAAGAACGCCAGCGTGATCCAGAACATGACCGGCACCACCCCGCAGGCCTTTAACGACCCGGCGCGCGGCACTGAGCTGGCCAAGAGCCAGTTCGACCGCGGCGTGGACGTGGTGTTCGCCGCCGCCGGCGGCACCGGCCTGGGCGTGCTGCAAGCCGCCAAGGCCGCCGGCAAGTACTCCATCGGCGTGGACAGCAACCAGAACCACCTGTACCCCGGCTCGGTGTTGACCTCCATGGTCAAGCGCGTGGACGTGGCGGTGTTCAACACCTTCAAGGACGCCAAGAACGGCTCCTGGAAGCCGGAAGTCAAGGTGCTGGGCCTGAAGGAGGCCGGTGTGGATTGGGCGCTGGACGCCAACAACCGCAAGGTGATCACTCCGGCGATGGAGAAGAAGATCAACGCGGCCAAGGCTGACATCATCGGCGGCAAGATCAAGGTGGTGGATTACCGCACCAACAACAGCTGCCCGGTGCAATAAGCCGAGCGGAGTTTTCCCTGATCCGTTTCGGGGTGGCAGGCACGATGCATTCCATCGTGCCTGTTTGTTCATGCCGGAACGGAGTCAGGCTGGCCCTAACCAGGGAACAAGAACAAGCATGACCGAGTTTGCCATTGAGCTGGCGGGCATCAACAAGAGTTTTGGTGCCGTCAAAGCCAACCGTGACGTTACGATGAAAATCGCCAAGGGCACCGTCCATGGTGTTATCGGCGAGAACGGCGCCGGTAAATCCACGTTGATGAGCATTCTGTACGGCTATTACCAGGCCGACAGCGGCTCCATCCGGGTGAACGGCAAGGAAGCGCCTATCCGCAACAGCCAGGAAGCGATCGAGCTGGGGATAGGCATGGTGCATCAGCATTTCATGCTGGTGGACACCTTTACCGTGCTGGAAAACATCGTGCTGGGCGCCGAAGGCGGCCTAGTGCTGAAGAAGGGGCTGGACGAGGCCCGCGAGCATCTGAAAGAGCTCAACCGCAATTACTCGCTGGAGGTGGATCCGGACGCGCTGGTGGGCGATCTGGGCGTGGGCCTGCAGCAAAGGGTGGAAATCCTCAAGGCGCTGTACCGCGGCGCCGACGTGCTGATCCTGGACGAGCCCACCGCGGTGCTGACGCCGCAGGAAGCCGACCACCTGTTCCACATCCTGCGTTCGCTGAAGGCGCAGGGCAAGACCGTGATCCTGATCACCCACAAGCTGCGCGAGGTGATGGACATCACCGACGGCGTCAGCGTGATGCGCGCCGGCACCGTGGTGGCCAATGTCGCCACCTGCGACGTGGACAAGGAAAAGCTGGCCGACCTGATGGTGGGCCGCAAGGTCAGCCTGAAAGTGGACAAGGCCGAGCGCGAACCGGGCGCGGCGGTGCTCAGCGTCAAGAATCTGTGCCTGACCGACGCGCGCGCGGTCAAGCTGCTGGACCAGCTGAATTTCGAAGTGCGCGCCGGGGAGATCGTCGGCATCGCCGGCGTGTCCGGCAACGGCCAGTCCGAGCTGTTGGAAGTCTTGGCCGGCATGCGCGAGCCCAATGCCGGCGAGATGGTCTACAAGGGCGAGGACCTGCTGCGCCGCCGTTGCGGCGGCCAGCCGCGCGCCGCGCTCTACCGCAAGCTGGGCATCGCCCACGTGCCGGAAGACCGCTCGCGCGAGGGCTTGGTCAAGGCCTTCTCCAGCTATGAAAACGCCATTCTCGGCTATCACGGCGAAGCCGGCCTGGGCCGCGGCCCGTGGTATTCGCGCAAGCGGCTGCTGGCGCGTACCCGCGACTTCATCCAGCAATTCGACATCCGTCCGGGCAACCCGCTGCTGCGCGTGGGCCTGCTTTCCGGCGGCAACCAGCAGAAAGTGGTGCTGGCGCGGGAAATCCACGCCAATCCGGACCTGCTGCTGATCGGCCAGCCGACGCGCGGCGTCGACATCGGCGCGATCGAATTCATTCACAAGCGGCTGGTGGAACTGCGCGACGAGGGCAAGGCCATTTTGCTGGTCTCGGTTGAACTAGAAGAAATCCTGGCGCTGGCCGACCGCATCCTGGTCATGGCCGGCGGACAGATCACCGGCGAAGTGGCGGCCAAGGACGCCGACACCATTTCGCTGGGCCTGCTGATGGGGGGGCACAAGCATTGAAATTCGGACAACCTTCCACCTTGCCGCGCTGGGCGCAGCTGACGGTGCTGCCGGCGCTTAATCTGATGGCGGCGCTGCTGGTGACCGGCCTGGTCACTTGGCTGATAGGCGAAGACCCTTGGGAATGCCTGAAGCTGCTGATCAACGGCGCCTTCGGCTACGGCGAGGGCATAGGCTACACCCTGTTCTACACCACCGGCTTCATCTTCACCGGCCTGGCGGTGGCCACCGCCTTCCACGCCGGCCTGTTCAATATCGGCGGCGAAGGCCAGACTTATCTGGCCGGCCTGGGCGTCACCCTGGTGGTGCTGGGCTTCGACCACAGCCTGCCGCCGGCGGTGCTGGTGCCGCTGGCCATTCTGGCGGCAATGGGCTTCGGCGCGGCCTGGGCCTTTGTGCCGGGCTGGCTGCAGGCCAAGCGGGGCAGCCACATCGTGGTGACCACCATCATGTTCAACTTCATCGCTTACTCCTTGATGTTGTACCTGATCAGCCATCACTTGATCGAGGCCGGCTCGCAGAACCCGACCACGCGCGAATTCGGCCAAGCGGCGTGGATTCCCGCCATCCACGAAGTGGCGGCGCGTTTCGGCGTGGAAATTCCCACCTCGCCGTTGAACCTGACCTTCGTGATGTCCTTGCTGGCCGCCGCGCTGTTCTATCTGGTGGTGTGGCATAGCCGCTGGGGCTTCGAGCTGCGCACCGTGGGCACCAGCGAACCAGCCGCCCGCTACGCCGGCATGAGCGTCAGCCGCGTCATCATCATCGCCATGTGCGTGTCCGGCGCGCTGTCCGGCCTGGCCGCGGTCAACGAACTGATGGGTTCCGCCCACCGCATGAACGTGATGTTCACCAACGGCGTCGGCTTCGTCGGCATCGCCGTGGCGCTGATGGGCCGCAACCACCCGGTGGGCATCATCCTGTCCGCGCTGCTGTTCGGCGCGCTGACCCAGGGCGGCTCCGATCTGTCCTTCGAGAAGCCGATGATCACCCGCGAGATGATCATCTTCATCCAGGGTCTGATCATCCTGTTCTGCGGCGCGCTGGAAAACCTGTTCGAGCCGTTCATCGCCGGCCTGTTCAAGCGCAAGGACGACAAATAATGGAAATCTTCTTCAGCCTGCTCGATTCCACGCTGCGCGTGGCCACGCCGCTGATCCTGGCCGCGATGGCCGGCATGTTCTCCGAGCGCTCCGGCGTGGTCGACATCAGCCTGGAAGGCAAGATGCTGGTGGCGGCCTTCGCCGCCGCCGCCGCGGCCTTCACCACTCAGAACCCGTGGATAGGCATGGCCTGCGGCATCGCCGCCTCGGTGGCGATGGCGATGATCCATGCTTTCGTGTCGGTCACCTACAACGGCAACCAGCTGATTTCCGGCATGGCGCTCAACACCGTCGCCTCCGGCATCACCCCGGTGCTGGGCCTGGCCTGGTTCCAGCAGGGCGGCAACACCCCGCAGCTGCCGGACGAGGGCCGTTTCCACGAGATCGTGCTGCCGTTCGCCCATGAGCTGCGCGACGTGCCGCTGCTGGGCCAGCTGTACAGCAAGCTGCTGTCCGGCCACAGCATCCTGGTGTATCTGACCCTGTTCCTGATCGTGCCGCTGGTGACCTGGGTGCTGTACAAGAGCCGCTTCGGTCTGCGTCTGCGCGCGGTGGGCGAGAACCCGCACGCGGCGGACACCGCCGGCATCTCGGTGGCCAAGGTGCGCTACACCGCCTTGTTCTGGGGTGGCGTGCTGTGCGGCATCGCCGGCACCTATCTGTCGGTGTACCAGACCGGCAGCTTCATCAAGGAAATGACGGCGGGCAAGGGCTTCCTGGCGCTGGCCGCGCTGATCTTCGGCAAATGGAAGCCGCTGCCGGCGGTGCTGGGCTGCCTGGTGTTCGCGTTTGCCGACGCCATTCAGATCCGCCTGGAAGGCGTGGCGCTGCCGGGCATCGGTCAGATCCCGTCGCAAGCCATCGCGGTGATCCCCTATGTGCTGACCGTGCTGCTGCTGGCGGGCTTCGTCGGCCGCGCGGTGGCGCCCAAGGCGATAGGCATTCCCTTCGTCAAGAGCCGTTAAACCAACGATAAACCGGCTTTTCAGTCAGGTTAAAACCGCCAGAGGGCTTTGCCCCTGGCGGTTTTTTGTTATATATCCCATGCAGGGAACCTTGCGGGACTTCTCCATTCATAATGATTCTTAATATCGTCTGTCGTTGCGCCTAAGCAAACTCGTTCAAAAAATTTGAATTTATCGCGCTAATAATTTCGCTATCAGCGCATTGGGCGCTCTTTTATGATTCAACGGTATGACAGGTGCGGCTTTGCCGCCGATACGGAATAAGGAACTCGATGCAACGATACAGCCCCACTCAAATCGCCTTGCACTGGCTGATCGCCGTGCTGATCGTCGCCGCCCTGATCATGGGCTGGTATTTCAACAGCATGCAGATCACCTCGCCGGCCAGCTTCAAGCTGAAAGCGTCTATGATCGCCTGGCACAAATGGGTGGGCATCAGCGTGCTCGCGCTGGCCGTGCTGCGCCTGATCTGGCGCGCGCGCCGCGGCGCGCCGGCACCGCTGCCGGGACAGCCGGCCTGGCAGCTCAAGGCCGCCGGCCTGATTCACCTGCTGCTATACGCGCTGATGCTGGCCATGCCGCTGGTGGGCTGGCTGATGAGCTCGGCCAAGGGCTATCCGGTGGTGTGGTTCAACTTGGTGCAACTGCCGGACCTGGTGGACAAGAACGAGGCGCTGGGCCATGTATTGGGCTGGAGCCATGCGCTGATGGCCTACGCCATCGTCGCCATCGTCGGTCTGCACGCACTGGCGGCTCTGAAGCATCATTTCATCGATCGCGACGCCACGCTGGCGTGGATGCTGCCATCCTGTCGCAAAGGAGATACTCAAGCATGAAATTTCTGACTTCACTCGCATTGAGCGCCGCCGTGGCGCTGACGATGGCGCCGGCCCAGGCCGCGCAAACGCTGAACGCCGCCAAGAGCACGCTGGGCTTCAGCTTCAAGCAAATGAATGTGCCGACCGAGGGCCGCTTCAAGAGCTTCGCCGCCAACGTCAGTTTCGACCCGGCCAAGCCTGAGGCCACCAAGGCGGTGTTCACCGTGGACTTGGGCAGCGTGGACGTGGGTAGCGCCGACGGCAATACCACGGTGCGCGGCGCGTCCTTCTTCAATATCGCGAGCTTGCCCAAGGCCAGCTTCACCGCCAAATCGGTGAAGGCGCTGGGCGGCGGCAAATTCGAAACCCGCGGCACGCTCAGCCTGAAGGGCATCAGCCGCGAAGTGGTGTCCCAGTTCACCGCCAGCAGCGCCGGCGGTGAAACCACGCTGCAAGGCAGCTTCCCCGTGCAGCGCCTGCAGTTCAAGGTGGGCGATGGCGCTTGGGACGATACCGAGGCGATTGCCGACCTGGTGACCGTCAAATATAAATTCGTTCTGACCGGCAAGTGATCTTGCCATTCTTTCCCTGGAGAAAATCGACGTGACGACCAAGATCAAGACCCTGTTTGCCGCCGTGATGACGTTGGGCGTGCTGGGCAGCGCGCAAGCCGCCCCGGTTACTTACGAAGTGGATAGCTCGCATACCCATGCCGGCTACTCGCTGAGCCATCTGGGCTTCTCCACGCTGAGCGGCCGTTTCAACGACACCAAGGGCACCGTGGTGCTGGACCAGGCCAAGAAAACCGGCTCGGTGGACATCGTGATCAAGACCGCCAGCCATGACAGCGGCTGGGCGGCGCGCGACAAGCACATTGCCAGCCCGGACTTCCTGGACGTTGAAAAATACCCGACCATCACGTTCAAATCCGATAAGTTCACCTTCAATGGCGACAAGCTGGCGGCGGTGGACGGCCAACTGAGCTTGCATGGCGTGACCAAGCCGGTGACGCTGACCGTGACCAACTTCAAGTGCGTGGACTCCCACCCGATGGCCAAGAAGCCGTGGTGCGGCGCGGATGCCACCGCCACCATCAAGCGCAGCGAGTTTGGCGTGGGCGCCTATGTGCCGGCGGTGGGCGATGACCTGCAGCTGACCATCGCCATTGAGGCAGGCAAGAAGTAAGAAGCTGTCCTAAGAACCTGTTCAATGTCTGCTGAGCGTCGGCGATACGGCGTTGAAACTCGCTTCGAAATGCTCATGTACCACGTGTACATTCCGCTTTCTCAGCGACTTTCGCCTTGTCTCGCTCTAGCCAGCGAGACTTTGAACAGGCGCTAAGCTCGATGGATAGCGCGCCGATGCGCTGTCCGGCATCAAAAAACCCGAGTCGAAAGACTCGGGTTTTTTTCATCGCTGCCGTGGCGCGGCGGCTCAGGTCATGCCCAGCACGATGGGCGCCAACCAATCGGCCAGCCACATCACCAGCAGGGGACTGATCAGCGTCATGCCGGCGAACACCGGCCACGGCAGACGCGCCTCCGGCTGATGGCGCATCACGTACAGCAGGGTGCGGTAGCCCAGATAGCTGACCACGACGATCAAGGGCGGCGCCATCAGATAGGACAGCAGCGGCCGCCAGTCCAGCACGCGGGAAAAGGCGACGATGCCCAGGTGCAGGCTGAGCTGGCTGGCCATCAGCGCCGCCAGCTGCGGCTGGCGTTCGGGAAAGGCCAGGCCAAGCCGGCTGACCCGCAGGCTGCTGGCCGACCACAGCACGGCGGCGATGCCGAGCCAGGCATAGGCGTAACAGAAGGGCAGCAGCACCGGCGACAGCGCGGTGAGGAACACATCCTTGCGGAAGGCCAGCGCCAGGATGAAGAAGGACGCCGCGAAACAGGCCTGGGCGATGCCATCACGGCTGGCGATCAGTCGCCACAGGATGTGCAGATAGAACAGCGCGATCAGCGCCAGCAGAAACCAACCGGTAGGCGTCGCCGTCATTGCGCCTCCAGGACGCGGATCAGCGCCACGGACACCTGCTCGCCGATTTGGGCCAGGTAATGGGTGTGCATGTCGAAAGTGAAGCGCTGGGCGTCATCGGACGCCAGCGCCAGCAGGCCGATGGTCTGCCCGGTGGCGTCGCGCAGCGCCAGCTGGGCGAAGGATTGCAGCACCGGAGTGGCGGGGAACCAGGCCAGCACATCATCGTTGACGTAGGGGCCGCAATAGGGCGCGGACAGATTGCGCGCCAGCGCGGCCACCTCGTTGCGGGCATCGTAAACCGCGCCGGCGGACTCCGCCGCCGGGTGCCACAGCCGCAGCGCGATGCGCTCCAGCTTGAAATGCTCGGCAAAGCAGGCCGGCAGCGCGCTCAGCACATCCTGCAGGCTGCGGCAGGCCTGCAGGCTCAGCGCCAGTTGGTGGGCATTGGCGATGATGCGGTCGTTGGCCTCGCTATGGCGCACCAATTGCTGCAAACGCGACTCCAGCTGACGATTGCGGTCCTTCAGATCCAGCAACTGGCGCTCGGCCAGCGAGACCACCACGCGGTCCTGCGGCGCGCCGCCGGGCTTCAGGCCTAGCCGCTCGGCATGGTGGGCGAGAAAGTCCGGATGTTGGTCCAAAAACGCCAGCACATCGTCTGTCTGCATGATTCATAACCCCTTAATACAACGCTGTTGTTGTCGCGCGCGGCGCCGGCGGCAAACCGGCGGCGGCATTCAAATATCGATCTCGCCCTGAAACACGGTGACGGCGGGTCCGGTCATGGTGACGGCGGCGTCGTCGGCCGGCCACTCCACCGTCAGCTCGCCGCCGCGGGTATGCACCCGCACGCGCCGCTCCAGCAGACCGCGACGGATGCCGGTCACCACCGCCGCGCAGGCGCCGGTGCCGCAGGCCAGCGTTTCGCCGGCGCCGCGCTCGAACACGCGCAAGCGAATCTCATCGCGCGCCACTACCTGCATGAAGCCGGCGTTGACCCGCTGTGGAAAGCGCGGGTGGTTTTCAATCGCCGCGCCCAACTGCGTCACCGGCGCCAGGGCTACATCTGCGACTACCTGCACCGCGTGGGGGTTCCCCATCGACACCACACTGATGGACAAGATGGCGTCGCCGACTTGTAAATCGTCGCATATCGCCTCGGATTCGGCCTGAAACGGAATTTCGGCCGGGGCGAAGCGCGGCCGACCCATGTCCACTCGCGCTTGGCCGTCACCCAGGTATTCGGGCGCGATCACGCCCTTGGCGGTTTCCACCAGGATGCGGGATTTGGAAGTCAGGCCGCGGTCGGACACGAACTTGGCGAAGCAGCGCGCGCCATTGCCGCATTGCTCCACCTCGCCGCCGTCGTTGTTGAAGATGCGGTAGCGGAAATCATGGCCGGCGGCTTGCGCGGCCTCCACCAGCAGCAATTGATCGAAGCCGATGCCGAAGTGGCGGTCGCCCAACTGACGGATGCGCTCGGCGCTAAGGGAGACGGTTTGACGGACGCCATCGACAACCATGAAGTCGTTGCCGAGGCCGTGCATTTTGGTGAAGTGCAATTTCATCGGAGCGCGCCTGATCCTGCGTGAATGGGCGGCCCCGTGGCGGGCCGCCAATAATAGGGCAGGTTAGCACAGTGGCGTAGATAGAGGTACCGGCGGCGCGCGCCGCCGCGCTCAAACGCTGGCCAGCGGCTTGCTGGACGGCGAGGCGGGCGCGGCGTAGGCCTGCAGCGCCGCGCCGGCGGCGGATGGCGTCATCGGCTGTTCGGCGGTGGCCGCCTGCTGGGCCACGTCCTGCGCGCCGCTGGCGGCGGCCTGGCCGACATCGTCGATCAACGAACCGGACGAGGCCGGCGCCGCCTCCTGCCCGGTGGCCAGCTTGAGCGTGTCCTCGGCGGCGTCGCCGGGTTGGCTCAGCTTGAGCTGCATCTGCATCAGCAGCAGGCGGACCAGGGTTGCCATGTCCAGCCGCGGCCGGCTGGTTGGCGCCGGCTGCTGCTCCGGCTCGGGGGCGGCTGGCGCGGCAGCAGGGGTGAAGGCCGCCTCTTCGGCCGATGTGGCGGTTTGCGCGCGCGCGGGCGGCGGGAAGGGGGCGGAGTGAATTTTCATATCGGTTGGCGCCTGCAAGAGTAAATGAAACAGGCCCGGCGCAAGGCCGGGCCTGGGGGCATGGAGGGGTTCAGCCGGTGGTGGTCTGGCTACTGCTGCTGCCACTGCTGCCGGTGGCGCTATTGGCCTGGTAGGCGTTCAGCGTGAGGGGAAGTGAGATAACTGGTAGGAGTTTACCGAGATAAATCCGGGATGACTCGGGATGATGATGGACTTCGTGGGATGGGACTTGGAAATGTGTTGCAGCCAGTGAAACAGTGATCGCTGGCTGCTTGGGTCAATCAGTGGCCAAACATGTCGCCTTGCCTACGGGCCATTTCTTCTTGGCGTACAGCCTTCACGATCTTGTAGACCCATTGAATCGACACGCCGTACTTGCGCGCGAGTTCGCTATGGTTGGCGCCATCGAAATCGTCAAAGATACGGCGGTCCCTTTCCGATAGTCTGATCGAAAGGCCCATTGGGAAGTAGACGTTTTGGCCGCCCCAGTGGATGGCCATACGATTGGCGATCTCTCGGCCCAGTTGAATGGCGCGCTCTTGCTCCATGCTGGCCAGCTCCACCAGGGCCACCGCTACATGATCGGCCAGGTCGAGGAGCAACTCAGGGCCTTTGCTTCGAAATTGGTCTCTCATTGCATGGTCTCCTTGGTGAAGTGGCCCAGCACCGCTTGGAAGTCCGTCTCGGTCATCTCTGCGACGCAGGCCTTGCGCCCAAGCACCGCACCGGCGGCCTCTCGCATTTTCTCTTCCTGCGCCGCTTGCGCTTCAATCCCTGTCGGTACCGGCAACCCCATGGCCTTGTGCAGCTGGGCACGGCGAGCCTTGATCACTCGCTGGCGCCATTCTTTTAGATGCTCAATCACCAGGCTGGCCTGCTCCGTCGACAGCCACTGCAAAGTATCGACCTTGGCCATGCGCTTCACGAATGTCGCCAGGGCCTCCTCGGATGCGTTACGCACCACTTCCATGCCGGCCAGTTCCAGCCATATGCCGCGAATCATCTTTGACTGGCAGTCTTTCGCCAGGGGCCGCCCGCCAGCTTTGGAACGCACCTTGAAGCCTGCCTGCTTCATGTATTCCAAAACCTGGCTGAGCTGTGGAATGGTCAGCTTTGACGATGACGCTTGCTTTCCAATCCGCAGCAGGATGGCGCGATAGCTATCGTCATCCAGGGCAAGATCGCGTTTGGCGACGTGGATCAAGCGGATCAGGCGCTGACGGTTGTCGACATGCGTCACAGGAAGCTTTCCATTAGCGCCCTTGGCCATCTCACACCCCCGCAATATCAAGAGCAATCGGCTGGTACTGATCCGTCTCGCCGATTCGTTCGTAAACACGAATGTAGGACTTGCTGCCCACCACCTGGACAGCTTCGCCGATCGCTACCATCGCACGCTGCCAGCGTTCGTCCTTGATCTCGTAGCGGCGTAGGGCCAATACGCGGGCGGTGTTGATCTGGCCCTCTTTATCGCTGTCGAAAGCCTGGTTGACGATGGCCTGCAGCTCTGGCCGCGCGCCTTCCGTCCAGTCCGCCAGGCATTCGTCGATCAACACGCGGGCGGCTTGTAGGCGCTCGTCGAAAGCGATACGGTCCTGGATCGCCCTCTGGATGCGGTACTTGCCGTCGAAGCTGTAGAGGGTCAAATTGCCCTTCTTGCCACCCAGCTTGGCATCGTATTGCTCCACCGACATATCGATGAAGGCGGAGATGTCGCCAAACGCTTGTGCCTTGAAGTCGGCCAACACCTTGGTGACGCCACGGGCCTTGTCGACCAGTTCCTTCACCAGCCGGTCGCGCTCCTTGTCGATCGGCTTGATCATGCTTTCGGGAACCAGGCAGCCCTTGGCGTCTTGCCAGTAGCCGGCCGGTACGTTTTGTTCGGTAGTCATTTGCTGATCCTCATCATCATCATTTGCTTCACTTTCGCCAGTTCTTTCCGGTTCTTCCGCAGCCACTCATCGGTAAATTGCGGTTCGGCCGATGCGCTCCAGAACTGGCGAGGGCGGGTGTTCGGTACTTCGGCCTTGGGCTCAACAGGAGGCTCGGCCTTGTCCTCCTCCAGGGCCGGCGCTGAGTTCGCCGGCGCAACCTGGAACGGCTTCAGTTCGTCGAGGTAGTCCAGCCAGACGATTTGCCGGGCTTCGCGGCGGTCAGTCCCCTGCGCCACCAGCCGTTCCACCTCTTCGGCCAGACGCTGCCGCGTGGCAGCGTCCAGTTCCGGTTGCGCCGTGTTCATGCAGCCCTGGGCGCCAGCTGCAGCAGCCGGCGCTTGCTCCGCACCAGTTGCCGGCCGGTGCGGTAGAGCAGGTAGAAGGCCTCACGGCTGCAAGCCGATGGCAACACCATCTTTTCCTGGTCCCAATCCGTGCTGCTGAACTGCATCGCCGGGTCGATGCGCTCCTCGTCCTCAAACTGCAGCGAGTACATGTCCGCCACCAGTTCCAAGGTGTGGTTGCCGAAGCGGCGAATGTCGAAGTGTTGCTGACCGGCATAGGCCTCGCGCATGATCCTGGGAGACTGGTACGCCGCGATGCGCACCAGCGCCGCTACTTCCTGATTCAGTTTGTGCATGTTGATCTCCTCAGTTTCCAAACTCGGTCCACACCACACGGCAGCGGCCCAGCATGAACTGGCCTTCCCGGTACGGGCCGCAGTGATCACGCCGGCCGTAGCTGTAATAGACCGCCTCGCCCTGGTTGATCAGGCGCTGGCACTTGCCGCAGCTTTGGATGCGAATCGTGGGGCGCAGCACGGACGACAGTTCCACCGCCACCACCACAAAACCGTTTTGGGCCAGTGCTTCCACCGATTCGACCACACCACGGATGGCCGACAGCATTACCTGGTTGCTGTTGGGTGTTTTTGAGATAACCGCTTGCAGCGCCATGTCACACCCCCTTGACCACATCGGCGTTGACCAACGGCACCCCCAGGTCAGCAGCCAAGTTCATGCACGCCGTCAGCAGATTGCCCACCGCCAGCGGATACAACAGCGACACCGTCTCCGGGCGGTCTCGGCGTGTGGCCACCGTCAGCTTGGCGCGCAAGGCGTCGATGCCGCTGGCGTCGATCACTTCGCCGACCGGCTTGCTCATGCGCTCGAACTTGAACTTCAGGTATTCGTCCAGGCGGCCGCCCTCCAATGGGGCCAGCTCCACCATCTCGCAGCGCTGCACCACCTCGCGCACGGCCGCGTCGCGCTCGCTCAGCTTGGTTTTCAACTCGGGCTGGCCGATCAGGATGATCGACAGCAGCTTTTTGAAGCCCAGCTCCAGTTCGAAGAAACGCTTCAGGTGCTTGATGGTGGGGATAGGCAGCGCATGGGCTTCGTCGATCACCAGACAATGGCGGTAACCTGCGGCATGGCTTTCCTTGAGAGCCTTGTGCAACTGGGCGAAGCGAGCCTCGGGGCTACTCTTCGGCTTCTCCAGCGGCGCCACAGCAGCCATGACTGCCTCGGCGATGTGCGTGGCTTTCAAAGTCTTGCCCTTCTGGTCGTTATCCTCCATGCCCAGCACATAGGGCTTGATCAGCAGGATCGGCTGGGTCTCGCGCAGGATGCGATCCTCCAGGTCGCGCATCAGCGTGGTTTTGCCGGCGCCGGATTCGGCCACCACCGCCAGCAGGCCACCGTGTTTGGCCGTCTGCAGCATCGCTTCGCGGACATAGCGGATGTCCGGGCTGACATACATATCCTCGTGCGACTGGATGGCGTCATCGGCAAACGGGTCGCGGAATAAGTTGAAATGCTTGCGGGTCGCTGGAAACAGCGCTTGTTTACGCAGTAACATGGATTCCTCCTGGTTGGACTCTGTAGCGGTTTTCGACGGGGAGACCGAGCGGGCCGCGTTGGCGCGCGGCTCGCTCACCTCTTCAAAGGCGCTGTCGATGTCGCCATCGGCCGCGCCGTGTGCCTGCAGATAGCGGATGATGCTTTCCTGCAGGTCGGTTTCATCCAGGCTCTTCGGCCATTCGCCGTGATTGACGATCTGGGCCACCGAGGCTTGGGATAGGCCGAGGTGTTCGGCCAGGTCGGACTGCTTGCGGCCCACCGCCTGCAGTACGCTTTTCAGCTTCAACATGACACTCTCCTTATGCCGTCTTCACCACGCGAAGCGGCGACTTCATACCCGCAGTGGGGCTGCATAGCTCGGCCACAATCGCGTCGAGCTGGTCTTCGGGAACACCGGCCGGGTTGCGTTGAGCCAGCCACTGGAAACGATCCGCAGTCCATTCGCCGCCAGCGGCGATGACGCGCTGTTTCAGCTGCTTGGCGGCTTCGATCAGAGTCAACGGCGGGAACTCGACCTGGGGCGCGGCCAGCCCGTGTTCAGTGCCACGGCGCGGCAGGTAGGCTGGCAGTTCCGCCTCTTCGATATGCTTGTAAGGGTCAAGGCGCCCGCCAAAGGGAATCTCTTTGGCCTTGCGCGCGGCCTCGGCCGCCGCCGCACTGTCGGTGCCAGTGACGATCTGCTCGATCTGCTTGAGCGCGACCTGGGCCGGCGTCTCGGCGTGCTGTTTGTACGACTCGCCCAAGGTGGCGGCTGTCGTGGCGAACCCGAACTCGTTTTTCAGCACTTCGTTCACGACATGGAAAACCTCACGCCCGTCTTCGCCCACGAGGACAACTTGGGCGGCGTCCTGGCGCCACGGGTTGCGGGTGACCATCAGCTTCTCGCCCACCATCACATCCGGCACCGTCGACACGTCGTACTCCCGTCCTTGGAAGGACACGCGCAGCTTGGGCGATACCTTGCGGCTTTCCGGCTGAGCCACCGCCAGCTCGCGGCATACTTCCACAGCGGGCGCCTTGATCAACTGGCTGGCCTGGATGGCCATCCAGGCCTGGCTGCGGGCTTTGCCATGACGGCTATGGATGGCGGTGGCGTTGAAATGCATGCGCCACCGCTTGGCCAGCGCGTTGAGTTCGTCCAGGCTGTTGACCGGCTGAAACTTCAGGCCAGGCTCCAGCTTGCGTTCGATGATGTTGCGCGCGTTCTCCACCTGGCCGGTGGCGCGGGCATTGCCCACCTTATGGACAAGCAGCTCGATGCCCAACGCACGGCATAGGTTGCGGGTCATCGCGGCGGTGTTGGCCGAGCCGGGGTCCAACATCAGCATGCGCGGTACGCCGTGCAGCAGATCGGCGCCGCCGCGTTCCTGCATCGCATTGATCAGCACCGAACACAGGTTCTCGCCGGACTCCGCGCCCATCACATACTCGACATAAATCCAGTCGCTGGCGTGGTCGGTAATTTCGTAGCTCCACACCCGGTCACTGGCAATGCGCGCCACGTTCTTCGGCTTGTTCTTGTAGAACTCAGCGTGGTCCATCACCCGCAAGCCGTTGGCGCGGGTATCGGCCGAGGGTTTCAGGTAATAGAGCACGCACAAGCTGGCGTCGATCTGCCATACATGGTTCGGGTGCAAGCTGGCCAACTCGGTAACTGGCGCTGGGGCCAGCAGTTGATCCGGGTGCAGGCCGTAAGTACGCAAGGCGCGAGAGATCGTGCTTTCCGACAGTGGCCGCAGTTCGCCGGTTGCGGTGTCCAGGAACTCGGCCCGGATCATGCCATTGGCGCGCAGAGTCTCGATGGCATCCGCCACCGAGTACAACCGCTTGCCGTTCTTCCGGGTGGACTCCATCAACAGCGCCGAGATCAGCAACGCCTCGTCGCGCTCCAGCGCGCTTTGACCCGCGTCCGAGCGGCGCTTGCGCGGCGACGTTAGCGTCAGTTCCTTGATCTTCTTCATCAGCGTGGCGCGAGAGATGCCCAACTCGCGGCAGGCCGCATCGTAAATGGCACCCTTGTCGCCATGCCCGGCTGTGCGGGCGGCCAGGGCCGCAGCCACAACACGTTCGTTCATGACGGCGCTCATGGCTTACCCTTCCGCCCGCAGCAGGTCGAGCTGACCATCATTGGCCGGCAGCACTGGCTCAGGATCGCGCAGCCAATCCGGAGTTTCCTGCCCGTCCGGGCGTTCCTTGACGCCGAACTCGCTGCGCAACTTACGAATACCTAACTCCATCTGACTTAGGAGGCCCGCCATCACATCCTCATGTGAGACGCCGTATTGCTCGGTGTGCTCGCGTAAAGCAGTCAACGCATGACGCACGGCAAGAATGCTGACCTCGGCTTTCGAGGCCATGCTGGTTGCCTCGGCCCTAATCTGTTCACCGATCTCAATTGGAGGCATTACCGAGATTCGTTTCTCCAACTTGGCAACGTCCTCAGTCAGTTGGTCGATCTTGCTGCTCTTGTCCTGCAACACCCGCGACCGTGCCTCCAGGTCCGCCTCGGCGTCTTCGACTCGCTGAGCCAATGCCTCCTTCTCCTTGGCGTGCTTGGCGATGATCTCCTCGGCCAGCTCGACAAAGGACTCCTTGTCGCCGGTTTTGGCCACTTCGATCAGGGCGGACTTCTGGTCGTCTGGCAGCTTGCGGAATTGACGCAGCTCGCGGTAGCCAATGCCCATGCGGGACATGCTTTCCAGGGCTTCTTCGCCGAAATTACGTAGATTAGCGATCGCCTCATTCGCATGCTCAGGCGTCCAGCCCAGTAGATTGCAAAACTCGGCCCAGGTCCCCGAATACTCAAGACCGTCTTGGGTGCGTTTGCCACTAAGTTGCTGATACAGCTTGTTTTCCTTGACGAATGCCAATTTAGAAACCAAGACCGTCTTGGAAAACTTGGAAAATGCCTCTGCCATCTGAGCCTGACCCAGCAGCTGATTCATTAGGTCACGTCCTTCGCCATACTCGGCAGTGACTGCCGCCAGAACGTTGGCCGCCTCAGCGGCATCTGGCCGCAGCTCAATGGCTGGGGAGGCTTCGGGGATAGTGGTGTTTGGGGTGCGTGCCATATCGTGTCCTTATCGTTCAATCGTTATGCGGGAAGTCAGTTCATCCAGGCGCTGCCGGGAGACTTCCAGCCCGCGCAAAATGCTCACCGCGTGCTGAGCCAGCTTCACCGAGGGGCGGATGCGTCCGGTTTCGGGGATGCGCTCGACAAAGCCTTTTTCCTCCAGCGTGGCCACGTAGCGGGTGATGTTCGACGGCGACAGGTCGGTGGCTTTGGCCAGCTCGCCCGGCGTCAGGCCGTGGGTGAAGTGCCCTAGCAACACGGTCAGGACTTCCAGCACCTTTTCGGCGCTCTTGGTGGTTTGGCTTGGCGCGCTCATCAATAGCCTCCCAGTTCCAGTTCGGGTTGCATGTGTTTTTCGACATTGCCGCGATGCCAGGCCAGGCCTTCCATCGCCTGCTGGATGGCCGCCAAGGTATCTGTGGCTTGGGCCTTGCCGGCGTAGAACTGCAACAGTCGGCCGGCGGCGTCGTTCAGTACGCTCTGCAAGGTCTGCATGTCTTCGGCGGAGGCGATGCGGCCAGATGGAATATCGATCAGTAGGCTGCCGCCGCTGGCGGCCAGCCACCGGGTGGCGTAGTTGATGCCGCACACGGTTTCGTAGGCGCGGATCATGTTGGCGGGAATGCGCCCGGTCTGAATCCACTTGTAAACCGTCCAGTGGTCGCTCAGCCCCATGCGGTCGGCGATGCGCTCGACCGACAGGTTATGCCGCTCTTTGGCGTAGTCCTTGCATAGCTCAAGCGCATTGCGCAACGAGCTTGGCTGGACACGCTTCCAATTGCGCTTGGTCATTGGAATACCTCCGGTAAAGCGGCTTCCAAACAAAGTGCGGTTTTGCATCTGTCGCAAGACGTTTGCGCCAAGTAGCATGAAAAGCGGATAATTCGCACAAGGAAGCCAATGATGTCAGCACTGGAACAACGACTGCAGGCACAGATCACCGCGCAGAACCTAGTGATCGAGATGCTGCTGGATGCCACGATCAAGGCCGGCGTGCTGGATGCCCAGCAATTGGTCGACCGGCTTGAGCAGTATGTGGCGGCACCGAAGGCCTCCGGCTTAGAACCCGGAGCGGTGGAGGCGCTGTCCGGCGAAGTGGATGCGTGGGCGGACATGGTGTTTGACCTATATGGAAATCAGGCGCCCAGTCATGCAGCGGAACGGCGGCGGGTCTGACACAAAGCGTTGGCAGGGTCGGTACAGATTTCTCCGGCCTTCATTCCCAACTTGATGGCAATCTCATGGGCTTGCCCGCGGACGCATTTTTTGCGGCCACCCAAAACCTCGAATACCAAGTTGGGCGAGAACTTGTTGGCGATCGCCCACTGGGTGATCGAGATGCCTTTGGACTGGAGCTCGGCACGAGCTTCAGCAGCGGTACGCAGTATCATGTTGGCTCCTGTAGAGGGGCTGATGGCGCTTAATTTGGTGCCGGTTAAGTTGCCGTTCGTGGTGGGACGGTGTGATCTGATTATTGTGCAGAAATCTGCACAAGTCAAATATATATATGTGCGGAGATTTTCTCTTGATTGATGTGAGGCTTAGAGAAGAGCGGGACCGGTTGGGGCTGACCCAAGAGGTCTTTGCTGATGCAGCAGGAGCCAAGCGCCGCACGCTTGTCGACTGGGAGAAAGGTGTCTCCTCTCCGACTGCAGTACAGCTTTCTGCATTGGCTGCAGTGGGAGTCGACGTTCAATACGTCCTGACCGGGCAACGTAAGGGAAGTGGATTCGGGGAGTCTGCGGTGCATCAAGCGGTACTTGATGCCGTCGATTTGCTGTCGTTAGAGAAGAAAGTGGATGCAGTTCAGTTGGCTAAGGCTGTCGTCAAACTTGTGACGAAGTCAGCTCCATCAACCGAAAGCAGCGCTTCGGTGCAGGTCGCTGGAGACTTCAACGGCCAGATGGTGGAAGGAGATGCAATCAATACAGGCACAATGAATTTTGGTGGAAAGCATCGACATAAGAAGAGCTAAGAGGTTGTATGGAGACGAGCAAAAAACAAATCATATACGGCGACTTCAACGGGCAGCTGGCAAATGGCAACATCAATAACCATATCCACCACGACCAAGGACGACCGCTCACAGGCAAAGAGCGAGTAGAGATAAACAATAAAGTCAAGATTCTGCATGAGAAGTATGGTGAGCATGGCGGGCGGACTTGGACGTTTCTGCACAAGACGATTGGGGTCGAAAACGTTGATGCAATGTGCTTGGGGCATCGAGATGCCGCGCATGCCATCGTTGATCTGCTGCTAGAACGCGCGGAGTTAGCGCACCAGCTAAAACAAACAACGAGTGCGCTGCATCAACTGACGGAAAAGCATACCTCCTTCTCAGACCAGCTTAAATTTGCACAGCAAGCCAAGCACAAGCTTGAGCAGCGGCTTCTTCAACAAGAGAGAGCGCTAAGCGAGGCACAGAACAGCGTTGCCTACCTGAGAAGCCAGCGCACGCCATCTCACTGCACCCAGTGTGCATCAGCAACGGACATACTTGGACAGACTAGGAAGAACCTTGCTGTTCTGATCGCAATCACTGTGGTTGCAATTGCTGTGTCGGTCTTCTTTGGATATCAGCGTTACTCTTTGGCTGGGCAATTGCAGTTCGCCCAGCAGCAACTGGTGCGCTGTGAGTATGGTGGCAGCCTATTCACGGTTGGCAGCATCATCGACAATAAGAATGCCACCGACCTTCGGTGTGTATCTGGCAAAGATGGTTTCGCCCCACAGTGGCAGGCTATTTCTCCCAAGAGCCCACAGACCAAAAGTAAAGCTTTGCCAAAAAAACAAGCCAAGCCCAAGCGCCAACAACGAGTAGAGCCTGAACCGATTCCCGAGATGAATTTAGAGCAAACCTCCCCGGCCGATGGTATGGAGAAGCTGTTCTAGTAGCCTTTAAAAAGGAAGCTGAGATGCGATTTTTGGGTTTAGCTGCACTGTTCATTGCAGGTCAAACATTTGCGGCCAGTCCGCTGGATGCAAGCAACTACATTCGTGATCTTGATGTGGCGACCAAGGCTGCGGAGCCCATCTTGAAGTCAGGAGATCAGAAGGCTATTCATGAGCAGAGCAAGCGTATGAGTAGGCTCAAAGAGGATGGGAAAAAGTTCGGCACCTCTGTTTTTGACCGTCCGTTTGGTCGTTGCTTTGCCGCAGGGGTTCATGCTCAAAGCTGGTGGCTGGCCAAGCTTGGCACGGCCCAAGCTGGCAAAGAATCTGTGCTTGGATCTGTAGCTGGAACCTGGAAGGAATACCAGACGCAGCGTGGCGAGTGCTTAAAAATAGCCAAGACTGGTGGAGGGGCTCCCGCAACAGAGCAAATCGCTTCTACTAGTGAGACACCTCCACGGCTAGGATGTTTGAAGGTATTAGGTATACGTCCTGATGGAAGCGTGGGCACAGTTGCCTATACTTGTAAAAAATGACTACCCATTCCCTGAAAAGCACGCCTAAAAATGACTGAAAAAGCAAAAATTTCATTTTACAAAATTAAAGAGTGTGGATTTTATCGTCGGGGGGAAAGTACCCCTGCCTTCGGGTCTATCGATGCACTCTTGAGTGATCTGCAACGCTGGAGTTCAAACAAGAACCTGGTTCAAACCAAGGTATTTGAACCCAGAGATGGGCAGGACATACACCCCGCCTACCTTTTGGATATCAAAAACAGTGGTGATAGTTGGGTCGTTACAACTTGGAATCAAACCCCTGCCAATGAGGCAGGTGTCGCCTCGATAAAAGGAGAGTCTAATGTTGGTAGTGCTGAAGTAGTAATAAATGAAATTGACCCAGGCAGTATCCCTGGGTTTGCTACATATTTCTGGTTTTTGCCTCGGCAAAACATCTTTGCAAGTGTGCGATTTCAACACCTATGGACAGGTCAGAAGTCACTACAGAACTACTTCGACTCTTTTTTGGGTTCGTTCTCTCGGTATGTTGTATTTGATAACACATCAAGTGGTGCCGATGTTGAAGTTATTGGCTACAGGGATGATGAAAATGATCCTCCTATGAACCTGTTTCCAAGGTTCAAAACAGCACTAGAACAAAAGCCTGGGCGCAAAGACTACATTCGTCAAAGAGCACAACGCATTCGAAAAGTTATACGTAAGAGTGTCTTGAGACTTCAGAGAACCCCAGATTTTGCATTGTGGCAAACTTTTCTGCATAAGATGCACATAAGCCCCCCCTCCACTCGAAATGAAAACGTCAAAGTGCAGTATGAGGTCGCTACTACTGTGCAGGTCTCAGATGTGGATGCGATCATTGCTGAGTGGGAAGAACATCATGAGCGAGAGTGGGATGACTATGGTTTTGAGTTCAAGGGTGAGGCTAATAAAACTTATTGGCTTAGCCATAGTCTAGCAAGAGGTGAGTTTGATCTAGACGTGGTACGGGATCACCCTGAAGTTGTAAACAGTGAGTCGCTCTTGTCTGCTTTACATGCAAAGAGGGAGCACATCTTGAGCATTTTGAGATGAAAGTAAGGTGCATGCGCCTAATGGTAAGCATCTTAGTTCTGATACTGCTTGCCCTCGCGTATCAGTTCGGAAGGGCTATACCATTTGTGGAGCAGTGGCCTTTGTTCGAGGCCCTTAGAACTACAGCAGCGATCATCTTTGCAGTAGTTGGAGCATGGCTTGCCATTGTATACCCTGAGCGATTGAAGTTATCTTTTAGACGTGATGACCCAACCCCAAGCTTAGCTAATGGTGGCATCGGCCAACTCTTGTCCCCTGCGGTTCATTCTACGGCGATTCTGTCGATCGTTTTGATCGTAGGAGTCACTGCCCCTGTCTTGAAGCGCATTGCCGTGCTTCATGTCTATAGCGTAGAGATGAGGGGGCTCTCGTACACGCTACTCGTATTTTTAACCTTATGGCAGTTATGGACCGTCATTCTTACTCTGGTCCCAGCAGATCGAGTAAAAGACCATGCAGATGCTCAAGATAGCTTCAATAGCACTGTGAGCAGCTATAAAGCTTTAGGCCACAAAGTCGACCCAAAGCGCTCCCCTCCTGAGCAGCATTAAAGAAGATTAAAAGTTCCTCCGAACATGCCACCTGAAAATAGGTGGCATGTTTCATTTTGACAGGAGGAAAACATGGCCAGCCGTCGTATTGAAGACCTGCATCCCGACTTGCAGACCCTCTGCCGCGAGTTCGTGCGCCGCTGTGAAGCGGCTGGAGTTGAGCCGTTGATCACTTGCACCTGGCGCTCCGGCGCCGAGCAGGACCAGCTTTATGCACAGGGCCGTAATGGCAATCCTGGCCCACGAGTGACCAACGCCCGCGCCGGCCAGTCCGAACATAACGCGACGATTCAGGGCCGACCGGCTGCTCGCGCGTTCGACGTGGTCCCGCTTGTGTCGGGTAAACCTATGTGGGATGCCAAACATCCTCACTGGCAGGTGATGGGCAAGATCGGTATGGAGCTCGGTCTGAATTGGTATGGCCGTCCTGGCGCGCCGTTCCGCGAATTCCCTCATTTTGCCTTGGCCAAGGGGTATCAGTAATGAGCCTTGGCGACCTGTTTAAAAACCCGGCTACTAACAGATTGAGCCACAGCAAATTGTGGGCGAATGTCGCCTGCGCGGCCGCAACCGGCATGTTCATCTACCAAGGTGTTTCCGGTTCGTTGACGCCGGACGTCTGGCTGATCTACCTCGGTGTCGTGGGCGGCTACTCTGCGGCCCGCAGCTGGATCGCTACACGCCGCGATGCCAAGGGAGGTGCCGATGCTTAAGCTCATTCAGCGGCTGGTGAGCTGGGGGCGACGCTTGCTGGCGCCCGCACCTGCTGCACTTCCGTCCCTCGCCATTCCCCTGGTCATACCCGCATGCCTCAGCTGGCCGCTGCCGCGCCTGGGTAAAACCGGCGTCGCGGCCATCCGACGCGCCGCCATCAAAGCCCGCAACCGGCGGAGGGCGCGCCATGTTTGACATCCGCCCCTACATCAAGCCGCTAGCCATCGCTGCCGCTGTTGTCCTGGTCTGGGGCGGCGGCTTCTACTCCGGCCAGCAGGTGTCCGCTACCGCCGCCGCTGTCCGACTGCAAGGCGTCCAGCTCGCGCATGAGCAGGAGCGCTCCCGCATCGCCACGGCCAAGGCGGGCGAACTGGCCGCCGCGCTGGCCGACCAGCGGCAACTCGCCGAGCAGGCCAACAAGCTGGGCTGGAAGCTGCTGCAAACCCAGGGCCAACTGGCGCAGAGCCAGGCCCAACTCCGCGAAAGGATCGCAGATGCAACTCGCAATGATGGCCAGGCTTGGACTGGTCTTGGCCCTGACAGCCTGCGCGTCTACCGCGCCGCGCTTGGCTACCCCGAGCGTGATCCGGGTTTGCCCGCAGCCGACGCCGGAGATGCTGCAAAAGCCGGTCAAGCCGCCGCCCCCAGCACCGGGATACCACCGGCCGACCTGATCGCCCACGCTGTCGACTACGGCCGCTGGTGCAATGAACTGGAAGCCAAGTTCGATGCCCACGCCGCACTGCAGGGAGGTCACTGATGGACGACTTTGACCGTGCCCAGGAACTGGAAGCCTTCCAGCGCGAGACGGCCATCGCGGCGGCGCTGAACCGTGGCGGCGCTGAGTCCTTGGCCGAGTGCGACGACTGCGGCTGCGAGATCCCGCAGGCCAGGCGCCTGGCGGCGCCGGGGTGCACGCGCTGCATTCATTGCCAGGAACACCACGAACAACGGCTGCGGGGGTATGCATGACGCTACAACTGGAATTCGGCGTGTTGGTGTCTTGGCTGGCCGCCTTTCTGGGGCTATTGATCGGGGCCGGCAAAGTGTTGCTGGCCCAGATTGATCGCCGCCAGAGCGAGCGCGACGACCGGCAAGAAGAACAAACCAGGGCCTTGCTGAAACAGCTGGGGCAGCAAGCCGACAGCGTGAATCAGCAACTGGCCCAACAAGCTGAGAGCGTGCATAGGCTGGAGCTGGACTTCCTAAAGTTCCAGGGCGACTTGCCCCTGTCTTATGTGCGCCGAGAAGATTACATGCGCAATCAGACGGTGATCGAGGCCAAGCTCGACGCGGTGGCGCTCAAGATCGAAAACATCCAATTGAAAGGGGCTCAACGATGAATCTGGATCAAGCGAAATTGCGTCGTGAATTGCTGCGCTGGTATCTGCTGCTGGCGTTGTACAACGCGCGGCCGGAGGAAGTTTGCGAAGACGTGGTGCTGATGACGATGCAGTCGATCTACCCAGACGTGACGGCATTGGAGGCCCGCAAGGAGTTGGACTACCTGGCGGACCGCGTGCTGGTCAGCCTGCGCAAAGAGCCCTCCGGGCGCTGGTGGGGCGATCTGACCCGCTGCGGCGTGGACATCGTCGAGTACACCATCGATTGCGAGCCGGGCATTGCCCGCCCCAACAAGTACTGGGGCAAGTGATGGCGCGTCGCAATAGTGTCGGGCAGTTGCCCCAGTCGGTGCGCGAATGGCTGGACAAGTCCCTGGTCGAGGGCAATTTCAGCGGTTACCAGCTGCTGGAGGA
Source organism: Chromobacterium sp. LK1 (assembly GCF_001043555.1). Taxonomy (NCBI): domain Bacteria; kingdom Pseudomonadati; phylum Pseudomonadota; class Betaproteobacteria; order Neisseriales; family Chromobacteriaceae; genus Chromobacterium; species Chromobacterium sp. LK1. Next base: position 85,887 of record NZ_LDUI01000035.1, on the reverse strand, counting down.
AGCGCTGCGCGACAAGGGTTTTGCGATCAGCAAGAGCGCCATCCACCGCTATGGCCAAAAGATCGAGCGCCGCTTCGCCGCGATCAAGGCTTCGACCGAGGCCGCCCGCATGCTGACCGAAGGCGCGGCCGACGACCAGGACGCGCGCTCCGAGGCGGTGATCGCCCTGGTGCAGACCGAGTTGTTCGAGTCCATCGTCAGCCTGCAGGAAGCCAACGAGGAAGACACCAAGCCGGAGGAGCGCATCGCGCTGCTCTCCAAGGCCGCGAAGAACATCGCCACCCTGGCCCGCGCCAGCGTCAACCAGAAACGCTTCCGCTTGGACGAACAAGCCCGCATTGAGCGGGCCGCGCGCGAGGCGCTGCGGGCCGAGCAGGAGGAGAAGCTGGAAGAGCTGCGCGGCGCCGATGGCATCAGCGAGCAGATGGAGGCCCGCATCCGCCGCATTCTGTTGGGTAAAGAATGATGGCGCCGCCACCGCTCAAGCCGCTGGGCACGCCGCGCAAGATCAACCTGGCCGAGGAGATGGAGCTGGCCGGCGTGGTGGTGCCGCTGGACGTGGCTGACGCCATCCCGGCGGAGGAGCCGGTATTCCTGCCCTACCAGCAACGCTGGTTCGAAGACGAGTCCCCGATCATGTTCGGAGAGAAGTCGCGCCGCACCGGCATCACCTGGGCGGAAGCCGGCCGCAACGTGGTGAAGGCCGCCCGGCCGCGTCGGCGAATGGGCTGCAATACCTTCTACGTCGGCAGCAAGAAGGAAATGGCGCTGGAGTACATCGCCGCCTGCGCTTTGTTCGCCAAGGCCTTCAACGAGCTGGCCCAGGCCGATGTCTACGAACAAACCTTCTGGGATGAAGGCAAGCAGGAAGAAATCCTCGCGTACATGATCCGCTTCCCCAAGAGCGGCTTCAAAATCCAGGCGCTGTCCAGCCGGCCGTCCAATCTGCGCGGCCTGCAGGGCGATGTGGTGATCGACGAGGCGGCCTTCCACGACAACCTGGAGGAACTGCTCAAGGCGGCGCTGGCGCTGACAATGTGGGGCAACAAGGTGCGATTGATCAGCACTCACAACGGCGTCGAGAACCTGTTCAACCAGTACATCGAGGACGCCCGCACCGGCCGCAAGGACTACAGCATCCACCGCATCACCCTGGACGACGCCATCGCCGACGGCCTGTACAAGCGCATCTGCTACGTCACCGGCCAAACCTGGTCGCCGGAGGCGGAAAAGAAATGGCGCGACGACCTGTACCGCAACGCGCCCAATACCGAGTCCGCCGATGAAGAGTATGGCTGCATTCCGAAGAACAGCGGCGGCGCCTGGCTGTCCAGGGCGCTGATCGAATCCCGCATGTCGGCCGACACGCCGGTGCTGCGCTGGGAGTGCAAGCCGGGCTTCGAGTTGTTGCCCGATCACATCCGCGCCGCCGAGTGCCGCGACTGGCTGGAGGCGAACCTGGCGCCGTTGCTGGCCGCGTTGCCGGCGGACGCCATCTCATTCAACGGCGAGGACTTCGGCCGCAGCGGTGACTTGTCCGTGCATGTGCCGCTGATCCAGACGCGGAACCTGGTGCGGCGGGTGCCGTTCATCATTGAGCTGCGCAATGTGCCGTTCCGCCAGCAAGAGCAGATCGCCTTTTACCTGATGGACCGCCTGCCGCGTTTCATGGGCGGCGCCTTCGATGCGCGCGGCAACGGTCAATTCCTGGCCGAGGTGGCCATGCAGCGTTACGGCGCCAGCCGCATCCAGCAGGTGATGCTGTCCGAAGGCTGGTACCGCGAGCATATGCCGCCGGTGAAGGCCGCCCTCGAGGACGGCGAACTGGTGGACCTGCCCAAGGACGCCGACGTGCTGGCCGACCTGCGCGCCGTCCAGGTGATCAAGGGCGTGCCGCGCATCCCTGACACCCGCACCACGGGCGAGGACAAGGGCAAGCGCCACGGCGACGTCGCCGTCGCGGTGGCCCTGGCGTACTACGCCAGCCGTGAACTCAACAAAGGCTTGGTCACGGTGAAGTCGCGCCGCCGCCGAGCCGCCGCCCGCATTACACAGGGGTACCAATGAAAACCAAAGGCCTATGGGTTACGCCCACCGACTTCGTCCAGTTCGGCGAGCCGAGCCAGTCCCTGTCCGACCAGATCGCCACGCGCGGCCGCAGCATCGACTTTGCCGGGCTGGGCATGTATCTGCCCAACCCGGACACCGTGCTGAAGGCGCTGGGCAAGGACATCAAGGTGTATCGCGAGCTGCGCGCCGATCCGCATGTCGGCGGCTGCATTCGTCGCCGCAAGGCGGCGGTGAAGGCGCTGGAATGGGGGCTGGATCGTGACAAGGCGAAGAGCCGTGTCGCCAAGTCGATAGAGGACATCTTCGCCGATCTCGACCTGTCCAGGATCATCACCGAGATGCTGGACGCGGTGCTCTACGGCTATCAGCCGATGGAAGTCATGTGGGGCAAGGTCGGCGGCTACCTGGTGCCGGTCGATGTGATCGGCAAACCGGCGGACTGGTTCATCTACTCCCCGGACAACGAGCTGCGCTTCCGCTCGCGCCAAGCCATGATCCAGGGCGAAGAACTGTCGCAGCGCAAGTTCCTGGTGCCGCGCCAAGACCCCAGCTATCAAAACCCCTATGGCTTCGCCGACTTGTCCATGTGCTTCTGGCCGACCACCTTCAAGAAGGGCGGCCTCAAATTCTGGGTGCAGTTCACCGAGAAATACGGCGCGCCCTGGGTGATAGGCAAGCACCCGCGCAGCGCGTCGGATGCGGAGACCGACCTGCTGCTGGACCGGCTGGAAAGCATGGTGCAGGACGCGGTGGCGGTGATCCCGGACGACTCCAGCATCGAGATCAAGGAAGCGGCCGGCAAGACCGGCAGCGCCGAGGTGTACGAGAGGCTGCTGCATTTCTGCCGCTCCGAGGTATCGATCGCGCTGCTGGGGCAGAACCAGACTACCGAGGCCACCGCCAACCGCGCCTCGGCCCAGGCCGGGCTGGAGGTTACCCGCGACATCCGCGACGGCGATAAGGCCATTGTCGAGGAAGCGCTCAACACGCTGATCCGCTGGGTGTGCGAACTGAACTTCAACGACGGCGCGCGGCCGGTGTTCTCGCTTTGGGAGCAGCAGGAGGTGGACCAGGCAATGGCCGAGCGCGACGAGAAACTGACGCGGGCCGGCGCGACCTTCACCCCGGCATATTTCAAGCGGGCGTATAGCCTGCAGGATGGCGACCTGGTCGAAACGGCTACCTCGGAGGCCCCGGCGGCTGAATTCGCCGAAGCAGTCGATGCAGCCGACCAGGGAGAACTGGACGCCGCCCTCGACGCGCTGACCGCCGGTGATCTGGATGACGATGCCCAGGCGCTGCTGGCGCCGCTGCTCAAGCGCGTGGAAAACGGCGCGCGTCCTGACGAGTTGCTGGGCACCTTGGCCGAGCTCTACCCGGAGATGGACACCAGCGGGCTGCAGGAGCGGCTGGCTCGCGCACTCTTTGTGTCTAACTTGTGGGGACGCCTCCATGCCTAATGTGGATCTCGCCTACTGCATGAAGCTGCCGCCGAAGAAGGCGATCGAATACCTGGTCAGCAAGGGCTACGCCGTCACCTGGGATTGGGAAGAGCTGTGGCAGGATGCTCAGGCCCAGGCGTTCACCGTGGCCAAGGCGACGCGGCTGGATATCCTGCAGGACATCCGCGACGCGGTGGAGACCGCGATCAAGGAAGGCAAGACGCTGGCCTGGTTCAAGAAGGAGCTGACACCGGTGCTCAAGGCCAAGGGCTGGTGGGGCAAGCAGGAACAGGTCGACCCGAACACCGAGGAAGTCAGCCAGGTGCAGCTGGGCAGCCCCTGGCGCTTGCAGACCATCTACCGGACCAACCTGCAGACCGCCTACATGGCCGGGCGCTACACCGAGCAGTTGGCCAACGTCGACGACCGGCCGTACTGGCAATACGTCGCCATCCTGGACGGCAAGACGCGGCCGAGCCATCGCGCGATGAATGGCAAGGTGTTCCGCTACGACGACCCGTTCTGGCAGTTCTACTACCCGCCCAACGGTTGGGGCTGCCGCTGCCGTGTGGTGGCCTTGGCGGGAGACGACCTCGCCAAGAGCGGCATCCAGGCCGATACCTCGACAGGCAAGCTGGGCAGCGCCAAGAAGCTGGTCTCCGAGAAAACCGGCGAGCTGCGACCGGTGGCCACATTCCGCGCGATTGACCCGGTCACCCGCCGCGAGATCACGGTGTCGCCGGATGTGGGCTGGAGCTTCAACCCCGGCGCGGCCGACTGGCAGCCTGACCTCAAGCGCTATACCGGCGAGCTGGCCGGCTTGGCCCGGCAGGAGTTGTTATGAGCGACTTCGTCAGCATCACCATCGACGACCGCCAGCTGCAGGCGACGTTGCGCAATCTGGAGCGTGCCGGCGGCGACCTGACGCCGGCGATGCGCAAGATCAGTCAGACCTTGCTCAAGATCACCGAGGACAACCTGGAGGCCGAGGGCCGGCCCAAATGGGCGCCACTGGCCGAGTCCACCAAGCTGGCGCGTCTGGGCGGCAAGAAGGCCTTCAAAAAGAACGGCGAGTTCAAGGCCTCGGCCCAACGCCAGTTGTCCAATTTCCGCATCCTGCAGCACTCCGGCCAGTTGGCGAGCTCGGTGACGCCCGACTACGACAGCACCCAAGCCGTGCTTGGCAGCAACAAGGTCTATGCCGCGATCCAGCATTTCGGCGGCGAGGCCGGGCGCGGTGGCTCGGTCGAGTTGCCGGCACGCCCTTACTTCCCGATGACGGCGGACGGCGAGCTGCAGCCGGAGGCCCGAGAGGAAGTGCTCGATACGGTGCTGCGCCACCTGAAATCCGCAGCGGGCGTTTAGCCTGCCAGGCGGTTTGGCGGCGCTTGGGATGCGCAACGGTAGTCCACTGACCCGATCGCCACACCGTAAAGCTTTATAAAGGCTTTACACCCAGCAAGCCGCCTACCTTCTCCCGCTCAAATTTCAATCGAGCGTCAAATTGTAAAGTCGATTAAAAGTCCCACCCGCTGACGCCGTTCACCATGACGGCATGAACACGACCAAACTCATCCACATCTTCAAGCCCGGCCGCCATGTGACGATGGCGGGCGATGTCATTGAATTCTCCGAGGCAGATGTTGCGGCGACGGCGCGGGCCTACAACCCGAAACTGCACGAAGCCCCCTTGGTGATCGGCCACCCCAAAACCGACGATCCGGCCCAAGGCTGGGTTGGGTCGCTCTCATCCACGGAACGCGGCCTGTTCGCTGCCCCACGCGATGTCGAGGCCGCGTTTGCTGAGCAAGTCGGGCAGCGCCGCTACGGCAAAATTTCGTCCAAATTTTATCCGCCAAACTCTCCCAGCAACCCGGTGCCGGGCGTCTGGTATCTCCGCCACGTCGGCTTCCTGGGAGCACATCCCCCAGGCGTGAAGGGGCTGGACGATCCATCCTTTGCCGCTGCCGATGATGACTGCGTGGCCTTCCAGGAAGCTGTCGAGTTCGGCGATTGGGATGATCGAAACATCGCGAGCATGTTTCGCAGCCTGCGCGATTGGTTTCTGACCAAGTTCGGCCAGGAGGAAGCCGACCGCGCCCTGCCGAGCTGGAGCGTGGATTCCCTTCAGGAGTCCGCCGCCCAGCCGGAGCCAGACAAAGACTCCCCAGCTCCTGCCTTTGCAGACCCCGTTTCCCATGCGCCTGCGGTCGCTTCCACCGCTGTTTCCAAAAAGGAGTGTGATGCAGTGACCCCTGAACAAAAAGCCGCGCTGGAGGCCGAGAACGCCCAGCTCAAGCAGAAGCTTGCCCAGCACGAGGCCCGCGACAAGGCAAGCCAGGCGGACAAGCGCCACCAGGACAACGCGGCATTTGCCGAAAGTCTGGTGGGCAAGGGCGTGCTCGCCCCCAAGCATAAGGAGGCGGTGGTGGCGGTGCTCGACCTGGCTACCACGCCCGCAGCAGACGGCAAGTCTGTGGAGTTCGGCGATGGCGACGACAAGCAGCCTCTGGTGAACGCCATCAAGGGCTTCCTGGGCGATATGCCGAAGGTGGTCGAGTTCGGCGAGACCGCCACCAAGGGCAAGGCCGGCGAGTTGGGCACCGTCGAGGTTGCCGAGTTCGCCGAGAAAGCGACCGACCCCGCTCGCCTCAGCTTGCATGTGCAGGCCACCGCGCTGGCGGCCGAGAAAAACATTCCCTACGAGCTGGCGGTGCGCCAACTGTTGTAACCCCTTGGGCGGCAGATGCCGCCATCACTTAGGAGACTTTCATGGCTGACCGTTTGAAAAGACTCCGGGTCGTCGACCCGGTACTGACCAACCTGGCGCGCGGCTACCACAATGCGCAATACATCGGCGAGGGGCTGTTCCCGGTGGCCGACATGGACAAGGAGGCCGGCATCATCCCCTTGTTCGGCAAGGAGGCCTTCCGCCTGTGGGAGACCGAGCGCGCGATCCGCGCCAAGTCCAATGTGATGACGGCGGACGATGCCGACACCATGGACGTAGTGTTGCGCGAACACGACCTGGCCTATCCGGTGGACTACCGCGAAAAAGCCGAGTCGATGTTCAACGAAGAAGCCAAGGCCGCGCGCCGGGTCAAGGATGCGATCGACCTGGGCCGCGAGGTGCGCGCCGCCTACCTGGCGCAAAACCCGAGCACTTATCTATCCGGCGCCAAGGTTGTGCTGTCCGGCTCCAGTCAATGGAGCGGCGGCGGCGGCGACCCGATCAAGGCGGTGGAGGACGGCAAGGAAGTGGTGCGCCAGCGTATCGGCATGCGCCCGAACACGGCGGTCATCGGCGCGTCCTCCTACGCCTCCTTGAAGTTCCATCCGAAGATGGCCGCCGCCCTGGGTACCCAAGAGCGCAAGCTGATCACCCTGGAGCACCTGAAAGCGATCTGGAACCTCGACAACATCTACGTTGGCGAGGCGCTGGCGGCGAACGGTCAAGGCGCGATGGGCGATATCTGGGGCGACAACCTGGTGCTGGCCTACGTGGCCAAGCCGGGCGAAGGCCAGTCTCATGACCACGATGTGCCGTCGTTCGGCTACACCCTGCGCAAGAAGGGCATGCCGGAAACCGATAAGTACGACGCCGAGGGCAACAAGGTGGAGTACGTGCGTCACACCGACACCTACAAGATCGTGGTGGTGGGCGCCGACGCCGGCTACCTGATCTCCGATACCAACGCCAATCCGTGAGGCCCGCCATGAGCAAGCAAACCTACCGCGTGCGCGGCATCGACCTGGACCACGACGGCAAACGTTATCACGACGGCGACACCATCGAGCTGGGCGATCAAGACGCGGCGGAGAAACGTCGCTGGCTGGAGCGGGTGGCCGTTGCCAAGTCCGCTCCGGAGACGAGCGACTCGTCGAAGTCCGATCAAGCCGCCAAGACGGACGAGAAGAAGCCGGCCGAGGGCGACACCGGCGCGGCCAAGGACAAGGGCCAGGCGGCCAATGACGGTGAAGGAGCCAAGCAATGAAGACGCAAAACGTAGTCCTGGTCGCCTCGGTGCTGGCCATCTCCGATCTGACCGCGCGCCGCTTTGTCGGCTTCGATGGCGGCGTCTGCGCCGCCGGCGCCAAGGCCTTGGGCGTGGTGGAAACCGACACGGTGGCCGATAGCCCGGCGCCGGCCAATCTGCTGGGCGTGATCCTGGTCGAGGCCGGCGCCGCCATCGCGGCCGGCGCCGAGGTGCAGTCCGACGCCAGCGGCAAGGCGATCACCAAGGCGGCGGGCGTGGCCAACGGCATCGCCTGGGATGCGGCCAGCGCGGCGGGCGAGTTGATCCGCATCGTGCGGGGCATCTGAGATGCGTTACTGCTCGCTGGCCGATCTGCAGCTGGCGGTTCCGCTGCAGACGCTGATCTGGCTGTCCAACGACGACGAGTCGGCCGGCGCCATCAACGCGGCGGTGGTCGAGGAAGGCGTCCGCCAGGCCGAGGAGCTGGTCGATGCCCACCTACGCGGGCGCTACAACCTGCCGCTCGACCCGGTACCGTCCGTCGTCAAGGACATGACGGTCAATCTGACGCGGCACTGGCTGTACGCCAGGCGGCCGGAGGGCCGCGAACTGCCCGACGCGGTCACCCGCACCTACAAGTCCGCGCTGCAGATGCTGGAGGCGATCCGCGACGCCAAGCTGACCATCGGCGTGCCCAGTGGCGAGGCCGCGCCGGAACCGGGCGAGATGAAGGTGCGCTCGCGGTCGCGCCGCTTCGACACCGCGTTGCTGGATCGGTACCGCTGACATGGCCACCACCTTGCAGATCATCGACGCGACGGTGGCGCGGTTGAAGGCGAAGCTGCCGCAGCTGGCGGTCGAGTACTTTCCCGACCGGCCAAGCGAGTACCGGCTCAATCACCCCAAGGGGGCGCTGCTGGTCAGCTATCCCGGCAGCCAGTTCGACGGCACCGTGGATATCAGCTATGTCGCCCAGCCGCGCGTGGTGCGTTTGTCGGTGGCGGTGCTGCTGCGCCAGCTCAACGGCAAAGGGGGCGCGGTCGACGTGGTGGACGACGTGCGCCGCGCGCTCGTCGGCTGGCGGCCGCCGGATTGCCGCAAGGTCCAGGCCAAGGCCGAGACCTTCCTCGGCGAGACGGCCGGCATCTGGCAGTACACCGTCGAGCTGACGTCGCAATGCATGCTGGTCGAGGACGCCGACGTCGATACCGAGTCCCCCCTGGCTCAAGTCACTTACGAGGAAACCCCATGAGAACGAGCGATAGCGAAGTTTCTGCGTCAGCTAAAACGAGCGCCAGATACCGCTACAGCGGCCCGACCAGCGGCGTGACGCTGCAAGAGGGCGAAGACGTCCGCGAGGTGATGCTGCACACCGGCGCCGAGGTCGAATTGCCGGTCGAGCACGAATACACCAAGACCTTGCTGGCCCTGCAGTACCTGACCCCGGTCGACGACAAGGGCAAGCAGGCCAAGCCACCGGCGCGCAGCGGCGCCGATGAAACCTTGCAAACGAAAGGAGCCTAAGCGATGGCTGCAAACTACTTGCATGGCGTGGAAACCATTGAGGTCGAGCGCGGCCCGCGTCCGGTGCGAACCGTCAAGTCGGCGGTGATCGGCCTGATCGGCACCGCGCCGATCGGAGCGGTCAATACCGTCACCCTGACCTTGTCCGAAAAAGACGCCGCCGTGTTTGGCCCCCAGTTGCCCGGCTTCACCATTCCGCAGGCGCTGGACGCGATCTACGATCACGGCGCCGGCACGGTCATTGTCATCAATGTATTGGACCCGGCCATCCACAAGACGGCGGTGGCCAGCGAAGCCCTGGGCTTCGACCCCGCGACCGACCGCGTCAAGCTGGCCCACGGCGCCGTGGCCGGCCTGGTGTTGAAGAGCGGCGATAGCGCGACCACCTACGTGGCCGGCACCGACTACAGCGCCAACCTGGTCACCGGGGAACTGGCGCGCATCAAGGGCGGCGCCATCAGCGCCGGCGCCAGCGTCAAGGCCAGCTATGACTATGCCGACCCGACCAAGGTCACCGCTGGCGACATCATCGGCGCCGTCAACGCCGCCGGCGCGCGCACCGGCCTGAAGGCGCTGAAGGATACCTATAACCAGTTCGGTTTCTTCGCCAAGATTCTGATCGCGCCGGCGTTCTGCACCCAGAACTCGGTGGCGGTCGAGCTGATCGCGATGGCCGACCAGTTGGACGCGGTGACCTACCTCGACGCGCCGATCGGCACCACCTACGCCCAGGCGTTGGCGGGTCGCGGCCCAGCCGGCAGCATCAACTTCAACACCTCCAGCGACCGCGTGCGCTTGTGCTACCCACATGTGAAGGTCTACGACCCGGTGCTGAACGCCGAGCGCCTGGAGCCGCTGTCCGCCCGCGCCGCCGGCCTGCGCGCCAAGGTCGACCTGGACAAGGGTTTCTGGTGGTCCAGCTCCAACCAGGAGATCGCCGGGGTGACCGGTGTCGAACGCCAGTTGTCGGCGATGATCGACGACCCGCAGTCCGAGGTGAACTTGCTGAACGAGCAAGGCATCACCACGGTGTTCTCCAGCTTTGGCTCCGGCTTCCGCCTGTGGGGCAACCGCACCGCCGCCTGGCCCACCGTCAGCCATATGCGCAACTTCGAGAACGTGCGCCGCACCGGCGACGTGATCAATGAGTCGATCCGCTACTTCAGCCAGCAGTTCATCGACATGCCGCTGAACCAGGCCACCATCGACGCGCTGGTGGAATCGGTGAACGGCTACGGCCGCAAGCTGATCGGCGACGGCGCGCTGCTGGGCTTCAAGGCCTGGTTCGATGTGGCGCGCAATCCGGAGACCGAGCTGGCCGCCGGCCATCTGCTGATCAGCTACAAGTACACGGTGCCGCCGCCGCTGGAACGTCTGACCTTTGAGACCGAGATCACCTCGGAATACCTGCTGACCCTGAAGGGAGGGAATTGATCATGGCCGGCAAAATCGAAATCAACCGCATCACCAACGCCAACATCTATGTGAACGGCAATTCGCTGCTGGGCCGGGCCGACGAGGTCAAGCTGCCGGACGTGTCCGCCATCATGCAGGAGCACAAGGCGCTGGGCATGATCGGCAAGATCGAGCTGCCGGCCGGCTTCGACAAGCTGGAGGGCGAGATCAAGTGGAATTCGCTGTATCGGGACGTGGCCAAGACCGTGGCCAACCCGTTCAAGGCGGCGCAGCTGCAGTGCCGTTCCAGCATCGAGACCTACGGCGCCCAGGGCCGCCTGCAGGAGGTCAGCCTGGTCACCTTCCTGACCGTGATGTTCAAGAAAAACCCACTGGGCACCTATAAGCAGCATGACAACGCCGAGTTCGGGTCTTCCTTCTCCGCCACCTACATCAAGCAGGTGATCGACGGCGAGGAGGTGCTGGAGCTGGACTACCTGGCCAACATCTTCCGCGTGGGCGGCGAGGACATGCTGGGCACTTACCGCAGCCATATCGGCGGCTGAATCTAATCACTTGTTCCCCCCGTTGGGGCCACTCCGGTGGCCCCTTTTTATTAAAGTCGTTTAACTGCTCCCCGCCCGGCATCGGCCGACAATCCTCCCTGCACCTACTGACATTGTTCAACGTTCACCCGCATGGAGGAGTCCTCATGAAAGCACTCAAGCTGCAATTCCCGTTTACCAACGCCGCCGGCGAGCGCATCGAATCCCTAACGATCACGCGCCTGAAGCGCGGCGATCTGAAGGCCGCCCACCAGCACAGCAAAGACGACGCCGACCAGGAGGATTTCCTGTTCGCGCGCATGACAGGCCTGCTGCTGGAAGACATTGATCAACTCGACATTGCCGACAGCCGGGTGCTGGCCGATTGCTTTCGCGCCATGGTGGGCGGCGGAGACGGAGCTGCGGAGGCTTGACGGCTACTTGCTGACGGTGCTGCGGATGCAGCCGTCGGAGATCGACGGGCTGGAGATGGAGGATTACTGGGGCTGGATCGAGGAGGCCGAACGCGAGGTCAAGCGGCGGAACGAGACGATGCAGTCGCTTTACGGCCGATGACGACCAGCACCGCGATCAGCAAGCCGCCCAACAGAGAAGCGCCGGCCGCCAATGGCGCGCCGGCCAACGCCGTCAACACCAGGGCGATGGGCAAGGCAAACAAAGCCCCCCAGAACGGCAGGTACGCAAAGCACAGCCAGGCCAGGAAGGCGATGCCGCAACAAACGATGAGTCCGTATAGGACTTTGGCGGCGATGAGGGCGGTTTTTTCAAACATGGTTTCAGGATAGCAAAAGGCGGCACGGTATGGCCAATGAACTGCTGGTTGGGGTGAAGATTGGCGCGGCGTTGGCGGGCTCGTTTCAAGCCGCGTTCGCCTCGGCGCGAGGCATCACCCAAAAGCTCGGTCAGGTGGCCGATGAACTCCGCGTCAAACACAACCGGCTGGGCGACGCGATGGCGCGGGCAATGGCGCATCCAACCCGCAATGTGGGCGAGCTGCGCCGCCAATACGAGCGGCTGGGCCAGACCCTGGACCAGTTGCGCATCAAACAGGAAAAGCTAGCCGCCAGCATCGCGCGCGGCGAGACCTTGAAGGCGGGCCGCGCCGATCTGCGCGGCCAGGCGATGGAGACCGCAGGAACCGCGCTCGCCCTGGGCGCTCCGGTTGTTAAATCGGTGGGCGCAGCGGTCAACTTTCAGGACCAGATGCGAGACATCGCCATTACGGGCGAGTTTTCCAAGGTTGAGGAGGCCAAGCTCGGCTCGACTATCCGTAATGCTGCGCTCAAGTGGAACCAGTTCCAGGATGAAATCGCACGCGGCACCTCGGTGTTGGTCGCAGGCGGCATCCAGGACGCCAAGGCCTTGGAGAAGTACGCTCCGGTGATGGCCAAGGCGGCGACCGCGACCCGCGCCAGCATGGACGATCTGGGCAGCGTGGCGATCGCGCTCAAGGATAACCTCAAGGTGGGAGAGGACGGCTTCGAAAGCGCGCTCAATATGCTGGCCTATGCCGGCAAGCGCGGCCAGTTCGAAATCCGCGACATGGCCAAGTGGCTGCCGGCTCTATCGCCTTCCTTCCAGGCGCTCGGTGTCACCGGCAAGGAGGCCGTCGCCGAGATCGGCGCCGCGCTGCAGATTGCTCGCAAAGGCGCGGGTTCTAACGATGAGGCCGCTAACAATTTCAAGAATTTCCTGCAAAAGATCACCGCTCCGGACACCCTAAAGGATTTTGCAAACGCAGGTATCGACTTGAAGGGCAGCATGATGAATTTGCGCGCGCAGGGACTGACGCCTGTGCAATCCATGTTGGCCATCATTACCCAATACATGCAGTCCAAAGGCCCTGCTGCGGCCGGCCAGTTTAAACAGGCGATGGCGATCAAGGATGACAAGGAACGCCAGGCGGCGCTGCAGCGGCTGTCGGAAGCCTACAAACTGGGTGAGTTGTTTCAGGACATGCAGGCCATGTCGTTCATTCGACCTGCAATCGCTAATCAGGGGGAAATGAAGGATATCCAGCAAGGCAGCATGGACGCCGCCGACAAGGGCTTGCTGGATCAGGACTGGCTAAAGCGGATGGATACCGCCAAGTCGCAGCTCGACAAATTCAAGATTGGCACCGCTGAGTTAGGGCTCACCATTGGCGACGCGCTGTTGCCATCGATTTCCGAGATCATTGTTGAGGTCATGCCGGCAGTGAAGGCATTCGGCGAATGGGCCAAGGAAAACCCCGGCTTGATCAAAGGCATTATTGGCCTGGTCGGTGGTCTATTGGCCGGCAAGATGGCCTTCATCGGACTCAAGTACGGCCTCAATCTGGCGATGTCTCCGTTCAATGCCTTGGGTACATCAATCTTGACCCTGTCCAGTAAATGGACGCTGCTGCGCGCCATGCTACTGGGTGGCTCTTCCCGGCTGACCCTGTTGTTCCGATTGTTTGGTGCCGGCCGTAGCAATGCGGTTCGGCTGGCAGCCGCAGTTGCTTCCATGGGCCGAGGCATCGGCTCAGCCAGTCGGTTGGCCAGCCGCTTGGGCCGCGCACTGGGCGGCCAGTTGTTCAGCGGCCTGCGCTTGGCCGGCCAGGCGGTGCTGTGGCTGGGTCGCGCTTTGCTGATGAACCCGATCGGCCTGCTGATTACCGGCATCGCCATCGGCGCCTACCTGATCTACCGCCATTGGGACAAGGTCAAGCCATGGTTTCAAGGGCTGTGGGCCGGCGTCAAAGCCGCCTTCGCCGGCGGCATCGGCGGCGTGGCCAAGCTGATCCTGAACTGGTCGCCGCTGGGGCTGTTCTACAAGGCGTTTGCCGGGGTGATGAAGTGGTTCGGCGTCAGCCTGCCCAAGAACTTCACCGACTTTGGCGGCATGTTGATCGGCGGCCTTCTCAATGGCATCAAGGCCAAGATCGGCGCGGCCAAGGATGCCATCGTCGGTTTTGGTCAGGATGTGAAGGGCTGGTTCGCCAATACTCTGGGCATCAAGTCGCCTTCGCGCGTGTTCATGGGCTTTGGCGACAACATCGCTCAGGGCGCGGCAATCGGGATTGGGCGCTCGTCGGGGCTGGCCTCCAAGGCCGCCGCCGGCATGGCCTCACAAACAGCCGCGGCTGCGGCGGTAAAGCGCCTGGGCGCGGCTCAGGCCGCCAGGGGCGGCGGTGCGGCCGCCGGCGGCGCGGGCGGCATGAGCGGCGTCATCATCCACTTCAGCCCAACCATCCAGGTCCAGGGCGGCACGGCCGAGGGTGTAAAAGGCCAGATCAACGAGGCGTTGAAGCTGTCGCTGCATGAGTTGGAGCAACTGATCAAGCGCGTGACCGCGCAGCAAGCGCGGAGGGCCTACTGATGTTTGCGCTCCTGGGCGACGTCCAATTCGACCTGATCACCTACTTCGACGGCTTCGAGTCTCAATTTGGCGTCGACTATGCCGAGCACGCGCTGATCGACGGCAAGCCGCGCTTGCAGCGGGTCGGCGACAAGCTGGATGAAATCCGCATCCAGCTGTCGTTCCATAGCCAGTTCTGCGACCCGGAGCAGGAGCTGATCAAGTTGCAGACGGCCTTGCGTGCGCACCAGGCCATGGCGCTGGTGCTGGGCAATGGCGATTACAAGGGCTGGTTCGTGTTGACCGAGCTGCAGGCGACCAGCAGGCAGACCGACCAGGCCGGCACGCTGATTGCGCTGGAGGCCAGCCTCACCTTGCGCGAGTTCGTCGGCGACAAGAAAAGCCCGCTGGCGCCGCCGGCTGTGCAGGCCACGTTGCCGCCGGCGGCCGCCACCGCGCTGCCAGCCAGCGTGGCCACCAAGGTCGCCGACCTCCAGGCTGGCGTGGGCAGCGCCATCGGATCGGTACGCGACAGCGTGCGTCAGGTGGTGACCTATGCAAACCAGGCCCAGTCGGCGATGCGGACCGCGATGGATGTCGCGCGGGTGGCGCAGAGACTGCGCGACAACCCGCTGGCGGCGCTGGGCCAGGTGCCGGGCCTGCAGGGGGCGCTGAAGCAGGTCGGCGGCCCGCTGGAGAAGCTGTCGCCGGCATTGGGCAAGCTCAGCGGGCAACTACCCGACGCGGCGAGCATCTTGCGCGCCGGCAACACTGCGCTCGATGCGGTGCGCAATGCCCAGGGCGCGTTGTCCGCCGTCACCGCCGGCAATGTCGTCGGCCGCATCGACTCCATGGCCGGTCAGCTTGCGGCCGCCAGCAGTGCGTTGGAGTCGATGGCGCCCAATATCAGCAAGTTGGCCGGCAAGGTCATCACCAGGGCGATCTAGATCATGTTCCTGACTCATGTCACCACCGAGGGCGAACGCTGGGATCAACTGGCTGCCCGCTATTACGGCGACGCGCTGGCTTACGAACGCATCGTGGCGGCCAACCCGCATGTGCCGCTGGCCACCGCCTTGCCGAGCGGCCTGGTGCTGTCCATCCCCATCATTGAGCAGGATGATCTATCCGAGGATGAGGAGCTGCCGTCATGGCTGCGTTGACACAGGCCGTACCAGAGCCGACGGCGGTGGCCGCCGTGCCCCACCCGGTGTTCATGCTGTCCTACGGGCACAAGAACATCACCAACGACGTGTCCCCATATGTGTTGTCGGTGACCTATACCGACTACCTATCCGGCCAGTCCGATGAACTGGAGGTGCAACTGGAGGATGCCGACGGCCGCTGGCTGCGCGCCTGGTACCCCGGCAAGGGCGACGCGCTGTCGCTCAAGATCGGCTACGACGCGGCGCCGCTGTTGCCGTGCGGCTCGTTCGAGATCGACGAGATCGAGATTGCGACGCCGCCTTCAACGGTGACGATCCGGGCGCTGTCGACCGGCATCAAGAAGTCGGTGCGTACCCGCTCCGGCCGCGCCTATGAGAACACCACGCTGGCGGCGATCGCCCGGCGCATCGCCAAGCGCAATCAGCTGACGCTGACCGGCAAAATCCGCGACATCCGTATCGACCGCGTTACCCAGTACCAGGAACGCGATGTGGCCTTCCTGACCCGCCTGGCACGCGAGTACGGCTATGCCTTCAAGATCGTCGGCAGCAAGCTGGTCTTCACCGAGTTGGCCGATCTGCGTGGCGGCAAGGCGGTGACCACGCTGCAGGCCGGCGATCTGATCTCGCTGCGGCTACGCGACAAGATCAAGGACATCTACCAGCAAGCCAAGGTGAAGTACCACAACCCGAAGACCAAGAAGCTGGTGGTGTACGGGATGAAGGCGGACGGCCAGGTGGGCGCCGTGGGCCAAACCACCGTGTCCGCCAAGAAGCGAGGCGCCGGCCAGGCCGCCAGCGGCGACACCCTGAAGCTGTCCACACGCTCTGGCTCCAAGGCGGCGGCGCAGGCCAAGGCGAAGGCGGCGCTGGACAAGAGCAACCAGGAACAAACCGCCGGCAACCTGACCCTGCCTGGCAATCCGAAGCTTGTCGCCGGCGTGACCTTCGACCTGACCGGGTGCGGCAAGCTCGACGGCCGCTACCTGGTGGAGTCGGCGCGCCACCGCGTCGACCGCAGCGGCGGCTACACCACCGAGCTGGAGGTCAAGCGCGCGGCGATCTCGGTCGCCAAGGGCAAGGGCGGCGGCGCGGCGAAGAAGAAGTCCGGCAAGTCCTTGAAGGTCTACGGCATGAAGGACGGCAAGGTGGATGTGGTCGGCACAACAACAGTGAGCAAGAAGAAATGAACGATACCTTCGACGAGTTCGGCGCCAGCCTCAAGTTCGGCACGGTCAGCGCCAGCAAGCCCGGCTTCGCCCGCGTGCGCCTGCCGGACCTCGACAATATGCGCACCATGTGGCTGCCGATCGCATACCCGAAGACCCTGCAGGATCAATGCTGCTGGACCTACGATAACGGCGAGCATGTCGCGGTGTTGCTGGATGCGCGCGGCGAGGACGGCGTGATCCTGGGGGCGGTGTATTCCGATGCGGACAAGCCGCCGGTGACCGACCCGAACAAGTTCGCCGTTCGCTTCAAGGACGGCGCGCTATTGGAGTATGACCGGGGCACCCATGTACTGACTGTGACCGGGGTGCAGAAAGTGGTGGTCCAGGCCGACGCCGAGATTCTGCTGCAGGCTGGGGCCAAGGTGACGGTGAGCACGCCGGAGGCGGAGTTCACCGGCAACGTCCTGGTGAAGGGCAGGCTGGTGGGGCAAGGCGGGATGGCGGTGTCGGGTGGGGGCGGCGCGGCAGCGGTGATCAGTGGCAAGGTGGAGGTGGAAGGAGACATCCACGCCAGCGGTTCCGTGATGGATGCCGGCGGGAATTCGAATCATCATAATCATTAATTGTCTTGTTTAGGCTTATCCCTTTGATCTATACCCTCTAGCTTACTGGCCGGCAGAGAAGCATAAAGGTCAGCATCCTCTTTCGGTTCCGTAATCATTTTTTCGACGATTCGATTCACTAAACGGAACAGACGGGACACAATCTCAGGGTTATCATTGAGATCAATTTCACCGGGATGAACAGCCTCATTACCAACTACACGCACAGTGTCAAGTGCTTGTTGGAGTGTTCTAGGCAAACCCTCTTGTACTAGATTGCCAATGTCTTTGTTGATGTCTTTGCCTGGCTGACCAAAGTGCTTACAAAGCTTTTGTACAACGAGGCGAAGCAATGCTGCTGCTGCACGAGGGGACTGTGCTTCGATTGAGCGGGCCTCCATGTAATCTGGTTTGCATTCATCAGGTAAGTCCTTGTGGTGTATAGGAGCATTGCTCTCCACTGGAAAGATCATGTCTGCATGTAGCGCTTCACCAGTGTCCCGCTGTTTCCAGATAGAAGATTTTCTGCAACGAGTGCATTCTGCCTGCCATATCCTAGGATCACTGATTCCATGCACCTGACTATTAATACGTACCCAAGAAATTTGGGCGTAGGCATTACATAACGGGCAATTAAAACCATTCATCTTAAAAGTTGGTGCAACATATTCCATAAGTCCCCGCATATTTCGGTTTTTTAATTGAGCTTAATAGTTCTCTGACGGGATGGTACTACACCATGTCGTCATGAATCGACTTTCTGACTCCCTTCACTGGCAACCCGCCCTCGGCGGCCTCGGCATCGTCGAGACCGTGGCGGATATCGACCAGTCCATCCGCATCATCCTATGCTCGCCCAAGGGCTGTGACCCGCATCGCCCGGATTTCGCCTCCAGCCTACACCTTCACCTCGACAAGCCCATCAACCAGGCGATTCCGCACCTGGTGCGCGAGGCGGTAGAGGCCATTCGCAAGTGGGAGCCGCGCTGCGTACTGGTGAAGGTCACGCCGGCGGTGCTGGGCTCACAAGTCACCCTGCGCGTGTGCTGGAAGCTGGCGGACGGCGTGCTGCGCGAGACCGAGGTGCAGCTATGAGCCTGCCCGAGCCGAGCTTCATTGACCGCAACCCGGACGCCATCACCGCCGAGATCGTTGCCCAGTACGAGCAATTATCGGGCAAGACCTTGTACCCGGCCCAGGTGGAGCGGCTGCTGATCGACGTGATCGCCTACCGCGAAAACCTGGTGCGCATTGGCATTCAGGAGGCGGCCAAGCAGAACTTGGTGGCCTACGCCCGCGCGCCGATGCTGGACTACCTGGGCGAACTGGTCGGCGTGACGCGCTTGCCGGCGCAGCCCGCCAAGACCGTGCTGCGTTTTACCCTGGAGACCGTGCAGGCCACCGGGCTGTTGATCCCGGCCGGCACCCGTGTCGAGGGTGGCGATGGCGTGGTGGTATTTGCCACCGATATGGATGTCACCTTGCCAACTGGCCAACTGTCGGTCGATGTGGCCGCTACTTGCGAAGAGGCTGGCACTGCCGGCAATGGCTGGCAGCCTGGCCAGATCAATAGCCTGGTCGACGAGTTGGGTGATATGGAGGTGGCGGCCGCCAACACCTCGGTGACCAGCACCGGCTATGACGAAGAGGACGACGAGCGCCTGCGCGAGCGCATCAAGCTGGCGCCGGAGTCGTTCACCAACGCCGGCAGCCGCCTGGCCTACCGTTTCCATGCCCTTAAGGCGCATCAAAGCATCGTCGACGTTGCGGTGCTGTCGCCATCCCCTGGCGTCGTTCACCTTTACCCCCTGACGGCAACGGGGCTGCCGGACTCCAATTTGCTGGCCTTGGTTGAGGCCACTTGTTCCGCCGAGAAGGTGCGGCCATTGACTGACCGGGTGCGAGCATTGGCACCCAGCCGCGTTGACTATGCGATTGAGGCTCAACTGGTGCTGTATACCCAGGCGGATTCGCGCTCGGTGCAGGCCATGGCGATGGCACAGGCCAAAGCCTATGTCGATGGCCGGGCGGGCAGCTTGGGACGCGACATCGTGCCAAGCCAGGTGATTGCCGCGCTGCAGGTGCCTGGTGTGTACCAGGTCACGCTGAACAGCCCAGCCTTGCGTGTATTGAGTGACAGCGAATGGGCGCACTGCACCCAGATTTCCATCACTCCGACGGGAGTGGCAAATGGCTGAGACCATGCTTTTGCCTCCGGTGCTGGCCAGTGACCCGCGCTTCCGCGCGTTGGGCCAACTGACTGGCCGTATCAGCCAGCAAGACTTGTCGCCGCTGCTGGTTTACCTGGTGGATCAAGTCGACACCGAGTTGTTGCCGGTTCTTGCCGAGCAATTCCATGTGATGGGCGATGAAGGCTGGTTGCTGGCCAGCGATGAGCGCCAGCAGCGCGCCTTGATCAAAAGAGCGATCGAATTGCATCGATACAAAGGCACCTTGTGGGCGGTCCAGGAAGTGTTCCGCGTGCTGGGTATCGATGCCGAATTGCTGGAGTGGTGGCAGCAGCAGCCGGAGGGTATCCCCTACACCTTCAGTTTGAAGCTGTGGGCCAACGACAACTGGCAAGACAAGAACCCCTTATTGAGCGCTGAGCTATATCACCGGCTGAAGTGCATGGTGGATGAAGCGAAGCCGGTCCGCTGCTCTTATGCGCTGCATGTCGGCGCACGCTTTGATCAAAGGGTTTATCTCGCCTCGGCGGGCCGGGCGCGTGCGATACGTCGCACAGGTGGCCACTGCCTGCCGGTCCCTGCAAAGCCGATTTTTCAACCCGCACAGCTTGCCAGCGCTGGACGCGCCAGGGCAGTGCTGCGCCTTTCAATGGAGGGCTAGAGATGACTACTACGCTCATCCCGCAACTGTTGGATGCGGGCTTGTCCGCCATCCAGCTGGCTAGCGGAGATGGCATCCAGTTGCGGATAACCCATGTCGCTTTGGGCGACGCCGGCTATACCCCCAACGCCGGACAGAGCGGCTTGCACCACGAGGTTGTCCGCTATCCAGTCGCGGACGGTCGCATCGTTGGTCCGCGCCAACTCCACCTGACGGCACTAGCGGACGACAGTGCAGAGTTCTGGGTGCGTGAAGTCGGCTTCATCCTGGAGAGCGGTGTGTGCCTGGCGGTGTGGAGTGATCCAAACCGCGCGCTGGCATACAAGCAAGGTGGGCTGGAGTTGTTGTTGGCCTATGACTTGACGCTGTCCGGCGTGCCGCCTGACAGCGTCATCGTGCAATCCACGGGCGCGGGCCTGAACCTGCATCTTGCTGAAGAGCTTGCCAGCCTGGCCGGCGCCCAGATCGCTAGTCAGCTGGTCGACCTGCAGCAGGATGCACAACTGGCCGCGCTACATACGGGCTTGGAAGACCTGGCCGCACGAACAATGCGCAGAACCACTGAGCACGCCAACCAGTTGACAGCGTTGGCCGACACCAACCGTCGAGCGGCGCTGCGCCTTGATCAGTTGGCCAACCAGCAGTCCTCTGCGCATGACCGCTTGCTGGAAATACAGGTCGCCAGTGCGGCGGCCATCCTCGACTTACAGACCCATGCAGTAAAAGGAGTAATGAAATGAGCCTGGAATCCGGTATTGCCGACCTTGTCCGCGCATCGACCGAATTAACCGCAACCGTGCGCGGTAAAGCGGGGGAAATTGACGCTAAAGTCACAGCGAAAGCCAATGAGCTTGATGCGTGGAGAGAGGCTGCGAAGATCGATATGGCGCTGCCGTTCCGTAACACGATTATTGTGAACGGCGACGCAAACACCTTCTATCCAGTTCCCATTTTTGGCGCGCCGGCAGAGTTGGGGCGGCTGGTCGTCCGCCGCTATTGGGCAGAGCCGCACCCTGAATCGCTCGGCGCGACGCATGTGGCCGGGTTGTTGTTGGAGTTTTCTGTCCGGGGCATGGCCTGGTGGGATTTCTCGTTAACGCGGATCGAGGACTATCAATTTGCCTACCACCAATCTGTTGGCGGCTTTGTGACGTTCGCAGAGGGCCGCATCGTGTGGCTTCGTGGCGGCGGCATGCAATATCACATCGATGCGGACTATCCGCTGAGCAAAACTGACCTTGATGGAACTGAAAACTTGAAACCTATTCTGGTAGCGGATACCACATTGCTCCCAGGGCGTCCTGGTGGCGGCTACAAAGTGAGCCCCAAGGCCGTGCCCGATGCGGGATGGGATGCTCCCATCACCCTGCCCAAAGTCCTTTAGGAGATATCCATGATCTTGAAGTCGGTTGAAACGCCACGTGGCGTCATCGTCAATGTTCCCGAGCGCGAGGCGCGCG
Source organism: Chromobacterium sp. LK1 (assembly GCF_001043555.1). Classification (NCBI taxonomy): domain Bacteria; kingdom Pseudomonadati; phylum Pseudomonadota; class Betaproteobacteria; order Neisseriales; family Chromobacteriaceae; genus Chromobacterium; species Chromobacterium sp. LK1. The sequence goes on along the minus strand of NZ_LDUI01000035.1, from coordinate 64,342 downwards.
AGATTTTCGGCGCAAGCAATGAAGCCATCACCGCCGCACGCAGAGAAGTCATGCTGGAAGTGCTGCGCAATGAGCGCAATGCGCTGCTGCGCGCCTGCGACTGGACGCAAGTGCCTGATGCTGCACTGACCACTGAGCAGAAAGCCGCTTGGACCAAATACCGTAAAATGCTGCGTGACCTGCCGTCGGTGGCGGATTTGGATAAGGTGGAGTGGCCGGTAGCGCCGGCATAGAGAAGTAGAAGACAGCGGCCGGGAAGGTGCTGCAAACACCTGCCCGGCCAGCTGACCCGCAGTCATAGCCTGCAAGTCATCCCAAGGCTGTCTACCGTAGGCCTACGGTGAAACAAGCCTAAACGGGAATTGCATCCGTGGAAAGAACCTTGCAGATGTTACAAATCACAGCTAATCCCATTGTTCCCTGGATCGGCGGCAAGCGCCGTCTCGCTAAGCACATTCTCCCGCTGTTCCCTGAGCATACCTGCTACGTCGAACCCTTCTGCGGCGCGGCGGCGCTTTACTTCCTGAAAGAGCCAGCCAAGGTCGAAGTGATCAACGATGTCAACGGCGAACTGGTCAACCTTTACCGTGTAGTGCGCCACCACATGGAAGAGTTTGTCCGGCAATTCAAGTGGTCTTTGACCTCACGTCAAATTTTCAAGTGGCTGCAAATCACGCCGGAAGAAACGCTGACCGACATCCAGCGCGCGGCCAGGTTCTTCTACCTGCAGAAAATGGCTTTCGGCGGCAAGGTTGATGGCCAGAGTTTCGGCACCGCCACCACCAGCCCGCCCAGGCTCAATCTGCTGCGGCTGGAAGAAGACCTGTCCGCTGCCCACCTTCGCCTCAGTCGTACCTACATCGAAAACCTGGACTGGGCGGATTGCATCAAGAAGTATGATCGTGAGCACACGCTGGTCTACTGCGATCCGCCGTATTGGGGCACAGAAGGCTATGGCGTGGACTTCGGCTTGCACCAGTACCAGCGCATGGCCGAGCTGGCCAGGGCCATCAAGGGCCACATGATCATCTCGGTCAACGACATCCCGGAAATGCGCCAGGCGTTCGACGGGCTGACTATCGAACGGGTGGACATCAGCTACTCCGTTGGTGGTGCCGGTCGCAGCAAGGACAAGAAGGGGGAACTGATCATTCGTAACTGGTGATCAGTTGTAGAAAGTGATGAGGGGCCTTGCGGCCCCTTTGCTGTCAAAAGTGAAATTCTTTTGCGAATGCTGGAAAATGATCTCAACCCGACTTATCGCGCAAAATGGTGCTCAGTTTTCGCGCCGCGCTTCATCAGCGCCGCCTGCACCTGGCCGCCGCCATGATGGTGATGATGGTGGTGGGCCGGCTGGCTCTGTTGCGAGCTGGTCTGCAAGTCCTGCTGCAGTTGCTGGTAATCCTGCTGCGCCTGGCTCAGATTGCTGCTGCTCAGGTCCTGGCCCAGGTTGTTGAACAGCGTGGCGGGCGATGTGGCCGCGCTATTGCCGGTCAGCGCGCTCAGCGCGTCGTCGGCATCGCTGTCGCTGGAGCCGCCGAAGCTGCTCATCTGCAGCTGGCTTAGCATCTGATTGAACAGCAGGGTCACATTGTTGCCGGCGCTGGCTGAACTGGCGCCGGAGCTGCTGGCGACGCTGCCGTCGGTCTGCATGGAGTTGATCAGGCTGGCGAAATCCTGGGTGCCACCGCTGCTCGCGCCGGTGGCGCTGACCGTGCCCGCCGTGCTGGCGGCGCTACTGGCCGCGTTGGGCGAGCTGGACTGCAGGCTGGACAACGCTTGCTGGGCGCCGCTGAGGTTGCCCTGTTGCACATCGTTGATCATGGTCTGGAAATCCTGGCGGCGCTGCTGGTGAATGGCACGGCGCTGTTGCCAGGCATTGCTGCCGCCGTCGATGCTGCTAGTGTTGCTGACTGACATGGATGATCTCCCGCAAAGTCATGATGGAGTGTCGGTCGTGAGCTTCACGGAGCAGCTCAACTCCCATTCGCTGCCCTGGTTTCGACGTTTGCCGGTATTGGCGGCAATCCATGCCGCCTTGGCGGAGGGAATTGCCGCACTGAGGCGAGTTTGGCCAGTTATTGCGTCAAAACAAGGGTTTGGCCAATGCTTAGATGCAAGCGCCGTGCCAGCGGGCCGGGGGGATTCTGTTAATTTCCATTAGGACTGCCGTTGGGGCGGGATGGCCTTGGTATAAACAAGACAGCCCACCGCCGCCGGAATGCCACCATGCGCTTCGCCATCACTCTGTCCGACCGTTTCAAGCCCGTGCTGGATGTGTTTCTGCACGCAGGCTGGCAGCCGCTCAAACTGTTCTGCACGCCGGTGGACCACCGCATGCATCACCACAAGGAATCGCTGGCGACGGCGGAGCGGCTGGGCGTGCCGGTGCAACTGTCGCGGATGCGCGAGCGCGATCTGTTGGAACTGGCCGAGCAAGGCTGCGAAGCGTTGCTGGTGGCCAGTTACAACTGGCGGGTGCCGGATTGGGAGCCTTATCTGAGCTACGCGGTCAACTTCCATCCCTCGCCGCTGCCGGTGGGGCGCGGCCCTTATCCGCAGGTGCGCGCCTTGCTGGACGGGCATTGGCAATGGGGTTGCAGCTGCCACCGGCTGAGCCGGGAGTTCGATGCCGGCGAGGTGCTGGCGCAGGAGCGCTTCGCGTTGCAGCCGGACGAGAGCCACGAATCGCTGGACGTGAAGCTGCAATTGGCGCTGTATCGGCTGGCGGGGCGGGTGGCCGGCGATTTCGCCGCGCTGTGGGAGCAGGCGCAGCCGCAAGGCGAGGGCGGCAGCTACTGGCCGCTGTGGCGCGATGAAGACCGGATGCTGAATTTCAATCAGCCGGTGGCCGACATCATGCGCCGGGTGCGGGCCTTCGGCGATTTCGAATGCATGGCCATGGTCAACGGTGTCATCGTGCATGTGCACCGCGCGCAGGCCTGGCGCGAAATGCACGGCCATCAACCCGGTGCGCTGATCCTGTCCAATGCGCTGAGCCTGCTGGTGGCCGCCGCCGACGGCATGGTGCTGATCAGCGAGTGGAGCTTGAATCCGGCCGGCGGCGTCAGTGGTCGGCTGCGCGGGTAAGCCGCGCTGTTAAAAAGATCAGCATTGCCAGACTATGCTGACTTGGGCGATGTGCTAGCGGATGCTAGGCTGTGCCTGATTTAATTAATAATTTAACTTTATGAGTTGAGCGCCGGGTAATGCTAACCGTGCAGCGCTTGGTGTTTCCTGGCATGAGGCGGCCAGCCGCCTGAACGTGAAAATCCACCGGAGAAAGATCATGCTCTCGTACTCCCGTAGAAATTTCGCCTTAATGCTTGGTGGTATGTCTTTGTCCCACTGGGTGCCGGCAAGCACATTAGAGTCTTCACCTATTTCCGTGCAGTCTGGCCGGTCTTTGCCCATCGCGGTGCAACGTTTCCATGAGCGCTTCATGCGGCGCGCCATCAAGGTTTCTGCGAAGAATCCGGCTTATCCCTTTGGCGCCGTGATCGTGAATACCAGCACTGGCGAGGTGCTGGCGGAAGGGGTGAATACAGACTCTAAAAATCCCACATGGCATGGCGAAATCGATGCAATCAATGCGTACATTGATAAGCACGGCAATACCGGATGGTCGAATGTCACGCTTTACTCAACGGGGGAGCCTTGCGCCATGTGCATGGCTGCCATCGTATGGACTGGCATCAGCAGGGTGGTTTGGGCTAGTTCAATTCAAGCTATTCGGAATGCGGGCATCGGACAAATTGATATTCCCGCGGTTGAGGTGGCGGAAAGGGCAAGAGAGTTTTATCGGCCCAAGGCGTTGATAGGAGGGGTACTGGCCGATCAAACCGATCTCATCTTCCGTAATAGGAAAAAGTAAATCCGATGGACTCTAAAAACCCATAGCCGCTGCCGGGGAGATACCGACAGCGGCTTGTTGTTTGTAAGAGCCTGTTTACGATTTGCTGTGTGCCGGCGCCACGGCGCCAGTCGGTCATTCCGGGCTCAATGGCTTGTCGCCTATGACTTGACGTTCAACGCTTCCAGCGCCGCCCGCGCCGCGGCGGCGATCACTTCGTCGCTGTGCTTGGCTTCTTTCTTGGCGTGCTTGGTGTAGACCGCCAGCACGATGGGCGCGCGCTTGGGCGGCCAGATCACCGCGTAGTCGTTGGCGGTGCCGTAGACGCCGCAGGTGCCGGTTTTGTCGCCTACTTCCCAGCCGTCCGGCACCGCGGCGCGGATTCTGGCCTTGCCGGTGGTGTTGCCCTTCAGCCAGTCCGCCAGTTGCTGGCGCTGCGGCGCGGCCAGCGCCTTGCCCAGCGCCAGCTTTTGCATGCTTTCCGCCACCGCCTTGGGGGTGGAGGTGTCGCGCGGGTCGCCGGGGATGGCGGAGTTCAGCTCCGGTTCCAGGCGGTCCAGGCGGAAGGTGGTGTCGCCGATGGAGCGCATGAAGGCGGTCAGCGCGGCGGGGCCGTTGATTTCCTTGAGCAGCAGATTGGCCGCGCCGTTGTCGCTGTATTGCACGGTGGCGGCGCTGAGCTCGGCCACGGTCATGCCGTTTGCCTGGTGTTGGGTTGTGAGCGGGGACCAATTAGGCAGAGTCGTTTTGCTGTAGCGGATGCGTTTGTCCAGCAGGCCGGGTTTTGCTTGGCTTTGCGCCAGCACCCCCGCCGCCAGAAAGCCTTTGAAGGAGCTGCACATGGGAAAGCGCTCGTTGGGGCGATTGGCCACGGTGGCGCCGGAACCGGTGTCGATGGCGTAAACGCCGATGCTGCCGCCAAAGTCCCGCTCCAGTTTGGCCAGCTTGTCGGCGGCGACGGCGAGCGGGTCGGCGGCCAGGGCCTGGCTCAGCGGCGTGGCCAGCGATGCGAATAAAATCAGATGCTTGAACATGGTTTTGGTCCTTCTGCCTGGTTGAAAAGTGTGGCGCTATCCTGATGGCAGAGGCTTGGGCTGTAAATCGCGCAAACTGTAACGTCTGTAACCTTTGGGCTGTTTTCAGTCTTGAAATGGCGCTCAGCCGACGGGTGCGATCATGAATATGCCCACCTGAGGGGTGGGTGGTTCTACTTGGCGAAGACGGTTGGTGGGATGGTTCAATAAGGGCCTGCCCGCCATGACTCATGGTGTCGACAACGGCGTGTTCCCGTGCGGGGAGTACGCCGTTTTGCTTGCCTTCTACACGCGACGTGCGCGCCTTGACGCTCGCTGCCCGGCTCAGTAGGCTGTGGTTTGCGCTACGCCGAATAAAGCGCGCCGGGTTTGGAAGCCCAGAATCGTTCGACCGCAGACAGGATGTGTCCGCTTTGGCACTTCCTCGTCACGCGCCTGCCCCGTACCTGCTGTACGGGCAGGTCTTCTCTCAGGCAACGATTTGGAGGCCGCGATGCGATTCTTCTCTTTTCCCCTTTCCCTTTCTTTTCATTTCGAGTCCTTGTCACAGGAGGCTTGGCGATGACTGACGCGTGCGAAACGACGACGCGCCAGCAGTTGCTGGGCCACGTGCTGGAGGCCAGCCAATTGGGGCTGGAAGCCTTGGAGTTGCTGCGCCCAGCCTTGGAGGTGGCAACGCGATTGGGCACCCAGGCCGAGGTGGAGGAAGGCGCCCAGGCCGCCGGGCTGTGCCGGCTGGCGCGTTGGGCGCTGGATGAGTACCACAATGCGCTGGATGTGATCCGCGAGGAGGCGGCGCGCAGCCTGCGCGCAGCCTGCGCGACGCTTGACGCCAGTGTGACAGCAAGGGGGCGGCGGGCGCCGCCCCTGTGCTATGGCGCGGCCTGTTTCTTTGAACAGGTTCTTAGTTGCAACGCCTTGTCTCGCGAGATCGTAGGTCTTGGCCTGGTTCGAGCGTCAGCTTGTCGGGCTGGGTTCGTTCCCTCCCCAGGTTTCCATTGGCATGATCTTGCCGCTGCGCTGTCAGTTGCCGGGCTTTGTTTGCGGCGGTGCGGCTTCTTGGTTCAGCGCATGGTCTTGTCTTGAGGCGGGGTCCAGTCCCTGCCAGCCGCCGCCCAGCGCGGCGATCAGCGCCACGCTGCCGGCGTATTGCCGGTTTTTCACATTCCACAGGGTGGTTTCCGCATTGATGCGGCTGCTTTGCGCGGTCAGCAGGTTGAGGTAGCTGACGGTGCCGGCGCGGTATTGGTTGAGGGTGATGGTTTCGGCGCGCAGCGCGGCGTCCACCGCGGCCTGTTGCGAGGCGGCTTCTTCCGCCAGCAGCTTTTGCGCGGCCAGGTTGTCTTCCACGCCCTGGAAGGCGGACAACACCGCCAGGCGGTAGCCGGCGACGCTGGCGTCATAGCTGGCGATGGCTTGTTCTTTCTGGGCGCTGCGCAGGCCGCCGTCGAACAGGCTGAGCGCGAGCGCTGGGCCCAGCGACCAGACGCGGTTGGGCAGGCTGACCCAGTCGGCGAAGCTGGCGCCGCGGTAGCCGCCGCTGGCGGACAGGGTGAGGGTGGGGAAGAAGGCGGCCTGGGCGATGCCGATTTCGGCATTGGCTTGCGCCACCGCGCGTTCGGCGGCGGCGATGTCGGGGCGGCGTTCCAGCAGTTGCGAGGGCAGGCCGGCGGGGATATTGGGCAGGCGCGGTTCGGCGTCGGCTGCGGCCAGGCTGAAGCTGGCCGGCGTCTGCCCCAGCGCGGCGGCGATGGCGTGTTCCAACTGGGCGCGGGTCAGTTGCTTGTCCGCGCGCTGTGCCTGGGCGCTTTGCCATTGGCTTTCAGCCTGGGCGACGTTGGCGTCGGAGACGATGCCGGCCTGGTATTGATTGCGGGTCAGTTTCAGCGTGTCCGCCAGCGCTTGTTCATTGGCGCTGAGCTGCCGCAGTTGCCGGTCCGCCACGCTGAGTTGCAGGTAGGCGGTGGCCAGTTGCGCCTGGGTGCTGAGGCGTATCGCCGCCAGTTGCGCGGCGCTGGCTTGGGCTTTGGCGGAGCCGGCTTCCACCGAGCGGCGCAGGCCGCCCCACAGGTCCAGTTCCCAGCTGGCGTTGGCGCTCAGGTTGTAGCTGGTGGCGGTGGCCTGGCCCGGGGAACTGACGCCGCGGCTTTGGCCGGCGTTGAGCCCCAGGCTGGGGAACAGCCCGGCCTCGGCCTGTTTCAGCAGCGCCTGGGCCTGGCGGTATTGCGCTTCGGCCTGGGCGATGCCGGGGCTTTGCCGGTTCAGGGTGTCCATCAGTTGGTCCAGCCGCGGGTCTTGATAAATGCGCCACCAGTCGCCGCGGGGAACAGCGTCTTGAGGCTGGGCGCTTTTCCAGCGGCCGTCTTCCTTATAGGCGGCCGGTACCTCCAGCTTGGGTTTGACATAGTCCGGGCCCAGCGCACAGCCGGCCAGCAGCAGCGCGCAGGCCAGCGTAAGGCTTTGTGTTTTCATTGGTTTCATTCCTCGGCTCCGCGGTTCAGCGCGGCGCGCGTGGGCCGCCAGTGGCGGCACCACAGCCGGAAGCGGTCCAGATACAGGTAGACGATGGGGGTGGTGTACAGGGTCAGCAACTGGCTGAGCAGCAGGCCGCCGACGATGGAGATGCCCAGCGGGGTGCGCATCTCGGCGCCGTCGCCGTGGCCCAGCGCCAGCGGCAGCGCGCCGAACAGCGCGGCCAGCGTGGTCATCATGATGGGGCGGAAGCGCAGCAGGCAGGCTTGGAGGATGGCTTGCTCGGGTTTCAGGCCTTGTTCGCGTTCGGCGCTGAGCGCGAAGTCTATCATCATGATGGCGTTTTTCTTGACGATGCCGATCAGCAGCAGCACGCCGATCAGCGCGATGACGTTGAATTCGCCGCCGGTGGCGATGATGGCGAGCAGCGCGCCGACGCCGGCCGAGGGCAGGGTGGAGAGGATGGTGACCGGGTGCACCACGCTTTCATAGAGCATGCCCAGCACGATGTAGACGGCGACCAAGGCGGCCAGGATCAGCAGCGGCTGGCTGTCCAGCGAGGCCTGGAAGGTTTTGGCGCTGCCCTGGAAGCTGCCGTGGATGCTGCTGGGCAGGCCGACGCCGGCCAGCGCCTGGTCGATGGCGTCGGTGGCGTCGGACAGCGATTTGCCCGGCGGCAGGTTGAAGGAAACGGTGGCGGCGGCGAACTGGCTCTGGTGGTTGACCGATAGCGCGGTATTGCTGGGTTCCCAGCGCGCGACGGCGGACAGCGGGGTGGGCTGGCCACCCGGGGTTTGCAGATAGATGCTGTCCAGGCCGTCCGGGCCTTGCCAGTATTGTGGCGCCACTTCCATCACCACGTGGTATTGGTTGAGCGCGTTGTAGATGGTGGACACCTGGCGCTGGCCGAAGGCGTCGTTGAGCGCGGAGTCCACTTGCGCCTGGGTCAGGCCCAGCCGCGCCATGGCGTCGCGGTCGAAAACCAGCGAGGTTTGCAGGCCTTTGACTTCCTGGTCGGTGTTGACGTCGGCCAGCATCGGCAGCTTCAGCAGCGCTTGCTGCACCTTGGGCGTCCATTCGCGCAGTTCGGCCAGGTCGTCGCCCTGCAAGGTGTATTGGTATTGGGCGTTGCTGGCGCGGCCGCCGATGCGGATGTCCTGCACCGCTTGCAGGAACAGCTGGGCGCCGGGCTCGCGCGCCAGGGTTTTGCGCAGCCTGGCGATGACTTGATCGGCGCTGTCCCGGCGCTGGTCCAGCGGTTTGAGGCTGACGAACATATTGGCGGTGTTGCGCTGGCCGCCGCCGGTGAAGCCTATGACTTTGTCCACCGCCGGGTCCTGGCCTACCACGGTGATGAAGCGTTGCAGCTTTTGCTGCATGGCCTGGAAGGAGATGTTCTGGTCGGCGCGTATCATGCCGGTGAGGCGGCCGGTGTCCTGCTGCGGGAAGAAGCCCTTGGGCACCGCCAGGTAGAGGTAGACGTTGAGGCCTATGGTGGCGGCCAGGATCAGCATCATCAGCGGGCCGTGGCGCAGCGCCCAGCCCAGGCTGCGGCGGTAGCCGTCCAGCATGGCGTCGAAGGCGCGCTCGCTCCAGCGGAACAGCTTGCCTGGTTCTTTGTGCGCGTCATGCGCCTTGAGCCAGCGCGCGCACAGCATCGGCGTGGTGGTCAGCGAGACCAGCAGCGACACCAGGATGGCCACGGAGAGGGTGACGGCGAATTCGCGGAACAGCCGGCCGATCACGCCGCCCATCAGCAGGATGGGGATGAAGACGGCGATCAGCGAGATGCTCATCGACAGCACGGTGAAGCCTACTTCGCGCGCGCCGCGCAAGGCGGCCTGCATCGGTTTCATGCCGTCTTCGATGTGGCGGGAGATGTTTTCCAGCACCACGATGGTGTCGTCGACGACGAAGCCGGTGGCGATGGTCAGCGCCATCAGGCTGAGGTTGTTGAGCGAGAAGCCGGCCAGGTACATCACGGCGAAGGCGCCCACCAGCGACACCGGCACGGTGATGGCGGGAATGGCGGTGGCGCGGCCGTTGCGCAGGAACAGGAACACCGCCAGGATGACCAGGGCCACCGAGATCAGCAGCGAGCGCTCCACTTCCTGCAGCGAGGCGCGGATGGTGGGGCTGCGGTCCATCACCACTTGCATCTTGATGGCGGCGGGGATGGAGGCTTGCAGCTGCGGCAGCAGCGATTTAACCCGGTCTATGGTCTCGATGATGTTGGCGCCGGGCTGGCGGAACAGGATCAGCATCACCGCCGGCTGCTGGCCCAAGAGGCCGGCGTTGCGCAGGTCCACCACCGAGTCCTTGACCTCGGCCACGTCGGCGATGCGCACCGCGGCGCCGTCTTTGTAGCTGACGATCAGCGGCAGGTAGTCGCTGGCCTTGTTGGCCTGGTCGTTGGCCTGCACCTGCCAGTGGCGCTCGTCGTTTTCCAGGAAGCCCTTGGGCCGGTTGGCGTTGGTGCTGGCGATGGCGCCGCGCACGGTTTCCATGCTGATGCCGTAGTGGTTGAGCTGGCGCGGGTTCAGCTCCACCCGCACCGCCGGCTGCGCGCCGCCGCCCACGTTGACGTCGCCTATGCCTTCCACCTGGGCCAGTTTCTGGCCGAGTATGGTGTCGGCGGCATCGTACATCTGGCCACGGGTCAGGCTGTCCGAGGTCAGCGCGATGATCATGATGGGCGCGTCGGCGGGGTTGACCTTGCGGTAGGTGGGGTTGGACGGCATGCCGGTGGGCAGTAGCGAGCGCGCGGCGTTGATCGCCGCCTGCACATCGCGCGCGGCGCCGTCGATATTGCGGTCCAGCTCGAACTGCAGGGTGATGCGGGTGGAGCCCAGTGAGCTGGACGAGGTCATCTCGGTGACGCCGGCGATGCGGCCCAGCGCCCGCTCCAGCGGGGTGGCCACGGTGGCGGCCATGGTTTCCGGGCTGGCGCCGGGCAGGCGCGCGGTGACGGATATGGTGGGGAAGTCCACCTGGGGCAGCGGCGACACCGGCAGCAGCTTGAAGGCCAGCAGGCCGGCCAGCAGGATGGCCAGGGTCAGCAGGGTGGTGGCCACCGGGCGTCGGATGAAGGGTTCGGACGGGATCATGCTTCGCCCTCGGCGCTCAGTTCCGGCTTGGTCTTGTGGCCGAGGCGGCGCGCCAGCCGGTCAAAGGCCAGGTAGATCACCGGGGTGGTGAACAGGGTCAGCACCTGGCTGACCAGCAGGCCGCCCACCATGGTGACGCCCAGCGGTTGGCGCAGTTCGGAACCCATGCCGCCGCCCAGCATCAGCGGCAGCGCGCCCAGCAGCGCGGCCATGGTGGTCATCAGGATGGGGCGGAAGCGCAGCAGGCAGGCTTGATAGATGGCGTCGCGCGGGCTCATGCCGTGTTCGCGCTCGGCCTCCAGCGCAAAATCTATCATCATGATGGCGTTTTTCTTGACGATGCCGATCAGCAGGATGATGCCGATGATGGCGATCACCGACAGGTCGTTGCCGGAGACCAGCAAGGCCAGCAGCGCGCCGATGCCGGCGGAGGGTAGGGTGGAGAGAATCGTGATGGGATGGATATAGCTCTCGTACAGCACCCCCAGCACGATGTACATGGTGACGATGGCGGCCAGGATCAGCCACAGGGTGTTGGACAGCGAGGCCTGGAAGGCCAGCGCCGCGCCCTGGAACTTGGTGTCTATGCTGGCCGGCAGGCCCAGGTCGGTTTCAGCCTGGCGGATGGCGTCCACCGCCGCGCCCAGCGAGGCGCCGGCGGCCAGGTTGAAGGACACGGTGGCGGTGGGGAATTGCCCCAGGTGGTTGATGGTGAGCGCGGTGGGGCGCTCTTCTATGCTGGCCACTGCGTCCAGCGGCACCGGGCCGCCGTTGGCGGTGGGCACGTACAGGCTTTTCAGCGATAGCGGGTCTTGCTGGTGCTGCGGGTCCACTTCCAGCACCACGCGGTATTGGTTGGTCTGGGTGAAGATGGTGGAGATCAGCCGCTGGCCGAAGGCGTCGTAGAGCGCGTTGTCGATGGCGGCGGTGGTGACGCCCAGCCGCGCGGCGGTGTCGCGGTTGATGTTGACATAGGCCTGCAGGCCCTTGTCCTGCAAGTCGCTGGCCACATCGGCCAACTGCGGCAGCTGGCGCAGCTTGGACACCAGTTTGGGCGTCCAGGCGGACAGGTCCTCGGCGCTGGTGGCTTGCAGCGTGAATTGGTACTGGGTGCGGCTGACGCGGGAATCTATGGTCAGGTCCTGCACTGGCTGCAGATAGAGCGCCATGCCCGGCACCGCGTCGGCCTGGTCTTGCAGCCGGGCCAGCACGGTATGGATGTCGTCGCGCTGTTCCTTGGGCTTGAGGTTGATCAGCAGCCGGCCGTTGTTGAGCGCGGCGTTGTTGCCGTCCACGCCGATGAAGGAGGACAGGCTTTCCACCGCCGGGTCCTTGAGCAACTGCCGAGCCAGTGCTTCCTGCTGGCGCGCCATCGCGCCGAAGGAGGTGGATTGCGCGGCCTCGCTGACGCCCTGGATCGCGCCGGTGTCTTGCAGCGGGAAGAAGCCCTTGGGCACCAGCACATAGAGCGCGGCGGTCAGCGCCAGCGTGGCCAGCGCCACCAGCAGGGTCAGGCGTTGCCGTTCCAGCACCCAGCTGAGCATGCGGCCGTAGCGGGCGATCACCCGGTCGAAGAACTGGCCGCTGGCGTGGTAGAAGCGGCCTTGCTTGTCTTCCGGCACGTGTTTGAGCAGGCGCGCGCACATCATCGGGGTCAGCGTCAGCGAGATGAAGGCGGAGATCAGGATGGACACCGCCAGGGTGACGGCGAATTCGCGGAACAACCGGCCCACCACATCGCCCATGAACAATAGCGGAATCAGCACCGCGATCAGCGAGATGGTCAGCGAGATGATGGTGAAGCCTATCTGCTTGGAGCCCTTGAGCGCCGCCGCCATCGGCGCTTCGCCGTCTTCGATGTAGCGCGCGATGTTTTCAATCATCACGATGGCGTCGTCGACGACGAAGCCGGTGGCGATGGTCAGCGCCATCAGGGTGAGGTTGTTGATGGAGAAGCCGGTCAGATACATCACGCCGAAAGTGCCCACCAGCGACAGCGGCACCGCCACCGCGGGGATGATGGTGGCCGGCACATTGCGCAGGAACACGAAGATCACCATCACCACCAGGGCGATGGCCAGCATCAGTTCGAATTCCACGTCGGCCACCGAGGCGCGTATGGTCACGGTGCGGTCGTTCAGCACCTTGACGTCCACCGCGCCGGGCAGGGTGTCGCGCAGCTGCGGCAGCAGCGCCTTGATGCGGTCCGCCACCTGGATCACGTTGGCGCCGGGCTGGCGCTGCACATTGAGGATGATGGCCGGAGTGGCGCCGGCCCAGGCGGCCAGGCGGATGTTTTCCGCCGAGTCCACCACTTGGGCCACGTCGGACAGCCGCACCGGCGCGCCGTTGCGGTAGGCGATGATGACGCCGCGGTATTCGTCGGCGGACTTGAGCTGGTCGTTGCCGTCTATGGTGGAGGCCTGATGCGGGCCGTCGAAGCTGCCCTTGGCCTGGTTGACATTGGCGCTGGCGATGGCGGTGCGCACGTCTTCCAGCGTCAGGCCCAGGGCGGCCAGCTGGCGCGGATTGGTCTGGATGCGCACCGCCGGGCGCTGGCCGCCGCTGATGCTGACCAGGCCGACGCCGGGCACTTGCGACAGTTTCTGCGCCAGCCGGGTGTCCACCAGATCCTCCAGCTTGGTCAGTTGCAGCGTGGGCGAGCTGACGGCGATGGTCATGATAGGGGTGTCGGCCGGGTTGACCTTGTTGTACACCGGCGGGTTGGGCAGGTCGGACGGCAGCAGGTTGCCGGCGGCGTTGATCGCCGCCTGCACTTCCTGCTCGGCCACGTCCAGGCTCAATTCCAGGCTGAATTGCAGGGTAATCACCGAGGCGCCGCCGGAGCTGGTGGACGACATCTGCGACAGGCCGGGCATCTGACCGAACTGGCGTTCCAGCGGCGCGGTGATGGAGGAGGTGATCACTTCCGGGCTGGCGCCCGGATATTGGGTCACCACCTGGATGGTGGGGTAGTCCACTTCCGGCAGCGCGGACACCGCCAGCATGCGCCAGGCGGTGAGACCGGTCAGCAGGATAGCCACCATCAGCAAGGTGGTGGCCACCGGGCGCAGGATGAACAGGCGCGAGGGATTCATGCCGTCTCCCCGCGCTTACTGCGCCGCCGAGGCGTGGCGTTTGCCGGCCGCGCCGCTGCCGTCGCGTTTATGGCGTCCGCTGTTGCCGGCGCCGGCCGCGGCCTGGCTGTTTTGCGCGGCGCGATCCACCACCGCGACCTTGGCGCCGTCGCGCAGCTTGTCCAGGCCGTCCACCACCACGCGCTGGCCGGGCTTCAGGCCTTGTTCGATGACGATGATGTCACCGACGCGCGCGCCGGCGCTCACCTTGGCCAGGCTGACGCTGCTGTCGGCGTTGACGGTGTAGACATAGCTGCCCACCTTGCCCAGCTGCACCGCGCTGGCCGGCACGGTGACGGCGTTTTCACGCTCGCCCAGGCTCAGGCGCACATTGACGAATTGGTTGGGAAACAAGGTTTCGCCAGCGTTGCCGAAGCGGGCCTTGAGGTTGACGGTGCCGGTGCTGGTGTTGAGCTGGTTGTCTATCGCCAGCAGCTTGCCGTCGGCCAGCTTGTTGCGGTTGTCGCGGTCCCAGGCTTCGACCGTCAGGCCGGGATTGGCGCGGCTGGCCTGCAGCACCGAGCCCAGGCTGACTTCCGGCACCGAGAACAGCACATTGATGGGTTGGGTCTGGGTGATCACCACCACGCCGTTGGTGTCGCTGGCGTGGACGATGTTGCCGGGGTCAACCTGGCGCAGGCCGACGCGGCCGGACACCGGCGCGCTGACGCGGCTATAGCTGAGCTGCAGCTTGGCGTTGTCCACCGCGCCTTGGTCCAGTTTGACCGTGCCCTGGTATTGGCGCACCAGCGCTTGCTGGGTGTCCACTTGCTGTTTGGCGATGGAATTCTGCTGCAGCAATTGCTGGTAGCGGGTCAGGTCCAGCTGGGCGTTTTGCAACAGCGCCTGGTCGCGCAGCAACTGGCCTTCGGCCTGGGTTAGCGCGGCCTGGAACGGACGCGGGTCCAGTTCCGCCAGCAATTGGCCCTGTTTGACCTGCTGGCCTTCCTCGAAGTGCAGTTTGTCCAACTGGCCGTCCACGCGGCTGCGCACGGTGACGGTGTAAGTGGAGCTGACGGTGCCCAGCGCGCTGAGCTGCAGCGGCACGTTCTGCAGGCGCGCGGCGGCCACGCCCACCGCGGTGGGCGGCGCGCCGCGTTTTTGCGCCGCGGCGTCCGCGGCCGCGTGTTGCCGCCACCACCAGCCCGCGCCCAGCGCCAACAGCACGACAAGGCCCCAGCATAGCGGGGAACGGTAGAACGGGCGGCGGGGCTCGGCGGTTTGGGTCACGGCTCAGACTCCATGGCGGCGGCGCGGCGGCCGCTTGCTTGAACTTTAGGATGGTTTCGACCGCCGGGGCGCCGCAGCCTGCTGGATAGCCGCATGGGGGACGGGGTCGATGCTTACGGCATTATGCGCTCCCGTTTTGTAGCGGGCTTTGCTGGCCTGGCCGATTGTGTGTCGAATTGTTGCAACACTTGTCGAAAAGTAGCGTGCGGCTGGCAGGCGGCGAAATGCCGCGCCAGCTGCTCGGCGCGCTGACGGTAGGACGGCGTGGCCAGCATGCGCCGCAGCAGCGACGGCAACTGGCCGGCTTCGACCTGGCTGCGCCGCAGCATGGCGCCGGCGCCGTAGGCTTCGATATGCCGCATCGCCAGCAGCTGGTCCATATTCGATGGGATGCCGATCACCGGCGTGCCTTGCTGCAGCGCCTGGTAACTGGTGGGGCTGCCGCCGTTGCCTATCACCAGATCGGCGCGCGCGGCGGCGGCCTCGCCGGGCAGGAAATCGGCGCAGAACAGGCCGGGCCGCTGCGGCAGCCGTTGGCGGCCGCCGCTGCTGGCGATCACTTGCAGGCCTTCGCCCAGCAGTTGATCGATCAGCATGGGCAGCAGCGTGAGGTTGCCGGAGGAGCCCAGGGACAGGTAAACGGTGGGGCGGTCTTGCAGCTGCGGCCACCAGTCCGGCAAGGCGCCGCCCGGCGACCAGGTGACCGGGCCCAGATAGTGGTGATGCGCGGGCAGCGGGCTCAGTGGCACCAGTTCCGGCGCGTCGTAATACAGCACTTGGTCGCCGTGGCTCCAGGCGTCGAAGCAGTTGGCGAACGGCGCCAGGCCGTAATGGGCGCGGGCGCGGTTCAGCGGCGCCACCAGCAGGCGGATCGCCAGCGGGGTGATCCAGCGCATCAGCCGCGGCATCAAGGGCAGGCGGTGCAGATTGAGCTTGGCCAGCTCCGGCACCGGCAGCGGCGCCGGCTGGCGGCAAGGGCTCCAGTAGGCGTTGATCAGGTTGATCAGCGGCTTGCCGGCCAGCGTGGCGCTGATGCCCAGCGAGTGGCGGAAATCGCCGACGATGAGGTCGGGGTCCAGGTCTTGGATCAGCCGCAGCTCGTCTTCGACATAGGCGAGGTATTCCTCGCTCCGGTACAGTGGCTTGCCGTTGTCCACCGCGTGAAGAAAGTCGGCGCTGCTCTTGGTGAGCAGCGGGTGGTAGTGGATGTCCCGGCTTTGATACAGATGCTCGAAGCGCGGCGCCGCGGCCAGGTGGATATCGTAGTCCGCGGCCGGCAGCGCGGCGGCCAGGGTGTAGGGGCGGGCGACGTGGGCCAGGGTGACGGCCTCGCCGACGAAGAGGATTTTCTGCTTGCGTGGGTGCATGGCGGCTCAGGGGAGTGGGAGGTGGGAGGCAAGGCCGCCCGGCGGGGCCGGGCGGCTGGCAATCAGGCGCTCAGAAGGTGTTTACGATCTCGCCAACTAAGGCGAGACAAGGCGTTGCGGCTGAGAAAGCGGAATGTACAAGTGACATGAGCACTTCGAAGCGGTACTCACCGTGTCATGTTTCTCGGCGCGGCAGATCGTAAACAGCTTCCTAGCCTTTGTGGACCTGCACGCGCCACAGCTCGCGTCCGCGCGAGGCGCGCGTCATCGCGCGGCGGCCGTGCAGGCTGCTGTAGTTGTCTATCAGCACCAGGTCGCCGTCGTGCCAGTCGTGCTCGATCAGGTTTTCCGGCGCATAAGCCCGTTCCAGCAACTCCTGGACCAGGTTGGGGTAGTCGTCGGCGCGCTCTTCAACATCGACGAAGAACTTCTGCAGTTCGGAATTGCTGTTTTCCTGGAAGCGCAGCACCGCTTCGCCGGTCTCTGGGTGGGCTTCCACCAGCGGATAGACGCGGGCGTCGCCGCCGAAGTAGGTGAATTTGGTGTGATAGCGGATATCCAGTTTTTCCCATTCGGCCAGCGTGGCCAGCGGCACCTGGCGCAGGATGTTGCGCGCGTCCACCAGCGTGGTCTGGCCTTCACCGTGTTGCGGAGCGGTCTTGCAATACAGCGCGAACAGGCTGGCGCTGAAGCGCGGATTCTTGCGCACGAACTCATTGTCGGCCGGCAACATGCTCAGATCCCAGTGCAGCGGCAATTCCTCGAAGGAATGAACGAAGCCATCGGCGTCCTCTTCCGGCTTCACCTTGTGCACCGCGCCGAATTGCCAGATATACGGCGTGCCGAACTGGGCGCTGAATTCAACCAGCTTGTCCTCGTCGGCCACGGCGAAGCCGCGCAGCGCGACGAAGCCGAACAGCTGGGCCAGCCGGGTCAGGGCCGGGCGCGGCAGCGACAGGCAGTCGGCGCCGGGACGGCGGTTTTCTATCAGTAGGCCGAAACGGCCGGCCAGCATCACCGATAGCTCGCACCCTTCCCATTCCGCGCCGGCTTGTTCCAGATAGAGCCAGGGCTGGCCGTCGAAGCTCACCGCCTTGGCGCGGCGCGCGTCCAGTGCTTGGCGCTTGGACAGCAACTCGCCGTGGCCGGCCAGGTTCAGCAGATAGACGCGATGCCAGGGCAGCGCCGCCTCGGCCTGGGCCGGCGACAGGCGGATGGGGTATTTGCCGCCGGGCGCGCCGGAGGCGTGGATGGTCAGCCGGATCGCGTCCGGGAAGTGCTCGGCCAGCATCGCGTCCAGCGCGATGCCGCGCCAGGCCAGGCGCAAGGCGCGCTGCGGCCAGTCCGTGTTCTCGACGATGCCGCGCGCCGCGTTGTCCTCGCGCAGCAGGCCCAGCCATTGCATCTGGCGCGCGGACTGATTTTCCGGCAGCGGCTGGGCGAAGTCGGCGGCCGCGGGCGGCAAGTAGCGGCGCAGCACGCTTTCGGCGCGGTCGCGCTGGCGGTCGAAGCCGGGGCTGATGGTGGCGTAGTCATGCCAGCGCAGCACCGGGCTGGCCAGCAACTGGCGCAGGCGCTGGTGGTAGTCGTTGGCGGTGTCGCGCGGGATGTCCAGCAGATCGTGGAAGCTGAGACCGTCGCTGAACAGTTCCAGCGCGCAGCCGGCCGGATAGACGCGGCTGATGGCGCGGCACAGCCGGTCCAGTTGTTGCAGCGCCGCGTATTCGGCGTAATCGGGGCGCTCGGACGCGGTTTTGTCGCGGGTGTTAGGCGATTTCAGCGGAAAACCCGGCAGCAGCAGTTGCAAGGGCCGTTGCCGGCTCACGAAGCGTTCCACTTGGGCGCTCAGCGCCCGGCGGTGGGGCTCGCGCTGCGGGTGGTCGGCCTCTCCCTGGAAGGCGTCGAGCAGAATGGAGACGATGGAAGCGACAATAGGTTCGTTTTGCATGGCGGTACTCGAAATGAACGATGAAAGGCGGGGCTTCAGGCGGCGGTGGCGATGAAGTGGCTGGGCCGGCCGTCGACGAAGACCAGGGCGGAACGGCTCTCGTCGATGTCGCTGCGTTTCTTCAGCACGATGCCGTGTTCGTGCTTGACCGCGGCCGCGTGCCAGGGGGTGAGCCAGGCATCGGCGCTGTCCACCAGCCGCACGCCTATCTTGGCGGACACGCGGAATTGCGGATGAATGGACAGGCGCACGCTATCGGGGAAGGTGCGCTCCAGCAGCCGGCTCCAGGCGTTGCTGCGCTGGATCACGCGGTAGGCGTTGGCGCGGGCCAGTTTTTGCAGCGCGGTCTTGCTCTGGCCGGCGAAGCGCTCCATGCCCTGGGCGTCTTCGAACAGGAAGCGGGTGATGCCCTGGTACATCGCGCGCATCGCCGCCTCGTCCTGGCATTGGCGCTTGATCTGTTCGATGGAGTCGCTGAAGAGGATTAGCAGTTCTTCGCGCTGGGAATCCAGGTCGCTGATATAGCCGAAGTGATCCTTGAGGTCGTAGAAGGCGAAGGCCTCGCCGTAGCGGCCGCGCGCATAGGCGCTCAACTCGTCCATATAGGCGGCCACTTCCGCGTCCGGGATGTAGACCACGTCGGAGAAGCAATAGCCGTCCGAGCAGATGGCCACTTGAGCGCCGGGCGGGTAGAGCGCGCGGATGTCTTCGCAGAGCCGGTACAGATTGTCCAGCGCGTGGCGTTCGGCCAGGTCCGGCATCGCGCCCAGCGTCTTGTTGCGATTGGGCGATTTTCCGGGGAAGGCCGGCAGCAGCATGTGAATGGGCGCCTGGCGCTCGATGGCTGCCTGGATCTTGGGCAGGTGGGGCGCCATTTCCGCGGACGAATCGTGGGAGGCGGCGTCCTCCAGGTGAATACGGCGCAGTTTGAAAATGATTTCCAGAATCTGGCGCGCCAGCTGCGCATGGCCTTGGCTGGCGGAATGGAAAATCGGATCGACAATCGCGTTCATGGCGGAATCTCTAAATTGTTGGCGTCTCGAGAAGTGTGAATGCGCGGATCTGTTTACGTTTTCCTGTGGAAACGAGGCCCGCTTTTAGGGTGAAAACCAAAAAGAGCATTGACCGTGGCGTGCTCAATGAATACGTGGCCAATTTGAATGGTTGGCATCGATATTTGGCTGAGGCCCGGCTGAGAACGTGTTTACGCTCTTGGTGAAGCGCGGGGCCATTCTAGGTCAGAAGGGAGGGCGCGGCTAAAAAATTAGCCGTTATAGAAATATGCGGAATTGTTATATCGATAGCGGACAGTACGGCTTGAATAAGGCGAATCACGAAATTTACTGATTCGCTGTGAATATTTGCCAAATAAGGCGATGTGGAAATTGTAAATGGCTGTGTTACCAAGTGTGATTGTCATTTTGTTTTGACTAGTATTTGTTTGGTTTTTTCTTTGAATGACATGGGCTTAATTTTGTACGTTTAAGAATGATATTCATTATTGTTTGTAAACATGAGGTGCGGTTTGATGACTGTGAGTTTTCCCATGCAACCATCGCTTTGGGCTTGGGTCGCGGTGCCGGATACGCCGGCGGGAGCGCGCAGGCTGCGGCAAAATATGTTGGTTTATTGCAACAATAGGGATGGTTTCGTGCGCTGACTGATGACTCCTCGGCTTGGCGCGTCGCGGTGG
Organism: Chromobacterium sp. LK1; assembly: GCF_001043555.1. Lineage (NCBI taxonomy): Bacteria > Pseudomonadati > Pseudomonadota > Betaproteobacteria > Neisseriales > Chromobacteriaceae > Chromobacterium > Chromobacterium sp. LK1. Next base: position 44,501 of record NZ_LDUI01000035.1, on the reverse strand, counting down.
GATGGATGGAAGTGGGGCGAATCACGGCAGGAGCCGGAGGCTTGAGCGCACCCGATGCGGGGAATTGTTCCTTTGCGAACATGACATTTTCGTTTTTTAAGCTTCGGGAGCATGTTTGACTAGTCAACAGTCGTGGTTGCTGTCATTCTTTTGCGTTTCAATTACGACTGCCTGTCGTAGCGACAACAGGCCGCCGGCTGCCGCCGCGAGCCGAAAGCAATGTCGCCGAGCAGGCGCACTTGAGACAAAGAGATGGAAAAAAAGCAAGAAAGCCAAGAGCTTAGGCGCACCTTGCAGGCGCGCCACCTGTCGATGATCGCCATCGGCGGCTCCATCGGCACCGGCCTGTTCCTGGCCTCCGGCGCCACCGTGGCGTCCGCCGGCGCCGGCGGGGCCTTGATTGCCTACGCCCTGATCGGCCTGATGGTTTACTTCCTGATGACCAGCCTGGGTGAAATGGCCGCCTTCATGCCGGAATCCGGCTCCTTCCAGGTCTACGGTTCGCGCTTCGTCGATCCAGCCTTCGGCTTCGCCCAAGGCTGGAACTACTGGTACAACTGGGCGATCACCGTGGCGGTGGAACTGGCCGCGGCCGCCATCATCATGCATTACTGGTACCCAGCGGTGCCCGGCATCGTGTGGAGCGCCGGCTTTCTGCTGATCATCTTCGTGCTCAATTATTTCTCGGTGAAGGGCTTCGGCGAGGCCGAGTTCTGGTGCTCCATGCTCAAGGTGGCCACCATCGTCGCCTTCATCATCATCGGTTTCCTGATGATCTTCGGCATCATGACCGATCCCAACCCGCAACGCATCGCGCCGGGCTTGTCGGTGATGCAGCAGGGGCAGGGGCCGTTTGTTGGTGGCCTGGCCGCCTTCGTGGGCGTGGCCATGATCGTGGGCTTCTCCTTCCAGGGCACCGAGCTGATTGGCGTCGCCGCAGGCGAATCCGCCAATCCGGGCAAGACCATCCCGCGCGCGGTGCGGCAGATCTTCTGGCGCATCCTGATGTTCTACATGCTGTCCATCCTGATCATCGGCCTGATCCTGCCGTACAACGATCCGCTGCTGCTGAAGAACGATATGAAGGACGTCGGCGCCAGCCCGTTCACCCTGGTGTTCAACCGTGCCGGCTTCGCCATGGCCGCCAGCCTGATGAACGCGGTGATCCTGTCCGCCATCCTGTCCGCCGGCAACTCTGGCATGTACGCGTCCACCCGCATGCTGTACACCATGGCGCGCAACAAGATGGCGCCCAGGCGCTTTGCCGAGCTGTCCAGCAACGGCGTGCCGCGCAATGCCTTGTACGCCACCAGCGTGATCGCCGCGCTGTGTTTCCTGACCTCGCTGTTTGAAACCAACGCGGTCTATCTGTGGCTGCTGAACTCCTCCGGCATGACCGGTTTCATCGCCTGGCTGGGCGTGGCCATCAGCCACTACCGCTTCCGCCGCGCCTATGTGAAGCAGGGCCACGATCTGGCGGACCTGCCGTACCAGGCCAAGTGGTTCCCGCTGGGGCCGCTGTTCGCCTTCGCGCTGTGCCTGCTGATCATGCTGGGCCAGAACTACGAGGCCTTCATCGGCGGCCATATCGACTGGAGCGCGGTGATCGCCACCTATCTGGGCATCCCGCTGTTCCTGGCGCTGTGGCTGGGTTACAAGTACAAGCACAAGACCCGGATGGTGGCGCTGGAAGACATCGACTTCAGCGAGGCGCTGGTCAAGGCGCGCGCCTTGCGCCAGGGCGAAACCGACGGCAAGCTGGCCAGCGCCACGAGCTGATCCGCTGTGAATTCTGCCAGCCCTGGGGCGGCAGTGCGCTGACAGCCCGGCATAGCCGGGCTGTTTTGCGTAAGGGATTGATTATTCTGGCTTAGGCCTTGAGCGCCGCCGACGCCGGACGCGCGCGCGGCGCGCTGAAGCCTGGATGGCCGTCGAAGCTGCGACGGTGGCTTGACCGCAGGCGGCTGCTTTCTCGATGGAAATGTGTAATATGGCGGCTGGCGCGGGGAAGCCGCCGTCGTTCCCGATCTGAATTCGATGGTTTCGGAGTCATTCATGCAGTTGCTGACAATATTCATAACAAAGTTTCTGTTTGTGATGGCCGCCTTGCTGCCCATCATGAATCCTCCGGGTTTGGTGCCCATTTTCATCTCGATGACGGCGCGCAACACGCCGCAGCAGCGCCGCTATCTGGCGCGGCGCATCGCGATGTATTGCGCCCTGCTGCTGCTGGGCAGCATGTTCACCGGCGGTTATGTGCTGTCCTTCTTCGGGGTGTCGCTGCCGGTGGTGCAATTGTCCGGCGGCCTGCTGATCACTTTCGCCGCCTGGCGCATGCTCAACGACGCGCCGCCGGAAAGCAGCCCCACTTCCACCGACCAGCCTATCCAGGCGGAGAACCAGGACGTGCTGAAGCAGCGCGCCTTCTATCCGCTGACCTTTCCGCTGACGGTGGGGCCGGGTTCGATCTCGGTGGCCATCACCATGGGCGCTTCGCTGACCGATACCGGCAAGGGCATCGTCAAATACGCGATCTCGCCGCTGGCCGGCAGCTGCGCGGTGCTGGTGTGCAGCCTGCTGGTCTATCTGTGTTACCGCCACGCCGACAAGCTGCTGCGCTACCTGGGCCAGACTGGCTCGGTGGTATTCCTGCGCTTGTCCGCCTTCATCCTGTTGTGCCTGGGGGTGCAGATCATGTGGGACGGTTTCGGCGCCCTGGTCACCCAATTGGTGCAGGATGTGTTGCCGCACAAGTGAGCGGCGAGAGTGGACATCTTTTGACATGAGGCAAATGAGGCACTGAACAAAGCGTTGATACTAGGCTTATGACAAATGTCTTAAGAACAGGAGTTTGCCATGGCCACCAGCGCTTTCTTCATTCCCTGCGTCAACCTGATGGGCGCGGGCTGTCTGCAACAAGCCGTTGAAACGATGCGTGCCTACGGTTACCGCAAGGTATTGATGGTGACCGACACCGGCCTGGTGAAAACCGGCCTGGCCGGTCGTGTCACCGAATTGCTGGGCGGCGTCGGCATCGCCACCGTGCTGTTCGATGGCGTGCATCCCAATCCCACCACCGCCAACGTCGGCGCCGGCCTCGCGTTGCTGCGCGAGCATGGCTGCGACGCGGTGGTGTCGCTGGGTGGCGGTTCGCCGCACGACTGCGCCAAGGGCATCGCCCTGGTGGCAGCCAATGGCGGCAAGATTCAGGATTACGAGGGCGTGGACAAGTCCGCCAAGCCGCAACTGCCCTTGGTGGCGATCAACACCACCGCCGGCACCGCGTCGGAAATGACCCGCTTCTGCATCATCACCGATGAGTCGCGCCATATCAAAATGGCCATCGTCGACAAGCACACCACGCCGGTGTTGTCGGTCAACGATCCGGAAACCATGGCCGGCATGCCCGCCGGGCTGACCGCCGCCACCGGCATGGACGCGCTGACCCACGCGGTGGAAGCCTATGTCTCCACCATCGCCACTCCCATTACCGACGCCTGTGCCTTGAAGGCAGTGACGCTGATCGCCGGCCACCTGCGCCGCGCGGTGCGCAATGGCATGGACATGGAGGCGCGCGAGCAGATGGCTTACGCGCAGTTCCTGGCCGGCATGGCCTTCAACAACGCGTCGCTGGGCTATGTGCACGCGATGGCGCACCAGTTGGGCGGCTTCTACGACCTGCCGCACGGGGTGTGCAACGCGGTGCTGCTGCCGCATGTGCAGGCCTTCAACGCCAAGGCGGCCGGCCAGCGTCTGGCCGATGTCGGCGCGGCGCTGGGCGTGGACGCCAGCGCCGAGGCGGCGATCGCCGCCATCCGCCAATTGGCGGCCGATGTAGGCATTCCGGCGGGATTGACGCAGCTGGGGGTCAAGGAAGAGGATATTCCGGAACTGGCAGCCAACGCCTTGAAGGACGCTTGTGGCCTGACCAATCCGATCCAGGCGAACCACGAAGAAATCTGCACGATCTTCAAGGCCGCGCTGTAGCAGTAAAGGACCGCGCTGAAACCAGCGCGGTCAAACTGGCGGCTCAGCCGCCATTTTTTGACCATTAAATATCGTAATGCGATATTTCTGACGACGCCGCACCGCCTCCGCCGCCAGATGAAATCAAGGAGTGACGCAATGGACGCAAAGATTCGCCTGTTGCCGGTGAGCGAATACCGGCCGGGCCTTGAGAATGTTTTTCTGATCGAGGAAAACTGGCCAAAAGATCTGCCTCGGCAGGCCTTGGACGCCGCCCACTGGCTCAAGAGCGTGGCGCCGGCGCCAGGCCTGCTCGATTGGCTGCGCCAGGACGAGCGGCATTGGCCCACCTTCTGCGAAGTGTACTGGGCCGACCTGGCGGCGAACCCGCAGCGCTGGTGGCCGTTGTGGAAGGCCAGCCGCCGCGGCGGCCTGGTGCTGCTGCACGCCGGCGGCGGCGACAAGCTGCCGGCGCAGGCCTTGGCGCAGTTCCTGGGCGACAAGCTGGACGAGATCGAGCGCATCGAGGCGGGGGAGTTGGCGTCGCCGGTGTGCTACCGCGCCTTGCTGGACCATTAGCGCATGCCCGAGCCATCCAGCTTTTCCAAACAGGATTTCGAGCGGCTGGCGGACTTCCGCTACCGGCTGCGCCGCTTTCAGCGTTTCAGCGAGGAGGCGGCGCAGCGCCACGGCATCACCATGCTGCAATATCTGCTATTGCTGCAGATCAAGGGCTTTCCCGGCCGCGACTGGGCCACGGTGGCGGAACTGGCCGAAAGGCTGCAATCGCATCACCACAGCGTGGTGGGCCTGATCAGCCGCTGCGAGCAGCAGCAATTGGTGGCGCGCAGCCCGGGGCGGGACGACCGCCGCTGCGTGGAAGTGCGGCTGTTGCCCAAGGGCGAGGCGCTGGCGGAGCGGCTGGCGCGCGAGCATCGCGAGGAGTTGCAGGCCTTGCGTCGGCTGGGCGATGTGCTGTCGCTGGACCAGTTGTTGCAGCCCGGAGATTGACGCCGGCGCGGTGGATTTTGCCATGGCGCTCTGGCATGATTTCGCCATTGCCCCGGCCGTGGAGAAATGTCGTGAACATACTGTTGGTGGAGGATGACCTGGCGCTGGGCGAGGCGCTGGGACAGGCGCTGCGTCAGGGCGGATTCCGCACTGTCTGGGTGCGGCGGCTGAAGGAGGCGCGCACCTTCCTGGCCGAGGAGCCGCAGGACGCGTTGCTGCTGGATCTTGGTCTGCCCGACGGCGAGGGCCTGCATCTATTGCAAGAGTTGCGCAGCCAAGGCTCCGCCCTGCCGGTGATCATCCTGACCGCGCGCGACGCGCTGGAAAGCCGGCTGGCCGGCCTGCACAACGGCGCGGACGATTATCTGATCAAGCCCTTCGCCATTCCCGAGCTGCTGGCCAGGCTGCAGGCGGTGACCCGCCGCAGCAGCGGCTTCGTGTCGGCCAACTGGCAGATCGGCGATTTGTGCATCAATGCCGACACCCGCGAACTGTCGATGAGCGGCGCGGCGGTGGCGTTGTCGCCGTCCGAGTTCGCGCTGGTGTTCGAACTGGTGCGCAAGGCCGGCAAGGTGGTCAGCCGCGAGCATCTGGTCGAGCACCTGTGCTGCGAATCCGACAACGCCTTGGAAGTACATGTCCACAATCTGCGGCGCAAGCTGGGTTCGGATTGGATTCGCACCATACGCGGCGTCGGCTATCTGCTGCCCAAGCCCGCATGATCATGCCCTCCCTGGCCAGGCGCTCGCTCTATCGGCGGCTGCTGTGGACCAGCCTGAGCACCATACTGGCGGTGTGGCTGGTCTTGTTCGCCTGGTTTTACTGGGAAGTGACCCGGGTGGGCTCCGGTTATCTGGACGGCGATCTGCGCGGGCTGGCGCGCTCGCTGGGCACCGTCTACAGCGCCGACATCAAGACCGGCGAACGCGTGCGCATCGTCGATCAACTGATAGGCCAGTTCGGCCACGGCTACAGCGAAAAACCGCCGCTGCGCAGCGAGCTGGCCTACCGCATCGTCGACAAGCGCCAGCACTTGCTGGCGGTGTCCAATACCTGGCCGGAACTGGAACTGCCGATACGCGCCGATGCACCGGCCAACCAGGGGCGCTGGCGCATCTTGATGGTCGACGCCGTCGACGCGCCGGTTCAGGTGCAGCTGGCGGTGGCGCGCAGCTTCGTGCAGCGGGTGCAAGCCGAGATCCTGGTCTTCTTCCTGATGCCGCTGATCGCGGCGGTGCCCATCATCATGCTGCTGCTGCGCGTCGGCTATGGCCGCGCCTTGCAGCCCTTGGCGCTGCTGGCGTCCACCATCACCTCGCGCGATGTGCAGTCAACAGCGCCGCTGGCCTGCCCCGATCCCGAATATCAGGAACTGCGGCCGGTGTTCAATTCCGTCAACGAGTTGCTGTCGCGGCTGGCCACCTTCCGTGAAGGAGAGCAGCGCTTCTTCGCCGACGCCGCGCACGAGTTGCGCACGCCGCTGGCGGCGATAGGCGCGCAAGTGCATTTGCTGGCCAGGGCCGAATCGGAGCAGGAGCGGGCGGCGCTGGCGGCCTTGCTGGACGCCAGCATCGCCCGCAGCGGCGAACTGGTGGGCAAACTGCTGACCTTGTCGCGGCTGGACGCCGAGTCGGCGCAGGTGCGCTCCGAGCCCTTCGACCTGGCGGCGCTGGCGCGCGTGGCCTTGTCGCGGCACGTGCCGCACGCGCTGGCGCGCAATATCAACCTGGCTTACGACGGCGAGCAGGCGCTGCCTTGCCGCGGCGACGCCAGCGCGATGGACGGCTTGCTGGACAATCTGCTGGACAATGCGATTCGTTATTGCCCGGACGGCGCTTCCATCAATGTGGAAGTCAATGCCGGCTTCGCCAGCGCGCGGCTGGCGGTGCTGGACGATGGGCCGGGCATCGCGCCGCAATGGCGCGAGCAAGTGCTCAAGCGTTTTGTGCGGCTGCCGGACAATACCGTTACCGGCAGCGGCCTGGGCCTGGCCATCGTCAAGCGGGTGGTGGAACTGCACGGCGGCAGCCTGCTGTTGACCGATGGCCTGAACGGCAATGGCCTGGGAGTGGAAATTCGACTGCCGCGCAGCATGATGGCGGAAGAGGCATGAGTCTTTTCGAAGCCGCGCTCGCCGCGTCGGGCTTCATGAGGCGCGGCGGGCTGTGGCGGGAGTGGACGGCGCATGGTGAATCGCAGGCGGCAAACCAGGCCCGGTAAGAGCCTGTCCAAGGGCTCGCTCTGGCTGGCGAGATCATGAACAGCTTCCAGAACGGGCCTGGTTTGCCGCTTTTCATGGCGCGGTCTTGTCCGCACCCTCCCAGCCGCCGCCCAGCGCGGCGATCAGATTGACCGCGGCCAGCAGTTGCTGGCGGCGCGCGGCCAACACCCCTTGTTCCGCCTGCACCTGGCCCAGCCGCGCGCGCCATTCCGCCTGGCCGTCGCTGAGGCCGACGCCGCGCGCGTCGCGCTCGGCGCGCAGCCGCAAGCTGGCATCCAGGTATTGCCGTTGCCTGGCGTCCTGTTCCGCCTTGGCGAAATGGCTGGCCGCCGCCGCGTCCTCGACTTCATACACCGCGCGGGAGATGGCGCCGTGCCAGGCCGCGTATTGCTCGGCGGCGGCGGAGCGCGCGCGCTGAGCCTCGGCCTTGCGCTTGCCGGCGTCGAACAAGGGAATATCCAGCTGCGGCAGCAATGACCAGTTTTGCACCTTGCTGCCGCGCAAGCCGGACCAACTGCCGGCGCTGATGCCCAGGCCGCCGCTCAAGGTCAGCGATGGCCAGCGGGACGCCTCGGCCTCGTCGGTGCGCGCGCGGGCAGCATCGTAACGGGCTTGAGCCGCCACCAGGTCAGGCCGGCGCTGCAGCAGCCGGGCCGGCACCTCGCCGCCCACTTCCGGCAGCCTGAGCTCGCGCAGCGGCCGCGCCGGCGGCAGCGCGCAGGCGTCCGGCATCTTGGCGGCCAATTGGCACAGGCTGCGCTCCACCCGCGCCAGCGCGTCGCGCTGCTGGGTCAGCTGGCGCGCGGCCTCGCTGGCCTCGCTGTCCGGTTCCAGCAATTGCCGGCCGCTGGCCAGGCCGACGCGGCGCTTGGCGGCGACGCCGCCCAGCAGCCGCTGGCGCAGCTGCGTGTTTTCCCTGGCCAGGTCGACATCGGCGATCAGCTCCGCCCGCGTCAGCCACAGCTCGGCGGTTTGCCGCGCCAGGCTGAGCTGCAGCGCGTCGCGGTCACCGCCGCTGGCCTTGAGATCGGCGCGTCCGGCGCGCACCGCGGCGCTGATTCGGCCGCGCAAATCCACCTCGTAAGCCAGCGCCAGCCGCGTGCTGTAGCGGGTGCTGGGGTTGGCGGTGTCTTCGCCCACTTCACCCAGGTCGAACTTGGACAATTTGCGCCGCTCCACCGATTGTTCGAAGTCCAGCTTGGGATAGCGGTCGGCGTTGACCACGCCCAGTTCGGCGCGGGCGGCGTCCAGCCGCGCCAGGCTGGCGGCCAGATCGGTGTTGCCGGCGCGCACCGTGGCGATCCACTGGCCGAGGCCTGGGTCGCCGAAGCCGTCCCAGGCCTGGGCGTCCGGGCTGTTGCCGGGCAGCGCCTGGCGGTAATGCTGCGGCAGCGCCGGCGCGGGGCGCGCGGCTTCCAGTCCGGCGCAGCCGGCGAGCGCCAGGCTGAGCAGCAGAACTATCGTTTTTTTCATGGCTTGCCCGCCTTGCCCGGACGGGCGATGCGCACCAGCACCCGCTGGCCGATGCGGATTTCCGGCGCGTCCACCAGCGCCAGCACGCATTCGATCACCCGCACATCCTGTTTCTCATTCGGGTCGTCGTTGTCCGGCCGGTTGCCGAACACCTGGCCCAAGCGCAGCACCTTGGCCTTGTAGACCTTGGTTTCGTCGGCCTCCAGCGTCACCTCGGCCGCCTGGCCCGCTTCCACCGCGCCGACATAGCGTTCTTCCAGGTCCGCGCGCACGATGCGCGGCGAGTTGGGGGCGAACATGAACAGCGGCGTCACGTTCAAGGTGGAGGTGCCGTCGCCGGGGCGAGCCTGGCGGCGGATGATGCGGCCGGCCAGCGGCGCGCGCACCACGTGTTGATCCACTTCCAGCTTGCTGGCCGCCACTTGCGCGTCGGAGGTGGCCACCACCGCCTGCTGGCGCGCCAGTTCGGAGGCGCTGAGCTTGACCTGGTCGCGAGCATTGTCCTTTTCCTGCCTGGACACCACTTCGTCGCCGCTGAGCGCGGACACGCGCTGCAGTTCGCGCTGGGCGATGGCGTGCTTCACTTGCAGCAGCGTCAGCGCCTGGCGCGCCTCGTCGCGCTCCTGCTCGCGCACCTTCATCGCCAGATTGGCCTCGCGGTCGTCGATGCGGGCCAATACCGCGCCGGGTTTGACCTCGGCGCCTTCTTCCACCAGCACTTCGCGAATGATGCCGGCGCGCGGCGCGGCGATATTGATCACGCCGCCCTCGATGCTGACCCGGCCCTTGGCGATGGCCGCCCAGGGCGATTGCTGGACCGGGGCGGGCGGGGGCGGTTCGGAGCAGCCGTTCAACAGCAGGCTCAGCGCCAGCAGCAGGGCGAGTCGGCGCGGGGTCTTGGGCACAGGGCTGCTCATGCTACCTCCATCGGGGTGTTATGGACGCGCAGGTCTTTGACCACCTGGCCGTCCTCAAGGGTGATGACGCGGTCGGCGTGTTTGATCAGGCGGTTGTCGTGCGACACGCCCAGCACCGTGGTGCCTTGTTCCTGGGCGATCTGGTGCAAGAGGTCGATCACCACCTGGCCGTTGTGGCTGTCCAGCGCGCTGGTGGGTTCGTCGGCGAACATCAGCTTGGGGCGCTTGACCAGCGCGCGCGCGATGGCGACGCGCTGCTTTTCGCCGCCGGACAACTCCATTGGCCGCAGCTTGGCGCGCGGGCCCAGACCCACCAGCTCCAGCACTTCCTGTGCGCGCTTCTCGGCTTCCGGCTTGCTGATCTTGGGTCCGTAGTTCAGCGGTAGCAGCACGTTTTCCAGCGCGGTCAGCGAGGCGAACAGATTGAAGCCCTGGAACACGAAGCCGCAGTTCTCCAGGCGGAAGCGGCTGAGTTCCTCGATGGAACGCCGGGTCAGTTCCATGCCCAGCGCGGTGACGCGGCCGGAGCTGGGCGGCAGCAGGCCGGACAGCACCGACAGCAAGGTGCTCTTGCCGGAGCCGGACGGGCCGATGATCAGGGTCAGCTCGCCGGGCAGGATGGATAGCGAGATATCGTTCAGCACGGTCTGCTCGGTCTTGCCGTTGCTGAATGAGCGGCTCAGGTTTTCGCCGACGATGGCGGGAGAAGCGGACATGGGTGTCTCCTTAGCGCAATAGGGTGGAGGGTTCGGCCTGGTTCAGCGCGCGCAGCGCGGACAGTCCGGACAGTAGGGCGATGCCCAGCACCAGGGTGCCGGTGGCCACGCAGCCCCACAGTGGCACTTCCAGCGCGATGTGGGCGTGACGGGCGGCGACCACCAGCAAGGCGCCGACCGCGGCGGTAATCACCAGGCCGGCCAGGCCGACCCAGAGAGACTGTTCCAGGATCACGGCGCGCAGCGAGGACGAGGACACGCCCAGCGCGCGCAGCGTCGCGTATTCGCGCAGCGCGGCGACGATGGCGGCCATCAGCGTCTGGCTGGTGATGACGATGCCGACCAGCAGGCCGAGAGCGGAGGAAAACAGGAAGCCTGAACCGGCGCCGGATTCGAACAGCCAATAAGTCTGCGATTGGGCGGAGAACTCGTCGGCGGTCCAGACCTGGTACGGCTTGAAGCTGCCGCTGGGTTGCAGTTGGTCGCGCACCAGTTCGGCGCGCAGCGGGTCGCGCAGCCGCGCCAGGAAGTAGTCGGTGGCGTCGTTGCGCAGATTGGGGTCGATGCGGCGCGCGGTGGTCAGCGAGGTCAGGATGTTGGCGCCGCCCATCGCGCGCATGCCGTTGACGGTGCCGCCGATGCGCACCCGCTTGCCGCTTAGCTCGGCGTAATCGCCGATCTTGACGCCCAGCTTCTCCAGATCGCTTTCATCCACCAGCACCGTGCTGGGCACGGTCAGTTGCTGGCGCAATTCCGGGGTCAGCAGGGTGGCGAAGGTCATCGCCTGCGGTCGCGGATCGATGCCGATCAGCACCGCGCTGAGCTTGCCGCCCTTGGGGCGCTGCCAGTCCGCCATGGTCCAGGTGAAGCGTTCCACCGACGTCACCTCCGGGTGCGCCCACAGGCTGTTCTCGGTCTTGCCGGGAATCGGTCGGGCCAGGTCCACGCTTTGGGTGGCGGGATAGCCCACCCAGAGATCGGCGCTGGAGCGGTCGATGTAGACGCCGACGGAACTGAACATGCCCAAGAGCAGGCTGAGCTGCACTTGCACCAGCAGGCCGGCAAAAGCCACCGCCAACACCGCGGGCAGGAAACGGCGCCATTCGTAAATCAGCGAGGCGCGGGCCAGGGAAACCATGGTCAGGCTCCCGCGCCGTGGCCGGAAATGCGAAGGGGATGAATAACTTGGGGCATGACTGTCTCCTGGATGAAATGGCGCCAGTATGCCTATCGCGGCTTAGGGTTATCTGAGCGCCGAGAACCAGCGCTGGCGGGCGTTGTTAAATTAACGACCTTAAATGAATAATACCAGTGGTATTAGTCTGCATATGTATTTAACGCGAGGCTTAGTATCTCCCTGTTCTTAATATTGGCTCAGAATTCACTCAGAAAGGCATTTTGTTTTAATAATTTTATTTTTTTGCTGTGAAAAAAATGCAATAAATAATGCTTTTGGCATTCGGTGTGCCAATAATGGTACATTATAAAAATCAATTACTTATGATTTGTTTTTGTGATTTTCTCCACAGGCATGGAGGTAAGATTATTAACTTCAAGGATGGGCTAAGGAAATGCTAAGATTTCAACGTCATAATTTCCCGTAACCCTGGTTTGAACAGTTTTGTCCAAGAGGGTTTGGCTCAGTTTGGTATGGGCTTTGGTGGTTTTGATTGCGAGTGTAATAGAGCGCGTTCGGCGGTTGGCGAACGCGAATTCGATCCAGGCTTTGCGTGCGGGACCGGATTTAAAGAAGGGCAGTCGATTCAGACCGTTCTCGGTTTGCGATTGCGATTCCCGGTTGGTGCGCGGCGGCAAGCGAATGATGCGAAATAGCAGGTTCACCGCGGGAGGAGCAATGAGCAAGACCTTAGCTAGCAGGATAGGACCGGGCACGGTGGATATCGCGATAGTGGGCATGGCCAGCCACTTTCCCGATGCGGCCACCTTGTACGATTTCTGGACCAATGTCGTCGACAAGAAAGACGCGCTGAGCGATATCGATCAGAAGGACGGCGACGAATACTGGCGCAAGGCGGATTACTACAATCCGGACCCAAGCGCCGCCGACAAAACCTATGGCCATCGCGCCGGCTTCGTGCCGCCGATTGATTTCGACCCGGTGGAATTCAAGCTGCCGCCGCTGATGCTGGAGTCCATCAGCACCGCGCAGATCTTCGCCTTGCACGTGGCCAAGCAGGCGATGCTGGACGCGCGGCTGGTGGGCGACAACGCGCTGCCGGTGGATAAAGACCGCGTGGGCGTGATCCTGGGCGGCGCCGGCAACGGCAACACCTCCTTCTCGCTGGCCTTCCGCCAGCAGGAGCCGTATCTGCGCAAGGTGCTGAACCACGCCGGCCTGCCGACCGCGGTGGCCGACGAGGTGATCGACCGCGTCAATCATCTCTATCTGGAATGGAACGAGGACAGCTTCCCCGGCTTCCTCGGCAACGTCGCCTGCGGCCGCATCGCCAGCTACTTCGACCTGGGCGGCACCTCTTACATGGTGGACGCCGCCTGCGCCAGCAGCCTGGCCGCGATCAAGGCGGCGGTGGGTGAACTGGTGGACGGCAGCTGCGACGTGGTGCTGACCGGCGGCGTCAATCTGGAAAACTCGATCTTCTCCTTCCTGTGCTTCAGCAAGACCCCGGCCTTGTCCAAGAGCAATCTGTCGCGCCCCTTCGACGAATCCTCGGACGGCATGATGCTGGGCGATGGCGTCGGCCTGCTGGTGCTCAAGCGCCTGGAAGACGCCGAGCGCGACGGCGACCGCATTTACGCGGTGATCAAATCCTTGCAAGCATCCAGCGACGGCCGCGCCAAGAGCATTTTCGCGCCGCGCCACGAAGGCCAGGTCAAGGCGATGCAGCGCGCCTACGAACGCGCCGGCGTTTCCCCGGCCGAGATCCAGTTGGTGGAAGCGCACGGCACCGGCACCCAGTCCGGCGACGAAACCGAGATCAAGAGCCTGCGCGCGGTGTTCGAGGCCGGCGGCGCCCAGCCTGGCTCGGTGGCCATCGGCAGCATCAAGTCGCAGATCGGCCATACCCGCTGCGCCGCCGGCGCGGCCGCGATGATGAAGGCCGCGCTCAGCCTCTATCACAAGGTGTTGCCGCCCACCATCAACGTCGTTCAGCCCAGCCGCGCGCTGGCGGACAGCGCCAGCCCCTTCTATGTCAACGTGGACAGCCGCCCGTGGCTGCGCCCGGTGAACGGCGCGCCGCGCCGCGCCGCCTTGAGCGCCTACGGTTTCGGCGGCACCAACTACCACTCCATCATGGAAGAGCATCAGGCGCGGCCGCAGGGCGATTTCCGCCTGAACCTGCGCCCGGAAGTGGTGCTGCTGCACGCGGAAAGCCCGGCGCAACTGCTGGCGCTGGCCGAGCGCAAGCTGGAGTCCTTCCGCGCCGAAGACGCCGGCTACCAGTTCCGCCTGCATCAGGGCGCGGCGGCGCGCGCGCCGGCCGATTCCGCGCGCCTGGCCTTCGTCGCGGGCTCCGCCGAACAAGCAGCCGGCCTGCTGGACGAGGCGATCAAGCTGCTGCGGGCGCGTCCGGACCAGGATTGGGAGCATCCGCAAGGCATTTACTACAAACACGCGGCGGCGCCGTTGGCCGGACGCGTGGTGGCCTTGTTCCCCGGCCAGGGCGCGCAATACGTGAACATGGGCCGCGACATCGCCAACGACTATCCGGCGGTGCGCGAAACGCTGGAAGGACTGGACGCCGTCGCCGCCGCCGGAGGACTGCCGCTGCCGTCCGCGTCCATCTTCCCGCCGCCGGCCTTCGACGCCGACACCGCGGATCGCCAGATGGCGGAACTGACTCAGACCCGCACCGCGCAGCCGGCGATAGGCGCGATCAGCGCCGGCTACTTCAAGCTGCTGCGCGAACTGGGCCTGCGACCGGACTTCCTGGCCGGCCACAGCTACGGCGAAGTGACCGCTCTGTGGGCGGCCGGCGTGTTGAGCGACCAGGATTTCTACCGGGTGTCGCTGGCGCGCGGCGCGGCGGTGGCCAGCCCGGTGCCGGGCGGCGAGCCGGGCGCGATGCTGGCGGCCTCGCTGCCGGAGAGCGAGGCCAGCGCGGTGCTGGAGCGCTTCCCAGAGCTGGTGGTGGCCAATTACAACTCGCAGCAGCAACTGGTGTTCGGCGGCGCCGGCGACATCATCCGCCAGGCCAATGAATTCCTGGCCGAGCGCAAGGTGCGCAGCCAGGTGCTGGCGGTGTCGGCGGCCTTCCACACCGACTTCGTGCGCCACGCTTGCGCGCCGTTCGAGGCCAGCCTGGCGGACATTCCGTTCCAGGCGCCGCAAGCCGCGGTGTACTCCACCGCCAGCGGCGAACGCCACGCCGACGATCCGGCCAAGATCAAGCAATCGCTGATCGGCCAACTGGTCAGCCCGGTGCGCTTCCAGCAAACCATAGAACGCATTCATCAGCAGGGCGGCTATTTGTTCGTCGAGATCGGCCCCAAGGGCATTCTCGGCAAGCTGGTGGCGGACATCCTCAAGGACAAGCCGCACGCGGTGGTGTCGCTGAACCCCAGCGCCAACGGCGAGGAAGCCCTGCAATTCAAGCGCGCGCTGGCGCGGCTGGCGGTGGAAGGCGTGGAACTGAGCTCCACCGATCCGCAGGCGGCGCTGCCGGTGGTGGCCGAGCCCAAGAAAAGGGCGCTGAGCTATGCGATGAGCGGCGGCTTCTTTTACTCGGAGAAAGCCAAGCATCGCCGCGCGCACGCGATGCGCAAGGATACGCGCGTCGTCGACGCCTTCATCGGCGAGCGGCTTGCCGCCAGCTCGCCGCCGCTGGCGCCGCCGACGGAGCGGGATAGTACGGGAGGGGCGCTCGAAAAACCGTCGCGAGCGGTTCGAGAGCAAGACGCGCCGCGCGCAGCGACCGAGATCGTACAAGGGAGCGAGCACGGAGCAACGCAGTTATCGGACCGCGTAGCAGGTTTTTCGAGGTCCCCGGTAGTGGTGGAAACTTTGGTCGACAACAGGGACGACATGATGTGGCTGGAGCCCATCCATGTCATTAGCGGAGAGGGAATCATGCAACGCAGCAGCTCGGACAACGAAGTATTGAGCGTATTGGACGCGCAGATTCAGGCGCAGAACATGCTCAGCCAAGTTCACCAGCAATTCCAGCTGAACCAGAAGGACTACATTCAGCTGCTGGATTCGCTGATGACCAAGCAATACACCTTGCTGGAGAAATTCCAGGGTAGCCAGCAATTGAGCGAGGTCGTGGCCAGCCTGGGCCAGAGCCTGCAGCTGCTGGACAAGAACCAGGAGCTTTACCACGTCAACCACGAGCACTATTTCGACAACCAGCAGGCCTTGCTGGGCGCCGACACCGGCGCTCGCGGTGGCCAGGTGACGGCTCGCCTGCAACAGCGCGCTCCGCTGGAAGTGAGCTTGCCGACGCCGCGCGCCGCGGTGGAATTGCCGGCCGCCGCGCCCCTGGCTCAGCCGGCAGCCGCGCCCGTGGCCCCGGTGGCTCAAGTGAGCGCGGTGCAGGCGCCCAAGCCGACGTTGCAGGAGATTCCGCAAGCCGCCGCGCCGGCCCCGGTGGCCGCGCCCGCTCCGGTTGTCGCCGCGCCGGCCGCCACCGCGATCAGCGCAGCAGACCAAGCGCTGATCCAGCGATTCGAAGCCCTGACCGAGGCCGACCTGATCAAGCAACTGATCGCCATCGTCAGCGACCGCACTGGCTACCCGGCCGACATGATCAATGAAGAAATGGATCTGGAAGCCGATCTGGGCATCGACTCGATCAAGCGTCTGGAAATCTTCGGCGCCATGTTCGACCAACTGTCCGCCGAAGTGCCGCACTTCCAGGACATGGAAAAACAGAAGGACATGGAAACCTTCGACATCGACGCCTTCAGCAACATCCGCAAGATGGGCGGCTTCTTCAAGCAGACCATCTCCGAACTGCTGACCGAGCTGAAGCAGGGTGGTGGCGCCGCTCCGGCCGCGGAAGCCGCTCCGGCTCCGGAGGCCGCGCCGGCCCCGGTCTCCAGCGAACCCGCCTTGCACGAAACCCCGGCGGCGGAGGCCAAGCCCTTGCGTCAGTTGGGCGTGGTGTCGTCCACCAAGAAGCTGGTGTCCGACGTTGCCGTGGAGGACTCCGCAGCAAAAAAATCCCTAGCTGAGCCCCGGGAGACGGCATCTGCCCTCGCTCAGCAATCCCCTGTAAGTGATGCCCATACGGTAACCGCGTCCATCCATCGTTTTCAGGCGCGGAAACAAGCTTTGCCCAAGCCGGACCTGCTGGAGCTGGCCGCCGGCCGGCTCTGGCTGCTGACCGACGACGGCAAGGGTTTAAGCGAAGAAGTGGCCAAACAGCTGCTGGCCCACGGCCAGCAGGTGGCGCGGCTGGTGTTCAAGTGGCAGCAGGCCAAGGGCCAGCGCAAGGCGATCAAGCACGTCAACGACTACGTGCTGGAACGCGCCGACGAGCTGGCGCTGGAAGACGTGCTGTCGCGCATCGCGGTGGCCGAAGGCCAGGTGGGCGGTTTCATCCACCTGCAAGCGCCGGCCGGCAACGTCAAATCGCTGGCCAACGCCTTCGCCGCGGCCGAGTACGACACCGCGCAGGCCTTGTTCCTGCTGGCCA
The DNA here is from genome assembly GCF_001043555.1 of Chromobacterium sp. LK1. Lineage (NCBI taxonomy): Bacteria > Pseudomonadati > Pseudomonadota > Betaproteobacteria > Neisseriales > Chromobacteriaceae > Chromobacterium > Chromobacterium sp. LK1. The sequence goes on along the minus strand of NZ_LDUI01000035.1, from coordinate 27,577 downwards.
AGCTGCTGCAGCCCTCGCTGGCGCAGCCCGGCCCCGGCCGCGCGTGCTTCTTCGTGGCCAGCCAGTTGGACGGCGAGCTGGGCACCGCCCGGCGCGCCGCCTTCCCGGTGGCCGCTGCCAGCGTCAGCGGCCTGTGCAAGGCCTTGAACATCGAGTGGGAAGACGTGTTCTGCCGCAGCGTGGATTTCGATCCCAAGTGCGGCAGGAACGCCATCGCCGCGATGCTGCTGGAAGAGCTGCGCGACGTGCAGTCCGACGTGGCCGAAGTGGGCCGCGGCGCCAAGGGCGAGCGGATGACGCTGGGCTTCGAGGCGGCGCCGACCGACCCGCAGGCCGTGGCCGGCATCGACGCCAAGACCGTGTTCCTGGTCACCGGCGGCGCGCGCGGCATCACCGCCGAGTGCGTGATCGCGCTGGCCAAGCGTTATCCGGCCCGCTTCGCGCTGCTGGGCCGCACCCGCATCGACGCGCCGCTGCCGGAATGGGCGGAGGGCGGCGGCGAAGTGGCCGAGCTCAAGGCGCGCGCCATCCGCCACCTGCAACAGCTGGGCGAGACGGTGACCCCGGTCAAGGTGGATGCCTTGCTCAAGGAGCTGCTGCAACTGGCCGAGGTGCGCGCCACCATCGCCAGCATCGAGCAGGCCGGCGGCCAGGCCATCTATCTGGCTTGCGACATCGGCGACGCCAAGGACGTGGCGCGGGCGGCGGCGGAGGCGCAGCGTCAGCTGGGGACCATCCGCGGCATCATCCACGGCGCCGGCAACCTGGCGGACAAGCGCATCGAGAAAAAGACCCCGGCCGATTTCCGCTCGGTGTTCCACACCAAGGTGAAAGGGCTGGAGAACCTGCTGGCGGCGGTCAAGCCGGACGGTTTGCGTCACCTGGTGCTGTTCTCCTCGGTGTCGGGCTTCTTCGGCAACGCCGGCCAGACCGATTACGCGATGGCCAACGACGCGCTGAACAAGTTCGCCTATCTGTACCAGACCCTGTACCCGAAACAGCAGGTACGCAGCATCAACTGGGGTCCGTGGGACAGCGGCATGGTCAACGATGTGCTGAAGAAGGCCTATGCCGACCGCGGCCTGGCCATCATCCCCACCGCCATCGGCGCGCAGTTCTTCGTCGATGAGTTCGCCGCCGGCCTGGTGCCGCAGGTGATCGTCGGCGGCGGCAGCTACAAGGTGGGGCGCAAGCAGAAGACCCTGCCGGCGCTGACCCGGGTGGAGCGCGAGCTGGACCCGGCCGTCAACGGCTTCCTGGCCGACCACGTGGTGGGCGGGCAGCCGGTGCTGCCGGCCACCGCCGCGGCCGGCTGGATGGTGCAGCTGTGCGAAGACCTGCTACCCGGCTACTGGCTGGAGACGCTGGCGGACTTCCGCGTGCTCAAGGGCGTGGTGTTCGACGCCGGCGAGCAGCGGCGCTTCATCGCCGAACTGCGGCCGGTGGCCGAAGCCGGCGGCAACGGCGACCGCCACACGCTGGAAGTGAGCATCTTCAACCAGGTGGACGGGGCCGCGCTGAACCGTTACCAGGCGCGGGTGACCATGAGCCGGCTGGCGGCGGAAGCGCCGCTGGACGGTCCGCAGGCGCCGGCGGGCGCGCCGCTGGAGCATGCGCCGCTGTACGGCGACATGCGCGACGGCGCCTGGCTGTTCCATGGCCCGGCCTTCCGTGGCGTGCAGTCCTTGTTCCGTCTCGACGGTCAGGGTCTGCAAGCCGGCGGGCGGCTGAGCGCCATGGCCGGGCAGGGGCAGTTCCCGGTGAACTCCTTCAACCCCTACCTGGCGGACGTGGCCTTGCAAACGCCGCTGATCTGGCTGATGTCGCAGTCGGACAAGGCCGGGCTGCCGCTGCAGATCGCCGAGTGGCGGCAGTACGCGCCGCTGGCTTTCGACCAGGCCTTCTATCTGAGCATGGCGGTCACGGCGCAAACCGCGACCACTCTGCTGGCCGACGTCACCGTCCACGGCGCCGACGGCAAGGTGTACAGCAAGCTGTCCGGCTTGCAGTTCACCGTGTCGAAGAAGCTGCGGCAGTTGATGTGCGACCCGGAAGCCAGCGTGGCGGTGTGACGCGAGCACGGCGGCGCCCGTGGGCGCCGCCGGTCCGGAGCGCGGCGACGCGTTCCGGCAATACAGCCGAGTCGTGGTGGCGGAGGGTTCGCCTTGCCGCCGCCGCGCTCGAAATCGGCCCGCGCCGGTTCAATCCTGATCCCGCGCCGCCGCCCGCCGCCTCAATAGCGGCCGGCGGCGGAGGGGGACGGTTGCGCCCAAGGTTTGGGAATGTTGGCTCTACTTTCAGGATCTGTTGACGTTTGTTTTTCGCGGGGGAAGGCAAACGTCAACAGATCCAAGACATGGATGCACTATGGAAGAAATCGCCATTATCGGATTAGGCTGCCTGTTTCCAGGCGCCGAAACGCCAGAACAGTACTGGCGCAAGCTGCTGGAGCGGCAGGATTGCACCTCGGAATTGAGCCGGGAAGAGCTGGGCGTGGACCCGGCGCTGTATCGCCATCCGGTGCCGGGCACCGCCGACAAGATCGCCTACAACAAGAACGGCCATGTGCGCGGCTTCAAGCTGGACGCTGGCCGCTACCGCCTGCCGGCCGCTCAGCTGGAGGCGCTGGATCCCTTGTTTCAGTGGACGCTGTACGCGGCGGAACAGGCGCTGATCGACGCCGGTCAGGGCGTGGACCACAGCGCCGAGGCGCTGGCGCGCTGCGGCCTGATCATCGGCAATATCGGCATGCCCACCCATGCCGGCAAGAAGCTGCTCAACGGCTTCTACCAAGGCATTCTGGAGCCCTATGTCCAGGAACTGCTGCAACGCGAGGATTTCCATTTCCGTCAGCCCTGGCAGGCGGAAGGCTTGTCCGATCTCAATCTGATGACCGGCAGCCACAACGCCACGCTGGCGGCCCAGGCGCTGGGCCTGTCCGGTCCCAGCTTCGCGCTGGACGCGGCCTGCGCTTCCGCGCTGTACGCCATCCGCGTGGCCAGCTACTACTTGCAAAGCGGCAAGGCCGACCTGATGCTGGCCGGCGCGGTCTGCCACGCCGACCATATCTACATCGATCACGGCTTCAACGTGCTGCAGGCCTTCCCGGCCGACGGCCAGTCGGTGCCGTTCGACCGCAATTCCCAGGGCCTGAAGGCCGGCGAGGGCGCCAGCGTGATCGCGCTCAAGCGCTACGCCGACGCGGTGCGCGACAAGGACCGCATCTACGGCGTGATCGAATCCATAGGCCTGTCCAACGACGGCGGCGCCAAGCACATCCTGGTGCCCGACCTCAACGGCCAGCTGCTGTCGCTGAAGCGCGCCTACGATGGCGTGGACAAGAACATCGATTACTTGGAATGCCACGCCACCGGCACTCCGGTGGGCGACCAGGTGGAGCTGGGCTCGGTGGAGACCTTCTTCGCCGACCAGGCGCAGCGGCCGCTGATCGGCGCCAACAAGGGCAATATCGGCCACATGCTGACCGCCTCCGGCATGGCCAGCATCCTCAAGGTGCTGCTGGCGATGCGCAGCGGCGTGATTCCGCCGACGCTGAACGTGGAAGACATGGTCAGCACCCCCAATGGCCAGTTGGACATCAGCCACGTGGTGCGCGACACCACGCCGTGGCCGCAGCGCGGCCAGGCCAAGCGCGCCGGCATCAACGCCTTCGGCTTCGGCGGCGTCAACGGCCACATGGTGCTGCGCGAACACCGCGCCGACACGCCGGTGACCGCCTGGCCGCAACTGCCGGCCGAGCAGCAGAGCCTGGCCATCATCGGCGTGGGCGTGGCGCTGGCCGACACCGAAACCCCGGACGCCCTGTTGCGGACGGTGGCCGAGGGCCGCAGCCACTTCCGCCCGCTGCCGCGCACCCGCTGGCTGGGCCTGGAGCAGCGCGTCGATGTACTGGGCGCGCGCGGCTACCGCCAGGCGCCGGCCGGCGCCTATATCGAGCAGTTCGACTTCGACTGCAAGCGCTTCAAGCTGCCGCCCAAGGTGGTGGGCAGCCATCTGCTGTCGCATCTGTTCCTGATGCCCATCGCCGAACGCGCCTTCCACGACGCCGGCTACCAGCTGGATGGCCACAAGCGCAATATCGCCGTCATCGTCGCCGGCGATGTCGACTACAGCTGCTCGCGCTATCAGGCGCGCAACGAGATGGCCTGGCAGGTGCGCGACAGCCTGGCGCACAGCGGCATCTCGCTGAGCGAGGCGCAGACCGCGGCGCTGGAAACCATCGTCAAGGACAGCCTGTTCCCGGAACCGTATCCGGAAGGCATCACCGGCGGCATCGGCAATGTGGTGGCCAGCCGCATCGCCGCCCACCTGAAGCTGGACGGCCCGGCCTTCTCGCTGTGCGCGCATGAAAACGCCGCCTTCAAGGCGATAGAGCTGGCGCAATTCATGTTGTCCGAGCAATTGGTGGACGCGGTGATCGTCGCCGGCGGCAGTTTCGCCGGCGGTCTGGAAAACGTGTTGTGGGCGCCGCGTCGCGGCGCCGGTCATGCCGAAGTGCCGGTGGGCGAGGGCGGCGGCGTGGTGGTGCTCAAGCGCGAGCAGGCGGCGCTGGAAGCCAAGGACCGTATCTACGCGGTGATGCGCGGCCTGGCCATCGGCCATGCCTGCGGCGACAGCACCGAGTTCCAGCCGCTGGCCGACGCGGTGGCGCGCTCGGCGGCGGCGGCCTTGCGCCAGGCGGGCGCCGATCCGGCTGCGGTGGGCTATCTGGAACTGAGCGGCGGCGCGCTGGCCAGCGACAATCTGGTGGAGCTGGATGGCCTGACCCGGGTTTACCGCGACAGCCGCGTCGCCGCCGGCTCGGTGGCCGCCAACTACGGCCAGCTGGCCTCGGCCCAGGGCATCGTCAGCGTGATCAAGGCCGCGTTGTGCCTGCATCGCCGGCAACTGCCGGCGGCGGCGGCGCTGGCCGCCTATCCGGCAGACGCCTTGCGCGCCGCCTTCGGCGCGGCCAAGACCGACGCCGCTTGGCCGGCGCCGGCCGACGGCCTGCGGCTGGCGGCGGTCAACAGCCTGGGCCTGGACCGCGGCTATGCCCACATGATTCTGCAAGAACCCAGCGAGGCCAATCGCCAGGAAGCGAAGACGCCGGCGCTGCCGGCGGCGGCGGGGCCGGGCCTGGTCGCCACCGTGCACACCGGCCGCGAGCACACCATCGCCGAGATGATAGTCAACGACGCCAACCGCGCGCTGTTCGGCACGACCCGGCCCTGGCTGCGCGCGCAGCCGGCGGCGGAAGCCGCGCCGCCGCAGCCGGCCGACGGCGAGGCGCCGGTCTTGCAAAGGCAGCACAGCCGCCAGGCGCAGACCCAGCTCAGCTATCTGCAGGCGGAGCAGCGCTTCTACCAGCGCATCGCGCAGCTGCTGGGCGCTGGCGCGCCGGCCGGCCAGCGCCGCGCGGTCAAGCCCAAGGCCGCGCCGCCGCGTCCGCGCCCCTTGTTCGACGAGGCGCAGTTGGTGGAGCTGACCGACGGCTCCATCGCCAAGGTGCTGGGCCCGGATTACGCCGAGGCCGACAACTATCCGATCCGCACCCGCATGCCGTCGCCGCCGTATATGTTCGCCTCGCGCATCACCGCGCTGTCGGCGCAGCCGGGCAAGCTGGAGCCGTGCTTCATCGAGTGGGAATACGATCTGCACCCCGACGCCTGGTACGTGTCCGACGGCCTGGTGCCGGCCTTCGTGTCGCTGGAAGCCTCGCACGCGATGATCGTCGCCTTCACCTATATCGGCTGCGACCAGTTGTTCAAGGGCGAGCTGCGCTACCGGGCGGTGGACAGCCAGACCACGGTCTACGGCCCGCTGCCCAAGGCCGGCGAAGTGCTGCGCGGACGGGTCAACATCAAGTCCTTCCTCAAGGTGGGCAAGAGCGTGCTGATCGCCTACGAGTATCTGTGCTACGTCGGCGATAGGCTGAGCTTCAAGCTGGAGGCCAATTCCGGCTTCTTCCTGCCCAAGGAAATCGAGAAATCCAAGGGGGTCAATACCGCGCCCTATCTGAAGGCCAAGCAGCCGGCCGAGCCGTTCCAGCCGCCGCTGCGCTGCCTGCGCGAGTCCTTCGACAACAGCCATATCGAGGCCCTGCAGCGCGGCGACTTCGTCGCTTGCTTCGGCGACGCCGCCTACGCCACGCCGCGCGCTCCGCGCTTGTACGCGCCGGCGGCCAAGATGCTGGACCGGGTGGTGTCCATCTCCGCCTCCGGCGGCGCCTTCGGCCTGGGCGAGGTGGTGGCCGAGCGCGACATCGACCCCAGCCACTGGGTGTTCCGCGCCCACTTCAAGAACGACCCGGTGATGCCCGGCACCTTCCTGGTGGAAGGCTGCGAGCAGCTGGTCAAGTTCTACCTGTGCTACCTGGGGCTGTACTCGCTGCCGGGCATGGTGCCGCACGCGCTCAGCCCGCACAGCTACAGCGCCAAGTTCCGCGGTGAAGTGAAGTGCGAGGCCGACACCCTGCGCTACCGGCTCACCTGCAAGTCCATCCACTGCGATTACCAGGCCGACGGCCAATTGGAGCGGATGGCGCTGGTCTTCCTCGCGGAAATCATCTACCGCGGCAACGTCATCGGTATGTGCGACAACCTAGGCGCCGGCTTCAGCCGCGCGCCGGCAGCGGCGGACGCTTCGGCGCCGGCGCTGACAGCGATAGAGGCATGAATGAACCAAGACAAGCTTTGCGTGGCGCCGCGCTTCGCGGCCACGGTGTACAAATGGCAGGGCCATGCCGGCAAATTCCAGCAGACGCCGGAACAGGCCCAGGCCCAGTTGCTGGAGCTGGCGCGGCCGCTGCACGTGCTGCGCCAGCAGGAGGCGGTGCTGCTGGAGCCGGCCGGGGGGCTGGCCGGCAACGGTCAGGTGGATTGCCTGGGCATCGTGCCGGCGATGCTGCCGGAGTACTTCGGCGATCCGTCCTTCCTGCGTGACTATGGAGTGCGTTTCGCCTATTACGCCGGCGCGATGGCCGGCGGCATCAACTCCGAGGACATGGTGATCGCGCTGGGTTCGCGCCGCATCCTCAGCGCCTTCGGCGCCGGCGGCCTGACGCTGGAGCGCATCGGCAGCGCCATCCGCCGCATCAAGCAGGCGCTGCCCAATGGCCCGTACGCGATCAACCTGCTGCACAACCCCAGCCAGCCGGACTGGGAGATGAACTGCGTCAAGCTGTTCATCGAGCAGGACGTCAAGGTGGTGGAGGCCTCGGCCTACGTCAATCTGTCCGCCGCCATCGTTTACTACCGGGTCAAGGGCCTGGAAGCCGGCGACAAGGGCGCGGTGATCCGCCGCAACCGCGTGATCGCCAAGGTGTCGCGCCGCGAAGTGGCGCAGCACTTCCTCAGCCCGGCGCCGGAGAAGATCGTGCGCAAGCTGCTGGCCGACGGCCTGATCAGCGAGCGCCAGGCGGAATTGGCCAAGAAAGTGCCGATGGCCGACGACATCACCGTGGAAGCGGATTCCGGCGGCCACACCGACAACGGCCTGCTCAGCTGCATCTTCCGCTCCATCGCGGAGCTGCGCGACGAAATCTGCGCCGGCCAGGGCTACCCCTTCACCGTGCGCGTCGGCGCCGCCGGCGGCATCGGCAGCCCGCACGCCACGCTGGCGGCGTTCTCGCTGGGCGCCGCCTACGTGGTCACCGGCTCCATCAACCAGGCCTGCGTCGAAGCCGGCACCTCGGACCCGGTCAAGCAATTGCTGGGCAAGGCCAAGATCGCCGACATGGCGATGGCGCCGTCGGCCGATATGTTCGAACTGGGCGCCAAGGTGCAGGTGCTCAAGGGCGGCAGCATGTACGCGGTGCGCGCGCAGAAGCTGCACGGCCTGTACAAGCAGTACCCCGGCCTGGAGCAAATCCCGGCCGCCGAGGTAGCCAGCCTGGAACAGCAGGTGTTCCGCCAGCCGCTGGCCCAGGTGTGGGCCGACACCGAGGCCTTCTTCGCCGGCCGCGGCAACCAGGCGCTGATAGACGCCGCCAACGCCAATCCCAAGAAAAAGATGGCGCTGCTGTTCCAGTGGTATCTGGGCCAGTCCTCGCGCTGGGCGATTTCCGGCGTGGCCGAGCGCGCGGTCGATTACCAGATCTGGTGCGGCGCGGCGATGGGCGCGGCCAACGAGTGGCTGCAAGGCAGCGAGCTGGCGCCGGTGGCCAAGCGCAAGGTGGCCGACATCGCGGTGGAGCTGATGGCCGGCGCCGCCTATCTGAGCCGCGTCGCCGCCTTGCGCCAGCTGGGCGTGTTGACGCCGCAGCGGCTGGACCGCTACCGCCCGCTCAGCGCCCGCATGGCGGCGCTGGACGAGGACGACAGCGGTCCCGAACCCGAATTGAATGACATCCCGTCATCAACCGTAGCACCAACCGTAGCATCACAGGGCAAGCAAGAGGAGAGCAGGAATATGGAAGGCAATACCAAGCTGTCGCTGATCAAATCCAAGGACTTTTACAAGCAATGCTGGGAGCTGCTGCCGGGCGGCACTCATTACAACTTCGGCGACCCGGAACGGCCGCTGGTGGTGCCGTTCAATCGCGGCCGCAACTCCAGGGTCTGGGACCTGGACGGCAATGAACACCTGGACCTGTTCTGCAAATTCGGCGCGCTCTTCGTCGGCCACCACAACGAGGCCTATAACGAAGCGCTGATCCGCTACATGCAGAAAGTGACCTCGGTGGACACTTGCGACCTGGAAGTCGAAGTCTGCGAACTGATGGTCAAGCACATTCCTTGCGCCGAGATGATCCGCTTCTGCCTGAGTGGCACCGAGGCGGTGCAGAACGCGCTGCGCCTGGCGCGCGGCTTCACCGGCAAGCAGCGCTTCATCCGCTTCCACGGCCACTACCACGGCAACGCCGACAACATCATGGGCGGCCGCAAGCGCCAGGACCTCAGCTTCCCGGTGCCGGAAACCTTCAAGGGCGACCTGCTGGACACCCTGGGCCGCGCCGACGGCGCGCTGGAAGACCAGTCCTTCATGCTGCCGTGGAACGACATCCAGGTGCTGGAAGCCACCATCGAGCGCTACCACAATGAAATCGCCGCGGTGCTGATGGAGCCGATCTGCGTCAACGGCGGCGGCATCTTCCCGCGCGAAGGCTATCTGGAGCGCGCCAAGGAAATCTGCGAGAAGTACAACATCGTGCTGATCTTCGACGAGATCATCACCGGCGTGCGCCTGGGTCTGTCCGGCGCCCAGGGCATCCTCGGCGTGACCCCGCACCTGTCCACCTTCGGCAAGGCACTGGGTGGCGGCTCGATGCCGATCTCCGCCATCGCCGGCCGTCGCGACATCATGGACCTCTACACCCGCGGCAAGGTGATCCACGCCGGCACCTTCAACGGCTATCCGCTGGGCCTGGCCGCGATCAAGAGCACCTTCGAGCTGATCGAACAGGATCCGGGTTGCTACGAGCGCATGGGCCGCTTCACCGAGCAGATCTCCGACATCTTCGTCAAGGCCGCTCACGCCAACGATCTGCCGCTGGTGGTGCAGGGCATGCCCACCGCGCTGGTCTACCACTCGCAGGACACCATGGTGGACCGCTCCGAGGGCTACAGCGACAAGGTCAAGTTCTGCGACATCATCATCCGCGAGATCTCCAAGCGCTACGGCATCCAGTTCTCGCCGCTGTCGCGGATCTACTCCAACCTGCTGATGAACCAGGACGATGTGCGCTTCTTCGAAGAACGCATCTTCGACGCCATGGCCAACGCCCGCAAAGTGATCGACATCGCCTTCAAGGAAGGAGAGGTGGCGTGACCCGGCAAGTCGCGGTCGTCACCGGCGCCGCGGGCGGCTTCGGCAGCGCCATCGTCAAGTCGCTGCTGGACGTGGGCTACGCAGTGGCGGCCACCGATGTGGACGCGGCCGCGCTGGAGCAGCTGGGTCGGGAGCTCGGCTGCCCGGACAGCCTGCGCAGCTTCGTGATGGATGTGACCGATTCCGCCAGCGTGGACGCCGCCAGCGCCGCCATCGTCGAGCGCATGGGGGTCAACATCACTGTGTTGGTCAACAACGCCGGCGTCATCGGCCGCGGCTACTGCACGGCGGAGAAGAGCGGCGAACTGGCGCGGCGGGTGTTCGACGTCAACCTCAACGGCGCCTTCAACGCCACCGCGGTGTTCTCCCGCCACATGGCGCGGCTGAAGTACGGCCGCATCATCAACATCGCCTCGGTGGCCGGCATCTGGGGCGCGGCCGGCGGATCGGCATACGCCGCGTCCAAGGCCGGGCTGATCAAGGCGTCGGAGTCCTGGGCGCGAGAGCTGGGGCCGCTGAACATCAGCGTCACCGCGATCGCGCCGGGCATCTGCAAGACCAAGATGCTCAACCAGTTCGTCGACCGCCAGATGGTGGAGCAGTCCGACGACGCCATCGTCAAGTCCATCGTGCCGGTGGGGCGCTGGGGGCTGCCGGAGGACATCGCCGAGGTGGTCACTTTCCTGGCCACCTGCAAGACCAACTATCTGAACGCCACCGTCATTCCGCTGGATGGAGGCATGCGGGTAGGAACCTTGTAAGAACGTGTTTGCGATCTGCCGCGCGTCGGCGGGATGGATGGAAATGGGCGTTGAAACCAAGCTCAAAATGCTCATGTACCACGAGTACATTCCGCTTTTTCGCTCGTTTTCGCCTCGTCTCGCCTTGGCTCGCGAGATCGTAAACAGGTTCTGCCGCATCGCGTGACAGGGGGCCGGCCGTGCCGGCCCCCGACTGGAACCAAACCAAATTCAGAGGTGAAGTCATGGATTACCGAGCCAAGACCAGCGTCAAGAACATCGTGCTGACCGGCCCCACCGGCGTGCTGGGCGGCCGTTTGCTGCAGGAAATACTGGCCACCACCGACGCCAACGTCTATTGCGTGGTGCGGGCCGAGAACAAGGACGCCGCGCGCGCCCGCATCGAAGACGTGCTGTATTGCTACGACGAGGGCCGCAAGCTGTCCACCGAGGCCTGGCGCATCATCCCGGTGCTGGGCGACATCAGCCAGCCTATGCTGGGCCTGGACGCCAGCGCCTACCGCGACCTGGCCCACCTGGCGGACTTGGTGCTGCACTGCGCCGCCAACGTCAGCCTGGTGGCATCCTACAACAAGATCGCCCCGGTCAACGTGGGCGGCACCGCCAACCTGATCGAACTGTGCCTGGCCGGCAAGGCGCCGCTGGTGTTCACCTCCAGCTTCAGCATGGTGGGCGACAAACTGTACCAACCGGACTTCGTGCTGCATGAAAGCGATCTGGACGTGGGCCAGGGCTTCGTCAACATGGATTACGAGCGCTCCAAGTTCACCGCCGAGCGCATGGTGCACGAGGCCGGCGAGCGCGGCCTGGACTGGGTCATCGTGCGTCCGGGCAATATCTGGGGCGACAGCCGGACCGGCTGCTACCCGCTGAAGCAGACCAAGGTCAAGGGCATCTACTATGAAATGCTCAAATCGCTGGTGGAAACGGGGCTGACCTTCGCCTCGGACGAAGCCTTCGACATCTCCCCCGTGGACTACGTGGCCCAGGCCACGCTGTTCGCGGCGATGAATCTGCAATCCAGCAATCGCCGCACCTACAACCTGACCAATCCGCGTCCGATCAACTACGACGGCATCGTCGCCCGCCTGCGCGGCTACGGCTACACCCTGCGCGACGTGTCGTCCAAGGACTACTTCGAAGCGCTTCAAGAGGGCCGCATGCACCGCGGCGGCACCGGCTACCGCTCCACCTTCACCGATCTGATGGCCATCTTCTACGACGGCAGCGATTGCAAGGAGCACGCCAAGTACGACACCAGCGAAATCCAGGAACTGCTGGCCAACACCGAGATCCGCTGCCCGGACTCCGATCAGGCGCTGTTCGGCCGCTATCTGGACTATGCGTGCAAGGTCGGCTTCCTGAACGCCCCGGCGGAGCAGGCGCCGCTGGCGGAAATCAAGCGTCACACCAGCATGGCCGGCGGCTATATGGAGAGCCTGTACGACGCCGACCTGAGCGACGCGGCGGCGGTGCGCTGAGATGCTGGCCGACGAGGAAGCGCTGATCGAAGCGCCGGGGGAGCTCGAAAAACCGTCGCGAGCGGTTCGAGAGCAAGACGCACCGCGCGCAGCGACCGAGATAGTACAAGGAGTACAGCGAGGGAGCGAGCACGGAGCAACGCAGCTATCGGACCGCGCAGCAGGTTTTTCGAGCTCCCCACCTGTCGCGGAACTGCTGCTGGACTACCGGGTGCTGAGCAACGGCGAGCCGATAGGCCGGCTGCGCACCGAGCGCCGCCGCGGCTGGCTGGATGATCTGCCGGTGCTGCAAGTCAGCAACCGCATGGACCTGCGCTGCAGCGGCCTGTGGTTCGATTACTCGCTGCAATCGGACGAGAGCATGGACTTCGGCGCCGACGGCCTGTGCCGTTACGCCGGCGTCTCCGACGAGGACGGCGACAAGACCGTGATCAAGGGCCGGCTACGCCAGGGCGTGCTGACCCTGCGTTTGCACGACGGCCAGCTGGAGGTGCGCCGCTTCAAGCAGGGCGATTTCGACGCCAGCAGCGAAGACGCCGCCGAGCGCTTCCTCGCCGGCGGCCAGGCCGAGGCCACGCTGCGGGTGCTGGATCTGGAGCACTTCGACATCGACGAAGTCCGCTACCAGCGGCTGCCGGACGAAACGCTGGACCTGCTGGGCCAGCCGCGGCAGGCGAGGGTGGTGGCCTATCAATCAAAGCGGCGCAAGATCAGCGGCACCGGCTGGTATCTGTCCGACGACGGCGGCGAAGTGCTGGTGCGCCAGAGCAGCCGCGAACGCGGCGACCACAACGAAGTGATATTGACCGATTGGGAAAGCAAACCATGCCAAATCAAGACTTAGCCGTCACCCTGGTGCAGAGCGACATCGCCTGGGAATCGGTGGATCAGAACCTGCAGCGGATGGAGCGCCACCTGAGCGCGGTGAACGACAGCCAGCTGATCGTGCTGCCGGAAATGTTCACCACCGGCTTCAGCATGCGGCCGGAGAAGATCGCCGAAACCATGGACGGCAAGGCGGTGCAATGGCTGCGCGACACCGCGCGCGCCAAGCGCGCCGACCTGGTGGGCAGCGTGGCGATAGAAGATCAGGGTCGCTACTACAACCGCCTGCTGTGGGCCAAGGCCGACGGCAGCCTGTTCAGCTACGACAAGAAGCATCTGTTCAGCTTCGCCGGCGAGCACGAGCACTACACCGCCGGCGACGCGCCGCTGATCGTCAAGGTGGATGGCTGGTCGGTGGCGGCCTTTGTCTGCTACGACCTGCGCTTTCCGGTCTGGTCGCGCAACAACAAGAGCCAGTACGACCTGGCGCTCTACATCGCCAGCTGGCCGGAGCGTCGTTCCAAGCACTGGCAGACGTTGCTGCCGGCGCGGGCGATAGAAAACCAGGCCTTCGTCATCGGCGTCAACCGGGTGGGCGTGGACGGCAACGACATCCGCTACAGCGGCGATTCCATGCTGATAGACCCGCTGGGCGACACCCTGTACCACGGCCGCCAGCTGGAAAGCGTGCATCAGGCCAGGCTGTCGCGCGCGCAGCTGGACGATGTGCGCGCCCAGTTCCCTTTCCTGAAGGATGCGGACCGTTATCAACTCGTTTGACCGCGCGGCGGCAATGAAAAGAGGCGGATGACTCCCGCGGCTGCGCGGAGTTTTCCGCTGTTTCGGTTCTCCTTCGGCTCCTACGGAAAGTGAAATGCACCAAGCCACAACAAGAGAAAAAGTCATCGAATTCCAGTCGGTGACCAAGCGCTTCAACGACTACACCGCGGTCAACGACGTGTCGCTGGACATCTATCGCGGCGAATTCGTCGCCCTGCTGGGGCCCAACGGCGCCGGCAAGACCACGCTGGTGGAAATGCTGGAGGGGCTGAAACAGCCGGAGGCCGGTTCCATCCGCATCCTCGGACGCAGTTGGCAGAAGGACGAAAGCTATCTGCGCCACCGCCTGGCCGGGGTGCTGCAGGAATCGCTGTTCATCAACAAGCTGCGGGTGGACGAAACCGTCAACCTGTTCGCCAGCTTCTACCGCCGGCCGCGCAGCCGCGCCGACGAGGTGCTGGAACTGGTGGAGCTGATTCCCAAGCGCAAGGTGATGGTGGAAGGACTGTCCGGCGGCCAGCGTCAGCGGCTGGCGCTGGCCATCTCCATCCTCAATCAACCGGAGATACTGATCCTGGACGAACCCACCACCGGCCTGGACCCGCAAGTGCGGCGCGGCACCTGGGACATCCTGCGCAAGCTCAACAAGGAGCTGGGCTCCACCATGTTGCTGACCACCCACTACATGGAAGAAGCGGAATACCTGTGCGACCGCATCTGCATCATGCACCAGGGCCGCATCCTGACCCAGGGCACGCTGGACGAACTGCTGGCCGCTCACGAGCCGGGCGAAGTGGTCGAATACCGGGTCAAGAGCGGCGCCGGCGGCGCCGAGCCCAAGCACAAGGACAATATCATCAGCTACAGCTACGACCAGGCGTCCGCCAAGGCGCGGCTGCTGGTGCGCAACGGCTCGGCCTTCCTGTTCCGCCTGTCCGAGTTCATCCGCGAACAACAAATCGACATCGACGAAATCATCGTGCGCAAAAAAACATTGGACGATTTATTCCTGTCACTGGCCGGCCGAGGTTTCCATGAATAACGCCTTGCTCAATCTGATCATCACCCAATTCCGCCAATACCTGCGCGAGCCGCAAATCCTGTTCTGGTCCTTCGGCTTCCCGCTGCTGCTGGTGTGGCTGCTGGGCGTGTCCTTCTCCGGCGGCGAAATCAAGGAGCGCACCATAGGCGTGGTGCTGCCGGCCAATGTGCAGGAGCAGGCCGCGGTGCGCGCGTGGATCAGCAAGGTGGAAGCCCGCAACCAGCCGCTGTCCAGCGTCATCAACGCGGACGAAATCAAGCGCGACCACCTGATACGGATGAAATACCGCTTCCAGTACTACCCGGACCGCGAATCGGTGTTGCGCGGCCTCAAGCGCGGCGATGTGCAGGTGTTCATGGAGCCCAGCGCCGACAGCGGCAAGCGCATCTACTACCTGGATCCGCAGAACAACGAGGCGCTGCTGACTTACTTCTTCCTCGGCGACGACCCGGACGCGCTGAGCCAGGCGGTGGACAAGAATATGTCGGTGCTGGACAGCCCCGGCCTGCGCTACATCGACTTCCTGGTGCCCGGCCTGGTGGCGATGGCGGTGATGGAAACCTGCCTGATCGCCGTCGGCTGGTCGCTGATCGAAAAACGCGCCACCCGCGTCACCCGGCAGATGCGCATCACCCCGATGCGCAAGACCGATTTCCTGCTGGCCCACGTGCTGGCCTGCCTGGTGTTCAGCCTGCTGGAAACCCTGGTGCTGTATTTGTTCGCCAGCAGTTATTTCGACGTGCATGCCCAGGGCGGGGCCTTGCCCTTCATCGTGCTGCTGCTGGCCGGCAATGTCTGCTTCGCCGGCATCGCCATCCTGGCCGCCTCGCGCGCCACCAAGGCGCAGACCGCCAACGGTCTGCTGGAAATGACCATCCTGTTCCTGGTGATCTTCTCCGGCATCTTTTTCAGCTACAAGCACTTCCCGGACTGGATGGTGGCGGTGATCGAGGTGCTGCCGCTGACCATGCTGGCCGACGGCATGCGCATGATCTTCGTCGAGGGCGCCGGGGTGCTGGAGATCGCGCGTTCGGCGGTGGTGCTCACGCTGATCGGCATTGCCGGCTTTGTCAGCGGCGCGCGGGTGTTCCGCTGGTATTAGGGGCATGAGGCATCCGCTGCGCGGATGATGGTTTTGATTGCCGGGGCGGTCCTGACCGAGCGAGGCAAGCGTAGCGTCGCGAGGGAATAAGGCAGGAAGGGGAACAACTCGGCCAAATTCCCCCATCACTGAGCGAATCAAGGATTCGCTCAGTGATGGCGCGCTAACCTCGCGCTGCTCGAACAGGCAGCCGCTTAAAACGAGCGAAGCGAAGTTTCTGCGTAGCTAAAACCTCGGGCCTGCCACCCGGCGGCAGACTTGAAGGGACTTTGGGCGCGTTGGATACGTGCTTCCTTTCTTGCTGGCCAGTTCCGTTGTTTCAAGAGTGTGAAGAACCGAGCATCGCTGTTGAGCATGCTGGCCGACAGCTCATTGTTAAGTTGTCAAAAAGGAGGAAAGGTAGTGAAACGCTTGATCCTCGCCCTATTGGGCATCGCCATGCTGTCCTTGCTGACGGCCTGCGAACTGGACGAAGACGGCAAGCCGCGCGGTAGCCAGGTGCTGTGGGACCGCAGCGGCGTGCCGCACATCTACGCCGCGCGCGCCGACAGCCTGGCCTACGCCTTCGGCCGCGCCCAGATGCAGGCGCACCCGGAACTGCTGCTGCGCTTGTACGCCCAGGGGCGCGGCCGCGGCGCCGAATACTACGGCGCGGTGTTCGAGGCCGGCGAGCCCTTTCCCAGCAATATGGCGGAAGTGGACCGCCTGGTGCGCGCGATGGGTTTCCCCGAGCGTTCCAAACAATGGCTGCAACAGCAAAGCCCGCGCATGCGCGCCTACCTGGATGCCTTCGTCGCCGGCATCAACGACCAGGCCGCCGCCAGCGGCGGTCTGAGCCCGGCGGCGCGCGCGGTGCTGCCGGTGCGCAGCGAGGATGTGCTGGGCCACACCCTGCGCATCTTCTTCGGCTATCTGAGCGGCTCCACCGCCACCGGCGCGGCCAATTGCTCACTGATCTACCCGGACGCGGTGGCCACCCCCATCAATCTGATCGGCGGCTCCAACGGCTGGGCGCTGGGTCCGGCCAAGAGCCGTTCCGGCAACGCCATGCTGCTGGCCAATCCGCATTTGCTATGGGGCGGCAGCCATACCTGGTTCGAAGCCCAATTCAAGAGCCCGGAATACGATATCTACGGCGCCACCCTGGTGGGTCTGCCGGTGATGCGCATCGGCTTCAACCAGCGGCTGGGCTGGGTGCACACCGTCAATACCCAGGACGGCTGCGACCTATACCAGCTCAAGCTCAGCGGCCAGCAATACCTGCTGGACGGCGTGGCGCGCGACTTCGACACCAAGCGCGAAACCATGTATATCCGCCAGCCGGACGGCAGCCTGCAAGCCGAGCAGCTGACGCTGCGCCGCGCCGAGCAGGGCCCGGTGTTCGACAAGGACGGCCAGAGCTACGCACTGCGCATCGTCGGCGTCGATCAGCTGCAGACTCCCGGCGTGCTGGAGCAATGGTGGGACATGGCGCAGGCGCCTGATTTCAAGGCCTTCCGCAAGGTTGTGGCGCGGCTGCGCAACCCCTACCACAACATCATCTACGCCGACGCTCAGCGCAATATCTGGGCGGCCTTTGGCGGCCTGAGCCCGCGCCGCGCCGGCGGCGACGCCGCCTTCTGGGCGCAGCCGGTGGACGGCAGCCGCGGCGATCTGATCTGGCGCCAGGCGCTGCGCCTGGACGAATTGCCGCAGGTGCTCAACCCGGCCAGCGGCTGGGTGCAGAACTCCAATAGCGTGCCCTGGTATATGAGCAAGCCGGCGCTGGATCCGGCCGCCTACGCCGCCTATCTGTCGCCGCGGGCGTCGCCGCTGCTGCGCGAACAGCGCGGCATCGAGTTGATCGAGCAAACACTGGCCTTCACCCTGGACACGCTGCTCAGCGCCAAGCACGACACCAGGCTGCTGCTGGCGGACCGGGTGCTGGATGATTTGATCGGCTATGCGCGCGCCTCCGGCGACGCCGGCCTGATCGCCGCGGCGCAAGTGCTGGCCCAATGGGATCGGCGCAGCGACGCCACCAGCAAGGGCGCGGTGCTGTTCGCCGCCTGGGTGGCGGCCTCCGGCGGCGAAGACGGCTTGCGCTACCGCCAGGAAGCGGACCCGGCGCAGCCCTACAGCACGCCGGCCGGCCTGCGCGACGCCGGCTTCGCGCTCAGCAAGCTGGGCGCGGCGGCCCAGGGGCTGCAACAGGCAGGCGTGCCGCTGGACATCGCCTTCGGCGAAGTCTACCGGCTGCGGCGCGGCCCCGCCGGCGGCGCGGCGCGGCTGGACCAGCCGGCCAGCGGCGGCGCCGAGGGCCTGGGCGCCTTCCGCACCTTCAGCTATATCGGCGACAGCGACGGCCGCCAGCGCGCCATCTTCGGCGATACCTTCACCGCGCTGGTGGAATTCGGCCGGCCGCTGCGCGCCAAGGTGATCAACACCTACGGCAACAGCAGTCAGCCGCAATCGCCTTACTATGGCGACCAGATGGCGCTGGCGGCGCGGAACGAAATGCGCGACGCCTTGCTCAAGCGCGAGCAGGTGGAAGCGGCGCTGGCCAAGCGCGAGTGGTTCCGTTACTAGCGGGGGCGCGGCGGCAGCGCTTCGCCGCGGCCGTCGGCCTCCAGCATCGCGATCAGCTGACGGGCGAATAGCGGCAGCTTGTCCAGTTCGCGCACGCAGATCAGCAGATTGCGCACGGCCCAGACATTGCTCAAGCGCACCAGTTGTAAGTCCAGGCTGCAGGCGTGGCGGCGCGCCGCCGACTCCGGCAGGATGCCGATGCCGACATCGGCGGCTATCATCCGGCACACCGCCTCGAAGCTGCTGACCTGAGTGCGTATCTTCAGCGGCCGCCGCAGCTGGGTGGCGGCCTGGGTCAGGAAGGAATGGATGGCGCTGCCCTCGTGCAGCGCGATGTAGTCATAATCCAGCGTGGCGGCGAAATCCAGCGAGCGCCGCCGCGCCAGCGGGTGACGCGCGGCGGCGGCCAGCACCAGCCGGTCCTGGCGGTAGGGCATCACCTGCAGGCCGGAGGTGTCCGCGCTGTCGGCGACGATGCCGATGTCGGCGGTGCCGTCGCGCACCGCGCGCACGATGTCGCGGCTCAGCCGTTCGCGCAGATCGGTGTTCACATCGGGGTGGCTCAGCAAGAAGGCGCTCAACACCGGCGGAATGAACTCGGTGATCGCCGTGGTGTTGGCCAGCACCCGCACATGGCCCTTGATGCCGGTCGCGTATTCCTGCAAATCCCCACGCAGGCTTTCCAGTTGATTCAGCACCTTGCGCGCATGGTGCAGCAGCGTGCGTCCCGGCGGCCGCAGCGACACGCCCTGGCTTTCCCGGTTCAGCAACTGCACGCCTAGGGCCTGTTCCAGATGCTTGACGCGCATGCTGGCGGCCGGCAGCGACAGGTGCGCGCGCGCGGCGGCGCGGGTCAGGCTGCTTTCTTCCGCGATGAAGACGAATAATCTCAGATCGACCAAATCAAAATGCATGCCCATGGCTCGATTCATCCTCCTGTTGCCGTGTCCGGCGCGGCCGGCGTAGAACAGGTTTTCAGTCGCCGCGCTTAAGCCGTGCCTAAATCCGGCTTCGGCAAATGCGAATTGTCAGCCGGCGCGGGTCTGTTCATGCTGGACCGCATTCCTTTTCATCCATCGTGGCCGGCGGCCCGTTGCCGGCAAGGGACGATCCATGCCTGACATTAAACATGTGAATCAATGGTTGGGAAAGAGCGAGCGGCGTCATGACACGCTGGCGCCGGCTCCGGCCATCGCGCTGGCGGCGCTGCTGGGACGAGAAGGGACGCCGCCAGCGGCGGGCGACGCATTGCCGCCCTTATGGCACTGGCTGTATTTCCAGACCCCGCCGCGGCTGGAGGCACTGGGCGCGGACGGCCATGCGCGGCGCGGCGGCTTCCTGCCGCCGTCGGCGCTGCCGCGGCGGATGTGGGCCGGCGGCCGCGTGGAATGGCTGCAGCCGCTGCGGCTGGGGGAAGCGGCCAGTCGCTACTCCTGCATCGTCGCCATCCAGGACAAGCTGGGCCGCAGCGGTCCGCTGCAATTCCTGACGCTGCGCCATGAAATCAGCGGCGAGAACGGCCTGGCGCTGGTGGAGGAACAGGATCTGGTGTATTGCCGCGCGCCGGAGGGCGCCGCGCCAGCGGTGGCGGAGGCGATGCCGGCCGCGCCATGGCGGCGCGCGCTGCGCGCCGACGATGTGCTGCTGTTCTGCTATTCGGCCCTGACACTGAACACCCACCGCATCCATTACAGCCGCGATTACGCGGTGGAAAGCGAAGGCTATCCCGGTCTGGTGGTGCAGGGGCCGCTGCTCGCCACGCTATTGCTGGAGCTGTGTCGCCGACATGCGCCGGCCTACCGGCCGCGCGGCTTCCATTTCCGCGCGCTGCGGCCCTTGTTCGCCGACAGCGACATCAGCCTGGGCGGCAGGCCGGAAACAGACGGTCGCGTTTCCCTGTGGGCGTGGAACGCGGCCGGGCAGCCGGCGATGGAGGCGGGCCTGAGCCAGGCGGCCACGAGGCTCAGCGCGTCGGATGGCGTAGCCAGCGGCGCGTGACGCGGAAAGGACGAGACGATGCAAACCAGCCAGGATACTTACCAGGAGTTGCGCGCGGCGGTGCGCGCGCTGTGCGCGCAATTTCCCGATGCCTATTTCCGCATGATCGACCAGCAGCGCGGCTATCCCGAAGCCTTTGTCGCGGCGCTGACCGAGGCCGGCTGGCTGGCGGCGCTGATCCCGGAACAATACGGCGGTTCCGGCCTGGGCCTGACCGAGGCCTCGGTGATCCTGGAGGAAATCAACCGCTGCGGCGGCAACTCCGGCGTCTGCCATGGCCAGATGTACAATATGGGCACGCTGCTGCGTCACGGCTCCGAGCGGCAAAAGCGCGACTACCTGCCGCGCATCGCCAGCGGCGAGCTGCGGTTGCAGTCGATGGCGGTGACCGAGCCCGGCGCCGGCAGCGACACCACCCGCATCCAGACCCGGGCCGTCCGCCACGGCGACCATTACCGCGTCAGCGGCCAGAAAGTGTGGATCTCCCGGGTCCAGCATTCCGACCTGATGATCTTGCTGGCGCGCACCACGCCGCTGGAGCGGGTGAGCCGGCGCTCGGAAGGCATGTCGCTGTTCCTGATCGATCTGCGCGCGGCGGTGGGGCACGGACTGAATGTGCGGCCCATCGCCAATATGGTCAATCACGAGACCAATGAACTGTTCTTCGATGAGCTGGAGGTGCCGGCGGAAAACCTGATCGGCGAGGAAGGCCTGGGTTTCCGCTACCTGCTGGACGGACTCAACGCCGAGCGGGCGCTGATCGCCGCCGAATGCGTGGGCGACGGCCGCTGGTTCATCGACCGCGTCGTCGGCTACGGCTGCGAACGCCAAGTGTTCGGCCAGCCCATCGCCCGGAACCAGGGCGTGCAATTCCCCATCGCCCGCGCCCACGTCCAACTGGAAGCGGCCAGCCTGATGCGCTTCGAGGCCTGCGCCCGTTTCGACGCGCGGCAAAGCTGCGGCGCCGAGGCCAATATGGCCAAGCTGCTGGCCTCGGAAGCCTCCTGGGAAGCGGCCAATGTCTGCCTGCAATTCCACGGCGGTTTCGGCTTTGCCTGCGAATACGACATCGAGCGCAAATTCCGCGAAACCCGGCTTTACCAAGTCGCGCCCATTTCCACCAATCTGATCCTGGCCTATGTGGCCGAACACGTGCTGGGCCTGCCGCGCTCGTTCTGAGCGCGGCGGCGCAGACGGCTTGAAGGAGTCCGCGATGAGGCCTTTGCAAGGCATGACCGTGCTGGCGCTGGAACATGCGGTCGCCGCGCCGTTCGCCACCCGGCAGTTGGCCGATCTGGGCGCGCGCGTGATCAAGGTGGAGCGTCCCGGCGGCGGCGATTTCGCGCGCGCTTACGATGAGCGCGTGGCCGGCATGTCCTCCTACTTCGCCTGGCTCAACCGCTCCAAGGAAAGCCTGACGCTGGACCTGAAGCGCCCGGAGGCGGCGGCGGTGCTCAGCGCGCTGCTGGAGCGGAGCGATGTGCTGGTGCAAAACCTGGCGCCGGGTGCGGCGGCGCGGCTGGGCCTGGCGGCGGCCGGCTTGCGCGAGCGCTGGCCGCGGCTGATCGTCTGCGACATCTCCGGCTATGGCGACAACGGCCCCTATGCCGGCAGGAAGGCGTACGACCTGCTGATCCAGGCCGAGGCCGGCCTGCTGTCGGTGACCGGCGGCGCCGACGGGCCGGCCCGAGCCGGCATCTCGGTGGCCGACATCGCCGCCGGCATGTACGGCTACAGCCATATCCTGGCGGCGCTGCTCCTGCGCGAGCGCGGCGGCGCCGGCAGTCATATCGAGGTGTCGATGCTGGAAGCGCTGACCGAGTGGATGGGCAACCCGCTGTACTTCGCCTACCGCGGCCAGCCGCAGCCGGAACGCAGCGGCGCCAGCCATCCCAGCATCTATCCCTATGGGCCGTTCCAGGCCGGTGACGGCCAGTGGCTGCTGTTCGGCCTGCAGAACCCGCGTGAATGGCGGCGCTTTTGCGAGCAGGTGCTGCAACGGCCGGAGCTGGCGGACGACCCGCGCTTCGCCGCCAATCCGCGGCGCCACCAGCGGCGGGCGCAGCTGCAAGCCATTATCGACCAGGTGTTTTCCGGCCTGGATTCCGAGCAACTGCTGAGCCGGCTGGAGCGGGCCGGCATCGGCTGCGGCCGCGTCAACGCGATGGCCGATGTCTGGCGTCACCCGCAATTGGCGGCGCGGCGGCGCTGGCGGCAGGTGGATTCGCCGGCCGGGCCGATACCGGCGCTGCTGCCGCCGGGCGTCAGCGACGGCTTCGACTACCGGATGGACGCGATCCCGGCGCCGGGCCAGCACAGCGAGGCGATTCTGCTGGAGCTGGGCTATGCCGCCGGCGACATTCAAGGCCTGCGCGAGCAAGGCGTCATTTGAACAGGAGCGGCGATGAGCGCGATACACGAGAGCGGTAGCGCCGGCCTGGCGGCCTTCGCCGCCGAACTGAGGCCGGAACAGGTGCCCGAGCCGGTCTGGCGCCGGGCCGAGGAACTGCTGCTGGACTGGTTCGGCAGCGCGCTGGCGGGCAAGGGCGCGCGGCCGGTGGCCAGCGTCGCCGACTTCGCCGCCGCGATGGGGCCGGCCGACGGCGCGGCGGAACTGCTGATTTCGCGGCGGCGCAGCTCGCCCTTGTTCGCCGCCATGATCAACGCCGCCGCCTCCCACGTGGCGGAACAGGACGATGTGCACAATGGAGCGGTGTTCCATCCCGGTGCCGTGGTGTTTCCGGCCGCGCTGGCCGCGGCGCAAGCCTTGCGCCGTTCCGGCGCCGAGCTGCTGCTGGCGGCGATCGCCGGCTACGAGGCCGGCATCCGCGCCGGGGAATGCCTGGGCCGCTCCCATTACCGGGTGTTCCACACCACCGGCACCGTCGGCGGCATCGCGGCGGCGGTGGCGACGGGCCGGCTGCTGCGGCTGGACGCGCGGCAAATGAACCACGCCATCGGCACCGCCGGAACCCAGGCCGCCGGCCTGTGGGAATTCCTGCGCACCGCCGCGGATTCCAAACCGCTGCACGCCGCCCATGCCTCCGCCAGCGGCCTGGCCGCGGCCTACCTGGCGCGCGACGGCTTCCGCGGCGCCGAGCGGATATTGGAAGGTACCCAGGGCATGGCCGCCGGCATGTCCCGCGATGCCGACCTCAGCCGGCTGACCGACCGGCTGGGGCAGCGCTGGGCCTTGCTGGAAACCTCGTTCAAATACCACGCCTCCTGCCGGCACACCCATCCGGCTGCGGACGCGTTGCTGCAGCTGATGGGGCAGCACGGCCTGAGCGCGCGCGAGATCGTCCGCGTCAACGCCAAGGTGCATGTCGCGGCCTTGGAAGTGCTGGGCGCGGTGGCGCGGCCGACGACGGTGCACCAGGCCAAGTTTTCCATGGGCACGGTGCTGGGGCTGATCGCCTGTCACGGCGCCGCCGGCATCGCCGAGTTCGAGCGTGCGCTGGACGATACGGCGGTGGCCGACTTCGCCGCCAGGGTGGCGATGGAGGCGGACGCCGAAGTGGAAGCGGCCTATCCGCGGCGCTGGATCGGCAAGGTGGAGGTGCTGACCCGCGACGGCCGCCGGCTGGAGTGCCGGGTGGAACAGCCCAAGGGCGACCCCGGCAACACCCTGAGCCGCGCCGAGCTGGAAGCCAAGGCGATGCGGCTGGCGGCTTTCGGCGGCGCGGCCGGCCCGGAGGAAATGCGGCTGGCCCTGGTCCGGCTTTGGGACATGCGCGGCGCGGCGGTCGTGGGACGCCTGCTGCCGGGAGAGCGGGAATGAGGCCGGCCGGGGCGTGGCATTCCTGCTTGTTCGTGCCCGGTAACCGGCCGGAGCGCTATGCCAAGGCCGCCGCCTCCGGCTGCCACGCGGTGATCGTGGACCTGGAGGACTCGGTGCCGGCGGCGGACAAGGCGGGCGCGCGCGACGCGGCGGCGGGCTGGCTGCGGGAAGGCGGCGGCGCTGTCGCGCGGCTGCTGCGCGTCAATGCCGCCGATAGCGCCGACTTCGCCGCCGATGCCGAATTATGCCGGGCGGCGGCGGTGGACGGTGTGGTGCTGGCCAAGGCCGAGAGCGTCGAGCAACTGGACGCGCTGGCGGCCGGCGCCCCCTTGCTGCCGCTGATCGAAACCGCGCGCGGTCTCGCCGCCGTCGCCGCCATCGCCGCGCATCCGCGGACGGCGCGGCTGTTGTTCGGCGCGCTGGACCTGCAACTGGACCTGGACATCGAAGACGAGGACGAGGGCCTGCTGTTGTTCCGCTCGCAGCTGGTGCTGGCCTCGCGGCTGGCCGGCCTGCCGCCGCCGCTGGACGGCGTCACCGCCACGCTGCGGCCGGAAGCGCTGAGCCGTGATGCGCGGCGGGCGCGGCGGCTGGGCTTTGGCGGCAAGCTGTGCATCCACCCCGCCCAGGTCGCCGCGGTCAATGCCGCCTTCCTGCCGTCCGAGGCGCAGCTGGCCTGGGCGCGGCGGGTTTGCGCGGCGGCGGAACGCGCCGGCGGCGGCGCCACGACGCTGGACGGCGTCATGGTGGACCTGCCGGTGCTGCGCCGCGCCGAGCGGGTGCTGGCGGCTGCCGGCGCGGAGCAAGCGCGGACCTGTCGTTTTTCCAAACCTTGAACTTGAGGAGCATGGACATGGAAACAGCATGGCAAAGCATGGGGCCGGAGCAGGCCTATCAACAGGCGCTGGGCGCCGGGGTGTTTCAGATTCAGCATTGCGCCGCCTGCGATCGGCATGTGTTCTATCCGCGCGTGAGCTGCCCGCATTGCGGCGGCCAGGAACTGGGCTGGGTGCGGCCCAGCGGCGCCGGCACCGTGTATTCCAGTTCGGTGGTGCGCCGCAAGCCGGAGCAGGGCGGCGATCTGAACATCGCGCTGATCGACCTGGACGAGGGGGTGCGGCTGATGAGCCGGGTGGACGGGCTGGCGCCGGAGCGGGTGCGCATCGGCATGGCGGTGTGCGCGCGCATCGTCGACGAGCAAGGCCAGCCCTTGCTGGTCTTCGTGCCGGTGGGAGCCGCGGCATGAGCGCGGCGCGGAGTCTGCGCGGCGCGGTGGCCATCGCCGGCGTCGGCGTGGCCGGCCTGGGCGAGGCCAAGGGCCGCAGCGAAATGGAAATCCTGGCCGAGGCCGCCGCCGGCGCGATCGCCGACGCCGGCCTGAAACTGGCCGATATCGACGGCCTGGCCACCGCCAGCGTCAACGCCACCATGTGGGGCCTGCCGGTGGCGGAATACCTGGGCCTGCGCCCGCGCTTCCTGGACAGCACCATGCTGGGCGGCTCCAGCTTCGTCGCTCATCTGCAGCCGGCGGCGCTGGCCTTGCAGGCTGGCCTGTGCGACGCGGTGCTGGTCTGCTACGGCAGCACCCAGCGCACGGCGACATTCGGCCGCAAGGCCAGCAATCTGGCGCGGCGCGTGCTCGATCCCATGCCTTATGAACATCCCTACCAGCCGGAACTGCCGGTGACCGCCTACGCGCTGGCCGCCGCCCGGCACATGCACCAGTACGGCACCCGCCGCGAACACCTGGCCGAGGTGGCGGTGGCGGCCCGGCGCTGGGCGCAGCTGAACCCGGAAGCCTATGCGCGCGAAGCGCTGAGCCTGGAGCAGGCATTGGCGGCGCGCATGGTGGCCGATCCCTTGTCGGTGCGCGATTGCTGCCTGGTCACCGACGGCGCCGGCGCCTATGTGCTGGTGCGCGCCGAGCGCGCGCGCGATCTGCCGCGGCCGCCGGTGTATCTGCTCGGCGTCGCCGCCGCCACCTGGCACCGCCAGATCTCGTCGATGCCGGACCTGACCGTGACCGCGGCGCAGGAGTCCGGCGCGCGCGCGCTGGCGATGGCCGGCTTGCGAGCGGCCGACATCGACGCGGTCCAGCTTTACGACGCCTTCACCATCAACACCCTGTTGTTCCTGGAAGACCTGGGTTTCTGCGCCAAGGGCGAGGGCGGGCCCTTCGTCGCCGACGGCGCGATCGCGCCTGGCGGCCGCCTGGCGGTCAACACCAATGGCGGAGGCCTGTCCTGCGTGCATCCGGGCATGTACGGCGTGTTCCTGGTGATAGAGGCGGTGCGGCAATTGCGCGGCGAGTGCGGCGCGCGCCAGGTGGCCGGCGCCGCCACCGCGCTGGTGCACGGCAATGGCGGCACGCTGTCGTCGCAAGCCACCGCGGTGCTGGGCGCGGCCGCAACCCTATGACGGCTCAAGGAGGGCAAGATGGAAAAGCAAGCGATGCTGCAGGACAAAGTGATGGTGGTGACCGGGGCCGGCGGCGGCATAGGCCGCGACATCGCGCTGGCGCTGGCGACCGAGGGCGCGCGGGTGGTGGTCAACGACATCGGCGCCGCGCTGGGCGGCGAAGGCCGCGATGCCGGGCCGGCGCAGCGGGTGGCGGCGGAAATCCGCCAGCGCGGCGGGCAGGCGCTGGTCAATACCGACAGCGTGGCCAGCGCGGAGGGCGCGGCGGCCATCATCGCCGGCGCGCTCCAGGCTTTCGGCCAGGTGGACGGCGTGGTCAATAACGCCGGCATCCTGCGCGACCGCATCTTCCACAAGATGAGCGAAGACGAGTGGGACGCGGTGCTCAAAGTCCATTTGTACGGCGCTTATTACATGAGCCGCGCCATCGCGCCGCATTTCAAGGAGCGGATGAGCGGCAGCCTGCTGCACATGACTTCCACCTCCGGGCTGATCGGCAATCTGGGCCAGGCCAATTACGCCGCCGCCAAGCTGGGCGTGGTGGCGCTGTCCAAGTCCATCGCGCTGGACATGCAGCGTTTCCAGGTGCGCTCCAACTGCATCGCGCCCTTCGCCTGGAGCCGGATGACGGGCTCCATTCCGTCGCAGACCGAGGCGGAGCAGGCGCGGGTGGAAAAGATCCGCCAGATGACGCCGGCCAAGATCGCGCCGCTGGCGGTCTTCCTGCTCAGCGACGCGGCGCGCGGCGTCAACGGCCAGGTGTTCTGCGTGCGCAATAACGAAATCTTCCTGATGAGCCAGCCGCGGCCGATGCGCTCGGTGCAGCGCGGGCAGGGCTGGACGCCGCAGACGATAGCCGAGCACGCGATGCCGGCCTTGCAGGCTTCCTTCGTCGCGCTGGATCGTTCGGCCGATGTGTTCAGCTGGGACCCGGTGTGAGCCGGCGAAAACCGCTGAAGAAGCGGAGTTTACATAGGGTCAATGAGCATTTTGAGTTCGTACTCACCGTGCAACGGCTCACCAAGCGCGGCAGACTTTGAACAGGCTCTT
>NZ_LDUI01000034.1:0-77351 GCF_001043555.1 Chromobacterium sp. LK1 | reverse complement strand
CGCAGCAGACTTTGAACAGGCTCTTAAGGCGTCGGCGGTCGCCGTTGCGCCCAGGGCTGGGCCTGTTCCAGCTGGCGCGCCAGCCGCAGCAGCGTCAGCTCATCGCCGCAACGGGCGACGAATTGCACGCCTATCGGCAGGCCGGCGGCGTTCCAGTGCAGCGGCACGCTCATTGCCGGCTGTCCGCTCATATTGAAGGGTATGGTCCAGCCCAGGTATTCCATCATCCGGCGCGAGGTTTCCGGGATCAGCTGGCCGAAGCGCAATGTCCAGTCCCAACCCAGCTTGCCCAGAATCCAGCGCGATAGCGTCGCTTCGGCCGGGCTGGGCCCCAGGCTGCCGATCGGCGCCGGCGGCTGGTTCAGCGCGGGCGTGGCCAGCACGTCGTAGCTTTGATGGAAGGCGTCCATTGCCCGGGTTTGCGACCAGATGAAGCCGCGCGCCCACGCCAGCTCGCCGGCGCTGAGCCGCTCGCCGTAACGCGCCAGCGCCCAGCTGGCCGGTTCCAATTGCGAATAGCGCGCGGCGGTGCCGGTCTGGCGCTCGATGTCGCGCAGCAGGCCGGCCATCTCGGCGCAGATCAGCACCAGCATCGCGCGCTGATAGTCTTCCGGCGGCGCCAGCGGCAGCTGGACTTCCTCCACTTCATGACCCAGGCCGGCCAGCAGCGCCAGCGCGCCGTCCAGCGCCGCGGCGCAATCCGCGTGCAGCGCGCCGCCCAGAATGGGGCGCTTGGTCCAGGCGATGCGCAGCTTGCCGGGCTCGCGTTGGTGCGCGCTGAGAAAGTCTTGCTCCGGCGCGGGCCAGTAATAGGCTTCGCCGCCGCTGGGCTTGCCGGCCAGCAGGTCCAGCATCGCCGCGCTGTCGCGCACGCTGCGCGTCAGCGCGTGCTGGCAGACCAGGCCTTGCCAGCCCTCGCTGTAATCCGGGCCGGCTGGGCTGCGGCCGCGGCTGGGCTTGAGCCCGAACACGCCGCAGTTGGAGGCGGGGATGCGGATGGAGCCGCCGCCATCGCCGCCATGGGCGATGGGCACGATGCCGGCTGCCACCGCCGCGGCAGAACCGCCGCTGGAGCCGCCCGGCGTCAGCGCCAGATTCCAGGGGTTGCGGCTGGCACCGTAGACTTCGGATTCGGTATAAGGGCAGAGACCCAGTTCCGGCGTGGTGGTCTTGCCGATGAAGATCAGGCCGCCCTGGCGGTAGCGTCGGATGATCTCGGCGTCGCGCGGCGCGACATAGCCGTCGAACAGACGGCTGCCGTTGCGGGTGGGCACGCCGGCGATATCGGCCAGCAAGTCCTTGATCAAGACCGGGCTGCCGGCGAGCGGGCCGCCGCCCTGCGGCTGCGCCAATTGCGCCTGGGCCTGTTCCGGCAGCGGCAGGCACACCGCGTTCAGCGCCGGATTCCATCGTTCCAGCCTGGCCTGGGCGGCCGCCGTCGCCTCGCTGGCCGCGATCTCGCCGCTGGCGATCAGCTGGGCCAGGCCGATGCCGTCGTAGTCTTCGTATTCCTTGAAACAGATCATGCCCGCTCCCTGTGATTTACATGGAATTTGCCGTCGTGTCGCTGCTCGCCATTGTAATGGATGGCTGTGTCTTGTTGTTCAAGTCGCAACAAAATAAAATCGCATGTGCTTGATTGTTGCTTGATGAAATGCATTTCAAATTTTTGGAGGTGGCGATGCGGAATGAGGGAAGGCATGCCTGCGCCGCGCTGGTGCTGACGGCATTGGCGAGTGGAACGTCGGCGGTTGAGACGCCGGGGCGTTTGCGCGCCCAGGGCAAGGAGTCGGTGTACGCCTATGCTGAACTGGCCAAGGGGCGCGAGGTGTTCGACGCCTTCCGCGCGCTGGCGCCGGGCGCCGAGCTGCGCTACCGCCTGTATCCGCATCCGCCGCGGCAGGGCGTGGGCCTGGCCTGGCGCGATGGCGGCGGCACCAAGGGCGCGTTGCGGCTGGCCGGCGACAACAGCTTCACCATGGCGCAACTGGCGGGGCTGGAGCGGCGCAATGCCTGGCTGGTGGCCAGCTTGCCGCCCGCGGAGTTGAGCTGGCGGCCGGTGGTGCGCAGCAGCGGCCTGCCGGCCAATGTCCGGCGGCTGGGCGATTTGCGGTTGGAGTGCCTGGTGGGCGCGCAGGGGCGGGTCAGCCTGCGCGATGAGCGCAAAGTAGCCTGCCTGCCGCCGCCCAATGCCATGTGCCAGGATGATGTGGTGGCTTGCGCGCGGCGGGCCTCGGTGGCCTTGGGCGAGGCCATGCTCAAAGGGCTGACGCGCTTGCAGGGGGAGAAGAACCCCTATGAGCAAGGGCGCGCCCAGTATCTGTTCATCGCGGACAAGCCGGTGTTCAGCGCCACCTTGCAGGAGGGCGGCCGGCAGTTCACCCTGCCGGCGATCTGGCTGTATGGCCGCGCCGAGCCATTCACGCCGTTTTTCCAATGGCCGTACCCGCGCGAGTATTTGTACTCGGTGCCGCTGGAGGTGGGCGAGTGGTCCGATGACGCCTTGGTGGTGCTGGAGCCCATG
Organism: Chromobacterium sp. LK1; assembly: GCF_001043555.1. Taxonomy (NCBI): domain Bacteria; kingdom Pseudomonadati; phylum Pseudomonadota; class Betaproteobacteria; order Neisseriales; family Chromobacteriaceae; genus Chromobacterium; species Chromobacterium sp. LK1. The sequence goes on along the minus strand of NZ_LDUI01000034.1, from coordinate 74,827 downwards.
GTGGCGGAGGGGGGCAAATGAGGCCGGGACGGATATTGGCGCTATGCTGCGCCTGCTGGCTGAGCGCGTGCGCCAGCAGCGGCAGCCAGCAATTGGAAGGCGTGGACGAGCCGGCGGTGAAACGCGTGTTGCAGCGCGGCGGTGGCCGGCAAGAAGTGCTGGCGGCTTTCGGCGAGCCGCAGGACAGGATCAAGTTCGCCAATGAGCGCGAGCTGTGGGTCTACAGCTACATTCAGTACCGGGCGCAATTGCAGAATTTCACCGATCTGGCGCCCTTGATCGGCGCGCAGAACCGCTTCGATAAAGAGTTGGTGCTGCTGTTCGATCCCGGCGGCAAGGTGCTGCAATGGCGGCTGTCCACCCGCGAGGAAGTGCGCGGCACCGGGTTGCTGAACCAGCCGCTGTCTGACGAGCGCTGAGCGGCGGCGAGGATGTCGCGTAGCCAGTTGCGGCGGCATCCCCTACAATAGGGGCAAAATGCAACAGCGGACTTGACGATGGCTTGCGGTTTGGCCTGCTTCTCGCCTTGAGTGCGAGGGCCGGCGCGAATGCCGCGGCGCGCGCAAGCCGCTTTTTTATTGACGGAATGAAATGATGGAACCAGTGCGCTTGTCAAAACGCATGGCCGAGTTGGGGCTGTGCTCGCGCCGCGAGGCGGATAGCTATATCGAACAAGGATGGGTGAAGGTGGATGGCGAGGTGGCCATCCTGGGGCAGAAGGTTTTGCCGCACAACCTCATCGAGGTGGACAAGAAAGCGCAGGACGCGCAGGCCTCGCGCGTGACCATCCTGCTGAACAAGCCCATGGGCTATGTGTCCGGCCAGGCTGAGGATGGCTACGAGCCGGCGGTGGTGCTGGTCAAGCCGGAAAACCAGTGGACCGAGGACAAGAGCCGCCGCCGTTTCTCGCCGCAACATCTGAAGGGCCTGGCGCCGGCTGGCCGCTTGGACATCGATTCAGTGGGCCTGCTGATCCTGACCCAGGACGGTCGCGTGGCCAAGCAGGTCATCGGCGAGCATTCCAGCGTGGACAAGGAGTACTTGGTGCGGGTGGAAGGCGAGCTTTCCGACGAAGGTTTGCGCCTGCTCAACCACGGCCTGGAGCTGGATGGTAAAAAATTGCTGCCGGCCACGGTGGCCTGGCAGAACGAGGACCAGCTGCGCTTTGTGCTGCGCGAGGGCAAGAAACGCCAGATCCGCCGCATGTGCGAACTGGTGGGGCTGCGCGTGGTGGGCTTGAAGCGCATTCGCATCGGCAAGGTCAAGCTGGGCAATCTGCCCACCGGGCAGTGGCGCTATCTGCGCGACGACGAGTCGTTCTAGGCGGCGTGGAATCGATGATTATTTAGCGGAGGACGGATGTTAGGGCGCTTGTTGCAACGATGGGGGTTGGATGCCGAGAGTCGGCGGCGCCAGCGTGAGCAGGAGCAGGCGATCGAGTTATTGGTCGACGCCACCGACAAGCGCCTGCGCTTGTCATCCGGCTACCAGCAGGCCTTGGCGCCCGGCATGCGCATCACTCAGGCCTATCTGACCGAACTGCCGAGCCGGATGCCGGAGCCCTTGTGCCTGTCCCTGCGCGGCTTTGCGCAAGATCCACGGCTGGGCCTGCTGTTTTCCGGCCCGGCCAGCCTGTTGTCCTGCCTGCGGCAGAGCGAGCCCTTGCGCAATTTCTTCCTGTCGGCAAGCCAGGGCGACGAGGCCTGGGCTCTGTTGTCGATGGCGCGCAGCGAGACTGGCCGTTTGGGGGTGGCGATGGAGGGGGGCGAGCTGCGGCGCGAGGTGCCGCAGCAGGTGGTGAGCTTCGACGGCCATCGGCTGGCGATGCCCTGCGCGTCGCGCGAGCTGCTGCTAGAGAGCAGCGCGCGGCGCAGTCAGGAAATGCTGACCACGGTGATCGCCCGGCGCTTGAGCCTGCTGGAGCAGCTGCGCCAGACGCTGGACAATGAGATGTCGCGTTTGCAGCTGCGCATGAGTGTGCTGCGCTGCGAGGCCGGCACCGTGGTGGATGGCTCCTCGGACGGCGCGCCCTTGCCGGATACCTGCGAAGGCGTGCAGCGGCGCATGGACGAAATCGAGCCCCAATTGCGCGAAGCGCGAGGCGCGCTGAGCCTGGAAGGATTGCTGGAGACCGTGCGCCAGGTGCTGGAACATCCGGCCGAGCATTTCCGGCTGGAGTGGCAGACTCTGTATTTGAACCGCATGGGCGTCAAGCAGGACGGGCCGGGCGAGGATGTCACCGAACTGGCGTTCGAAGAGCTGGTGCTGGGGCAGGCCCAGCCGCTGCGGCGCGCGCTGATGCTGGTGCGGGTGACGCGGCAGGCGCTGGCGGAACTGGAGCGGGAGTTCGGCAGCGAATGAGCGTGGCGCGCGGACGTCAAAGCCGGCTTTGCAAAGCTGAAACAGCGACTATGCTTCAACTGTAGAGTCGCTTTCGATCAGCCTTCAGGGCGGCTGATTGAGTCTGCCCCGGCACCAGGCCGGGGTTTTTTTGTGTTCGCCTCATTGCAATGGGATATTTTGCGCCGGGAGCGCGCGGAACGCCCGCCAGGGCTTGCTTTGTGCTATCCTTGCGCCCCTCTTCAGCAACGACCGTGACCCGTCACTCAAACCATGAAAGATCCTTGCGATCACTACACCTTCGATCTGATTGGCGGCGTCCGCAAAAAGCCGGGCCGCAAGCCCTTGGGCGAGCGCGCGATGACGGTGGCCGAGCGCAAGCGCCGCAGCCGCGAGTTGCGCCGCAGCCGTCTGCAGGAGCTGTCGGTGACGGTGGAGCTGAGTCGCGATGCGCAGAAGTCGCTGGACAAGATGATAGAGTGGTGGGGCGTCAGCAAGAAGGAGGCGATCAATCGCGCGCTGATGATAGCCTGTCAATCGCAGACTGGACGCACCGCGCAGCTGTTCGAGTTCGATCTGCCGCCGGAGGCGCGGCGCAAGGGCAAGAAGGCGGCGCCGGGCGCTTGAGGCGGAGCGGACATGCAAAAGGCCGGGCAAATCGCCCGGCCTTTGCTATTGGCGCGCGGGTGTTCAGCCGTAGCGCTTGGCGGCCTCGATCGCCAGGCCGCTGCCAATGCTGCCGAACAGATCACCTTCCACGTGACGGGCCTGGGGCAGCAGGCGCTTGATGCTGTCGCGCAGCGCCGGCACGCCACTGGAGCCGCCGGTGAAGAACACGGTGTCGATGTCATCGGCCTGGGTGCAGGCGTCGCTCAGCAAGCGGCGCACGGTGGCGCCGATCTGGCCCAGCATCGTGTCTATGCTGTGGTTGAACTGCTCGCGGCTCAGTTCGCAATGCAGACCGGCTTCGATGTGGTTCAGGTCCAGCCGGTGCAGTTCCTGGTCCGACAGCTCGATCTTGGCCATTTCCACCTGCATCGCCAGCCGGTGGCCGGCGCGGTCCTGTATCAGCCGGAACAGGCGGTCCAGCACCTGCGGCTGCGCCGCGTCGCGATGCACGTCCTGCAGGTCCATCCAGGCCTTGCGGGTGTAGGCGAAGTTGATGGTGTGCCAGGTGGCCAGGTTGAAATACTGGCTGGACGGCATCTCCGCGTTGTTGCGCAGCCGGCTCTTGAAGCCGAACAGCGGCATCACGCCATGCAGGCTCAATTGTTTGTCGAAATCCGTGCCGCCGATATGGACGCCGCCGGTGGCGAGGATGTCGTCACGGCGCTCGTCCAGGCGGTGGCGTTCCGGCGCCAGCCGAATCAGGGTGAAGTCCGAGGTGCCGCCGCCGATGTCGACGATGAGCACCAGTTCTTCGCGCCCCAGCCTAGCCTCGTAGTCGAAGGCGGCGGCGATGGGCTCGAACTGGAAGGAAATATCCTTGAAGCCGACCTGACGCGCGATTTCGCCCAGCGTGGCCTCGGCTTCGGCATCGGCCTTGGGATTGTCGTCGACGAAATGCACCGGGCGGCCCAGCACTACCTGCTCGAAGGGGCGATCGGCGGCGCGGTCGGCGCGCAGCTTCAATTCCTGGATGAATAGGCTGAGCAGGTGGCGGAATGGCAGCGCCTTGCCTTGCACTTCGGTCTGGCTGTCGATCAGGTTGGAGCCCAGCAGGCTTTTCAGCGAACGCATCAGTCGGCCTTCATAGCCTTCCATGTATTCCTGCAGCGCCAGCCGGCCAAACACGGAATGATCTTCTTCGTAATTGAAGAACACCACCGAGGGCAGGGTGATCTTGCCGTCTTCCAGCGTCAGCAGCGTGGCCTCGTGCGGGCGCAGCCAGCCAACAGTGGAGTTGGACGTGCCAAAGTCGATGCCGCAGGCGCGGGCTGTAGTCAGCGTATTCATATTCCCTCCGGTAAAGCGAGGCGCGATGGTACGCGGATTGGCGCGGCATGGGAAGGCATGGGCAGCAAAATCAAGCGCTTTGCCGTGGCGAAGACCGGTCTTTTGATCTGGCTGGCCGGTGGCGGCGAGACGATGCGTGTATGCTGAAAGCGTGCTCCGCGATGCGTTGGGGCGGGTGATGGACTGATTGAAAGGATCCAGGCATGAATAAACTGATCGTGATGTTTGTTGCGCTTGCGCTGGGAAGCGGCAGCCTGTCGGGCTGTGCCAATATGTCCGAGACGCAGAAAGACACCGGCACCGGCGCGGCGATAGGCGCGGTGGCGGGCGCGGTGCTGGGCGGCCTGACCGCCGGCGGCAACCCGGGGCGCAGCGCGGCCACCGGCGCGGCCTTGGGCGCGGCGCTGGGCGCGGGCGGCGGCTATCTGTGGTCCAAGCATATGCAGGAGCAGAAGGCCGCGATGGAGCAGGCGACCAAGGGTTCGGGCGTCAGCGTCAGCCAGACCGCGGACAATCAGCTGAAGCTGGACATCCCCAGCGATGTGTCTTTTGACGTGGGTCGCTATGATATCAAGCCCAATTTGCGGCCGATTCTCGATCGCTTCGCCGCTACCCTGAACCAGAATCCAGTGACCACGGTGAACATCGTCGGCCATACCGACAACACCGGCAGCAACGCGGTCAACGACCCCTTGTCGCTGAATCGTGCTCGCGCCACCCGCGACTACTTGACGGCGCATGGCGTGGCCGAGGGGCGCATCAGCATCGCCGGCCGCGGCTCGCATGAGCCGGTGGCCAGCAATGCCAGCGCCGCCGGGCGGGCCAAGAACCGGCGCGTGGAGATCTTCGTCGCCGAAGCGGCACGCGGCTAGGCCGACGCTGGCTGGTCGCGGCACATCGGGGGCGGACCGGCTTGCCGGTGCCGCCCCTATTGCATGCACGGCGTGACCGGCGCTGTCGATTTGTTAAATTTGCAATGTAATTCGTAATGGACGGAGGACGGGGTTTGTTAGAATGTCGCCAATAAGCAAGAAGCAGATTCAGCATGGCGACAGATATTTATTCGCGCATCCGGCAGGCTGCGTTCGAACTGGTGGGCGAGGGCGTATGGCCCACGGTGTTGGAAGTGCGGGCCAGGATAGGCGCGGGCTCCAATACCACCATCAATAACACCCTGAAGGAATGGCGGCAGGAGTTCCTGTCGCGCGTGGCGGTGTCCTCGCGGCGGCCGGATTGGCCGGCCGGCCTGGCGGAAGCCTTCGAGCAGGTGTGGCAGCGGGCTTGCGACGAGGCGGACGGCCGGCTGGAATCGCTGCGCCAGGATGCGGAAACCGCGGTGGCCCAGGCGGCGGCGGAGACGCGGGAACTGGAGGCCGGGCTGGCCGCGCGCCAGGCCGAGTTGCAATCCGCCTTGCGCGAACTGGAACTGCGCGCCGCGCGGCTGGCGGACCTGGACGGGCGGCTGAAAGGCGAGGAAAGCCGGCGCCAGATGCTGGAGGAGTCGCAGCAGCAGATGGCGGCCCGCTTGGAGCAGGCGCGACAAGAGCAGGCGCAGGCGCGGCAACAGGCCGAGCAACGCCAGCAGGAACTGGAGCAGCGCGCCGAGCAGCGGGTGCTGGAAGCGCGCGAGGAAGCGGGCAGGCGTGAGAGCCTGGCCTATGAACGGCTGGAAGGCCTGCGTTTGCGGCTGTATGAGCAGATGGAGGAAGAACGCCGCGCGATGCAGCAGGCGCAGGCGCGCCAGGAGGAGGCTTTGCGCCAGAGCCGGCGCGAGCTGACGCGGCAGGATGGCGAGTGGCGCGAGCGAATGGCCGAGCGCGAGCGCGACAATGGCCGGCTGGAGGCGCGGCTGGAATTACTGGAAGAGCGCAATGCGGCGCTGGAGCAGGATGTGTTGCGCCAGGCGGTGCAGCTGGAGCAGGCATCCGCGCGCTTGCTGGACATGGCGAGCGAGAACAGCCGGCTGGCCGGCGAAGTCAATCTGGGCGCGGAGCGGCAATTGGCGCGGCTGGCGGAAGTCCTGGCCGGTGCGCGCCAGGAGTGGTCGGCGCTGGACGAGGCCGGGCTGCGCGAATGGCTGGGGCGGCAGCTGCAACTGCCCTTGCAGGTTTGAGCGGCCGGCGGCGCGCGTATTTCTACTAAGTGCTTGTCACAATGGCGGCCGGGTGCGGCTTTGCTAGTCTGTCGAGATGGGACAGTCCTGATGGAGAGCGAAATGTCATTCGGCGAATACTATCGGGCGCCGGCGTGGATCACGCTGCTGGCGCTGCTGCTGTGGTTTGGCCTGTGCTGGGCCGATGCCGGCTCCGCGCTGTCCGGTCTGTTGGCGATGATCAGCGGCAAGAACCTGATCGTTCTGTCCGGCCTGGCCTTGTTCTGGGGGCTGGAGCTGGCGTTGCGCCATCGCTCGCGGCCTGGCGCCGGGCATGGCCGGCATCACGCATGGCCCTAGTGGGTTGGGCTGGATGAGCAAAAGCGCGCCGCGGCGCGCTTTTTTCATGGGCGAGCGTCTGCTCAGAACAGGCGGGCGAGCGCGGCCGCGATGCGCTCCAGATACTCCGCGTCCACCGCGTCAAAGCTGGCCAGCTCGCTGGAATCGATGTCCAGCACCGCCGCCACTTCGCCGGCGGCATTGAACACGGGAAGCACGATTTCCGAGCGCGCGCTGGAGGAGCAGGCAATGTGGCCGGGGAAGGCGTCGACATCGTCCACCACCAGGGTTTTGCCGGCCTGCCAGGCGCTGCCGCACACGCCCTTGCCAAACGGGATGCGGGTGCAGGCGATAGGGCCCTGGAAGGGGCCGAGCACCAGTTGCTGGCCCTTGACCAGGTAGAAGCCGGTCCACAGCCAGTCGAAGCTGCTGTGCAGGGCGGCGCAGAGATTGGCCAGCGCGGCGATCTGGTCGGTCTCGGATTCAATCAGCGCCAGAGCTTGCGGCAATAGGGTTTGATAGCGCTCCTGCTTGTCGGCGCCTTGGATGATCAGGTGTTCTGCCATGGATGTCGTTGGGGTGGGACTGGGGAAAGCGACAGCATACACAGCGGCCGGGCAAAAAGAAAACGCCACCCGGAGGCGGCGCTGAGATAGGAGCCGGAGCGGCGGCGTCACATCATGTGCTGGCCGCCGTTCATCGCGACATTGGCGCCGGTGATGAAGCCTGCCTGCTCGGAGGCGAGGAAGGCGACCAGCGCGGCGATCTCCTCGGGCTTGCCCAGGCGGCCCACTGGAATCTGCGCGACGATCTTGTTGCGGGTTTCTTCCGGCACCGCCATCACCATGTCGGTGGCGATGTAGCCGGGGGAGATGGTGTTGACGGTCACGCCCTTGCGCGCAACTTCCTGCGCCAGCGCCATGGTGAAGCCATGCATGCCGGCCTTGGCCGCGGAGTAGTTGGTCTGGCCGAACTGCCCCTTCTGGCCGTTGATCGAGGAAATATTGATGATGCGGCCGAAGCCGCGCTCGCTCATGCCATCCACCACCGGTTTGGTCATATTGAACAGCGAATCCAGATTGGTGCGCAGCACCGCGTCCCAGTCGTCCTTGGTCTGCTTTTTGAAGCTGCAGTCGCGGGTGATGCCGGCATTGTTGACCAGCACGTCCACCGGCCCCAGATCCTTGGCCACCTGTTCGGCCAGCGTCTTGCAGGAGGCGGTGTCGCTGACATCGCATTGATAGGCGTGGATGTCATGCAGGCCCAGCCCCTTCATGTCGGCGAGCCAGGCCTGCTCGCGGCCGGACTTGCTGTAGGTGGTGACTACGATGTGACCGCTTTCGGCGAGCGCTTTGCAGATGGCGGTGCCAATGCCGCCCATGCCGCCGGTAACAAGTGCGATTCGCTTATTCATAGTGCTGGCTCCTTTATGGCTGTCTGTCTGGATATGCTTATGCGATACGGCTTTCGATCTCTTTTAGGGTAAGTGAATTACCGCTGTATGTGAATGGAATGTACGCACGCCTTACGTTACGGCCTGGACGGTGAAAGCTCATCCGTTAGGCGCCGCAACAAGGCTAGCCTGGGTCTGGTGATCAAGCCGGCGTCGCATGCAGCCATGATGGCACAGTTCGGCTCCACCCGGTGAGAACAGTTGTGGAAGCGGCATTGCCCTATCAGCGGGCGCATTTCCGGGAAGAAACGGGTCAGTTCCGTGGCCTTCAAATGCTTGAGGCCAAACTCTTGCAAGCCGGGGGAGTCGATCAGATGGCTGTCGGCGTCCAGGTGGTAGAGCGTGGCGTGGGTGGTGGTGTGGCGGCCGGAGTCCAGCGCGGTGGAAATGTCGCCGATGCGGGCGTTGGCATCCGGCAGCAGCGCATTGGTCAGCGTGGATTTGCCCATGCCGGACTGGCCGACGAAGACGCTGGTCTGGCCGTGCAGCAGCGGCAGCAGCGGTTCCACGTCCTGCTTGGCCGACAGCGTGACCAGCTGGTAGCCCAGTTGCCGGTACAGCTCCAGCTTCTGCAGCAAGCCGGCGGTTTCCGGCAGGTCGGACTTGTTGACCACGATGACGGGATCGATGTCGCCGGCCTCGGCGGCGATCAGGCAGCGGCCCAGCAACTCTTCGTTGGGACTGGGCACGGCGGCGATGACGAACAGGATGCGGGTCACATTGGCGGCGATGACCTTGGTTTTCCAGTCGTCCTGGCGGTAGAGCAGGCTGCGGCGCTCTTGCGAGCGCTCGATGACCGCCTGTTCCTTGTTCTGCACCAGGATGTCCACCCAATCGCCGCAAGCGAAATCGACACGCTTGCCGCGGGTGGTGCAATCGTAAACCTGGCCGCCGGATTCGACGATGAAGCGGCGGCCATGGCTGCGGATGATTTGTCCGGTCTGACCTGTCATGGGCGGGCCAGCAGTGCTTCGGTCTTGGCCGCGCAGATGAAGTCGTTCAAGGTCAGGCCGCCGGCGTCGTGGGTGCTGAAGTTGACGACGGCGCGGTTGTAATGCACCGACAGGTCCGGGTGATGGTCTTCGCGGTGAGCGATCCAGGCCAGCGCGTTGACGAAGGCCATGGTGTCGTGGAAGTTGGCGAAGGGGAAGGTCTTGGTCAGTTCGATGCCGCGGATGCTCCAGCCGGGCAGCGCGCCCATCAGCTGATTGATGGTGCTGGCCGCCAGCGGGCTGGCGCCGTGTTGGGCTTCGCAGGACAGTTCGAGCAGATTCATGTCAGCGGTTTCCTTGTAAGTGGTTGATGCGCAGCGCGGCGGGCGGATGCGAGTCGTAGAAAGCGGAGTGCAGCGGGTCCGGCGTCAGCGTGGAGGCGTTGTCGCGATACAGCTTGACCAGGGCGGACACCAGTTTGCCGGCGTCGGTTTCGCTGGCGGCGAAATCGTCGGCCTCGTATTCGTGGCGGCGCGACAGGCCGCTGGACAGCGGCGTGAACGGGAAAGTGAAGGCCGGCGCCACGGTGAAGAACAGGATCAGCGCCATCGCGGTGCTGGGCGTGGCAACGCCGAGGCCGGCATAGAACCACGGCGCGTCCAGCAACTGCCCCAGCAGGAATAGGAAGGCCAGCGACAGCGCGAACGCCAGCGCGATGCGCTTGACGATGTGGCGGCGCTTGAAGTGGCCTAGCTCGTGCGCCAACACCGCTTCGATTTCGGCGTGGTCCAGCTGTTTGAGCAGGGTGTCGAAAAACACGATGCGTTTGCCGGCGCCAAAGCCGGTAAAGTAGGCGTTGCCGTGGCTGGAGCGGCGCGAGCCGTCCATCACGAACACGCCCTGGCTCTTGAAGCCGGCGCGCTGCAGCAGCGCTTCGATGCGCGCCTTGAGCTCCAGGTCCTCCAGCGCGACGAATTTATTGAACAGCGGCGCGATCAGCGTCGGGTAGAGCGCCACCATCAGCAGCTGGAAGCCGGTCCATACCAGCCATACCCACAGCCACCACAGCGGGCCGGAGATGTCCATCAGCCACAGCACCAGCGCCACCAGCGGCAGGCCGATGACGGCGCCGAGCAGCAGGCCCTTGATTTGGTCGATGAAGAACAGCCGCGGCGTGGTCTTGTTGAAGCCAAAGCGGGCCTCGATGCCGAAGGTGGAGTACAGGCTGAGCGGAAAGCTGACGCAGCCGGTCAGTACGGCCACGCCGACGATGAGCAGCAGGCCGGACAGCAGCGGCGAGGCGCTGGCGCCGGCGGCGACGCCGGCCAGCCATTGCAGTACGCCGCCGAAGGTCAGCGCCAGGATCACCACGCAGTCCAGCACGGCGGAAAACAGGCCGAAACGGGTCTTGGCGATGCAATAATCGGCGGCCAGCTGGTGTTGTTGCAAGGCGATGGCGTCGCGAAACGCGGCCGGCACTTCGGCGCGGTGGCGGGCGATGTGGCGGATGTGGCGCCAGCCCAGCCAGAGTTTCAGGGCGAGGGTGGCCGCCAGCGCGGCAAGAAAGAGAGAGCTGAATGCCTCGGTCATCGGGGTCCGTTATCTGCGTCAGGTTTGCCGCCAGCGCGGCAATGAAGGAAAATGGCAGGGTTTTGCAAAGATTGGCAAGTATGACACAAGATCAAATGAACCTCATCTGGCTCGACATGGAAATGACGGGCCTGAATCCAGAGACCGACCGCATCATCGAAGTGGCGATGATCGTGACCGACAGCCAACTGAACGTGGTGGCGGAATCGCCAGTGCTGGTGATTCACCAGCCGGACGCGGTGCTGGACGGCATGGACGACTGGAACAAGAATACCCATGGCAAGAGCGGCCTGATCGAAAAGGTCAAGGCGTCCACGCTGGGCGAGGCGGAGGCCGAGCAGATCCTGCTGGACTTCATGGCCCAGCACGTGCCGCCGCGGATCACGCCGATGTGCGGCAACACCATCCACCAGGACCGACGCTTCATGGTGCGCTGGATGCCCAAGCTGGAGGAGTATTTCCATTATCGCAATCTGGACGTGTCCACGCTGAAAGAGTTGTGCAAGCGCTGGAAGCCGGAAGTGGCGCGCGGCGTGGTCAAGCGCGGCAAGCACGAGGCGCTGGCGGACATTCTGGAGTCGATCGAGGAGTTGCGTTACTACCGCGAGCATTTCCTCAAGCTGTAAGCGAGGGTGTTGTTCCGCGGGGGCGGCTCGGTAAGAGGGCTTGCCCCTTTATTATTGGCAAATCTCATTCCAGCGGCAATCCATATGGCTTCGCAACGCAGTTCCGACATTAATTCCACCCGGGTCTGGGCCCGGCTGCATCAACATCAGCGCGCAACCCGGCACATGCATATGCGCGAGCTGTTCGATGCCGATCCGCAGCGTTTCCAGCGCTTTTCGCTGGAGCTGGACGGCCTGTTGCTGGACTACTCCAAGAACCGCATCACCGAGCGCACGCTGGAACTGCTGTTCGAACTGGCGCGGGAGGCGGACCTGGCCGGCTGGATGGAAAGGATGCGCGGCGGCGAGCGCATCAATGTCAGCGAGGACCGCGCGGTGCTGCATACCGCCTTGCGCCTGCCTGCCGGCGAACGGCTGGAGCTGGACGGCTGTGAACTGGTGGTCGAGGTGCAGGCGGTGCTGCAGCGAATGCGTGTTTTCAGCGAGCAGGTGCGCGGCGGCGAGTGGAAAGGCTTCAGCGGCCGGCGCATCCGCCATGTGGTCAATCTGGGCATAGGCGGCTCCGACCTGGGGCCGCTGATGGTGAAGGAGGCGCTGGCCGCGTATGCGACGCCGGAGCTTGAGGTGCATTTCGTCTCCAATGTCGACGGCGCCCACATCGCCGGCACCTTGCAACGGCTGGATCCCGCCGAAACCCTGTTCATCGTCGCCTCCAAATCCTTCACCACGCCGGAGACGCTGCTGAACGCGCAGGCGGCGCGGCAGTGGTTTCTGCAGGCCGGCGGCGAGGCCGATATCGCGCGCCATTTCGTCGCGGTATCCACCAATCTGCCCGCGGTGCAGGCCTTCGGCATCGATCCCGCGCATATGTTCGGCTTCTGGGACTGGGTGGGAGGGCGCTATTCCACCTGGTCGGCGATAGGTCTGCCAGTGATGCTGGCGATAGGTTTCGACCATTTCCAGGAGTTCCTGGCCGGCGGTCACGTGATGGACCAGCACTTCTTCAGCGCGCCGTTCGCCGCCAATATGCCGGTGCTGCTGGCCTTGATCGGCATCTGGTACAACACCTTCTACCGCGCCCACACCCATGCCATCATGCCTTACGATCATGGCCTGCGCCGGCTGCCGGCCCATGTGCAGCAATTGGACATGGAGTCCAACGGCAAGCGCGTCGGCCGCTACGGCGAGGCGCTGGACTTCGATACCGGGCCGGTGATCTGGGGCGAAGAGGGCGCCAACAGCCAGCACGCCTTCTTCCAGCTGCTGCATCAAGGCACGCGGCTGGTGCCTTGCGATTTCATCATTCCAATGCGCAGCCATTACGCCGTCGGCGAGCAGCATCAGGTGCTGGTGGCCAACTGCCTGGCCCAGACCGAGGCCTTGATGCGCGGCAAGAGCGAGGCCGAGGCAATGCGCGAATTGGCGCATCTGCCGGGCGAGCAGCTGGACATGCTGTTGCCGCAGAAGCTGTTTCCCGGCAATCAGCCGTCCAACACCCTGGCGCTGGACGCGGTGACGCCGCGCGGCGTGGGCATGCTGCTGGCCTTGTATGAACACAAGGTTTTTGTGCAGGGCGTGATCTGGGGCATCAATTCCTTTGATCAATGGGGCGTGGAGTACGGCAAGCAACTGGCGCGCCGCATCCTGCCGGAACTGGGCGCGGCCGACGACGCGCTGGCGCACGACAGCTCCACCAATGGCTTGATCCGTCATTTCAAAACGCGGCGAAGCTGAGAGGATGGTCATGCAAGAAAGCCTGGAATTGGCTCGCCGCTTGGGCGAGCGTCTGCTGGCGGCGGGCGAGAGCGTCGCCGCGGCCGAATCCTGCACCGGCGGCATGATAGCCGCGGCCTTGACCGATATCGCCGGCAGCTCGGCCTGGTTCGGCTATGGCGTGGTCACTTACAGCAATGAGGCCAAGCAGCGCCTGCTGCAGGTGGATGAGCGCGCCTTGCGCGAGCATGGCGCGGTCAGCGAGGCGGTGGTGCGGCAGATGGCGGTCGGCGCGCGGAAACTGTCCGGCGCGGATTGGAGCGTGGCGGTGTCCGGCGTCGCCGGCCCCGGCGGCGGCACGGCGGCCAAGCCGGTGGGCCTGGTTTGGTTCGGCCTGGCCGGTCCGGACGGCTGGAGCGAGGCCTTCAGCTGTCGCTTCGACGGCGACCGCGCGCAGGTGCGCGCTCAGACCGTGATCCGCGCCTTGCAGCGTTTGGACGAGTTGCTGGCCGCGCGCAGCCGCTCGGCTTAATCCTCGTTTTCCGGTTTCTTGCGCGCGCGCGGGTGCGCGTCGTCGTAGACCTTGGCCAGGTGTTGGAAGTCCAGCGCGGTATAGATCTGGGTGCTGGACAGATTGGCGTGGCCCAGCAGCTCCTGCACCGCGCGCAAATCGCCGGAAGACTGCAGCAAGTGCGAGGCAAACGAGTGGCGCAGCATATGCGGATGCACATGCTGCTGCGCGCCGGTCTTGATCGCCCAGTCGCGCAGGCGCTTTTCCACCTGGCGTCCGCCCAGTCGTCCGCCATGGCGGGCGATGAACAGCGCGTTTTCCCCCTCGGCCGCCTGGCGTTGTGCCAGCCATTGTTGCAAGCAGGCGCGCGCCGCGGCGCCCAACGGCGTTATCCGCGTCTTGCCGCCCTTGCCGCGCACGCGCAGCAAGTCGTCGGAGAAGTCGATGTCTTCCAGGTTCAATCCCACCGCTTCAGACAGCCGTAGCCCGCAGCAGTAGATCAGCTCGAATAGTGCGCGATCGCGGACGGATAGCGGATCGGCATCGTCTATCCGGTCCAGCAGCGCCGCGGTGCTATCCACCGGCAGCGCCTTGGGCAGCGGTTTGTCCTGCTTGGGCGCGCGCAGGCCCAGGCTGGGGTCGTCCGGGCGCTGCGCGCTGTCCAACAGCCATTGGTAGAAGCGGCGCCAGGCGGACAGCTTGCGCGCCAGGCTGCGGCTATGCAGCCCTTGGGCGTGCAGCTTGGCCAGCGCCTTGCGCAGTTGGCCGGCCTCGGCTTGCGGCAGCGGCGTGGGGGCGAGCATGGCCGCCAATTGCTCCAGGTCGCGCAGATAGGCCGCGCTGGTGTGGCCGCTGCGGCCGGCCAGCGCCAGCGAGGCGGCGAAGCGGTCCAGGTGTTCCATCTCAGCGGCGCAGCTTGGCCATCTGCATCAGCCGCTCGAACAGTTGCAGGTCCTGTTCGTTCTTCAGCAAGGCGCCGGCCAAGGGCGGCGGCGCATTGTCCTGATGGCGTCGTTTCAGCGCGTCGGCGTCCATGCCTTCGGCGGCCAGCAGCTTCAGCCAGTCCAGCAGCTCCGAGGTGCTGGGCTTTTTCTTCAGGCCGGGCAGCTCGCGGATGGAGAAGAACACTTCCAGCGCCTCGTTGACCAGTTGCTGGCGCAGCGCGGGGAAGTGGACGTCGACGATGGCCTGCATGGTATCCCGTTCCGGGAAGCGGATGTAATGGAAAAAGCAGCGGCGCAGAAACGCGTCCGGCAGCTCTTTCTCATTGTTGGACGTGATGATGATGATGGGGCGTTGGCGCGCGCGCACGAATTCCTGGGTTTCGTGCACGAAGAATTCCATCTGGTCCAGCTCGCGCAGCAAGTCATTGGGGAATTCGATGTCGGCCTTGTCGATCTCGTCGATCAGCAGCACCGGCGCGGTGTCCGCGTCGAAGGCCTGCCACAGCTTGCCCTTGACGATGTAGTTGCGGATGTCGTGCACGCGGGCGTCGCCCAGCTGCGAGTCGCGCAGCCGCGACACCGCGTCGTATTCATACAAGCCGTGCTGGGCCTTGGTGGTGGATTTGATCGGCCAGACTATCAGCTCGCGGCCCAGGCTGTGGGCCACTTCCTCGGCCAGCATGGTCTTGCCGGTGCCGGGCTCGCCCTTGATCAGCAGCGGACGTTCCAGCGTGACGGCGGCGTTGACCGCCATCATCAGGTCTTCGGTGGCGATGTAGTTTTCGGTTCCGGAAAATCGGGTATTGCTCGTCATGGGTGACAGGGGCTTCGAAATGGCCACGGCAGCCGCTTGGGCGGTTGCTGTGGCTTGGAAAGAGGTTAACGGGCGAATTCGCGTTCCAGGTCGTCCAGCGAAATGCCCCAGCTTTTCATCATATGGCTCAGCAGCGCCATTTCCGGCTCGCTGATGGTGCCGTCGGACTTGCTGATGTCCATGGCCAGCACGCAGGCCAGCACGCGTTTGCGGCGGTCGGTGATTTCGGTCAGCAGGCCGTTGATGCGCTCGGCGTCCAGCAGGCGGATGGTGCCGTCGTCGCCGGCTTCGTCGGAGACGTCGTCGCAGTAGTCGACCAATACCTTGGTGAATTGTTTGCGCGGCAGGCCGATCAGGTCATAGACGTGCAGTTTATCCAGCAGCTCCAGTTCGCGCGGGTCCATATTGCCGTCCGTGATCATGAACATGGCCAGCAAGCGAGCCAGCGCTTCCGGGCTGTTGAGCGCGTATTTTCTCATGACGTCTTTCCTTTATTCTGATGTGACGCCAAGCCGGGCCAGAAACACTGGGGGCATGGCGGCAAGCTTGCGGCAGGCATAGTCGAAAAAAACGATGCCAGTCTTCAATCTTGCCACTTCTTTCCCGGTTTTGTCATTGCTTGCCTGATAGAGCAAATCGAAACCGCGCGGACCGATGTCGGCGACGGCGAGGCCAAAGCGCAGCACATCGCCGTGAAAGGCTTCCGCGCGATAGCAGACGGCGGTGTCCGCCACCACGATGCCAAGCCCTTCGACGCTGAGCTCGTGGGCATAGCCTAGACTTTGAAAGAAGCGCAGCCGCGCCTCGTGGGCCAGGCGCAGCACGGCGTCGTTTCCGAGGTGGCCGCCGTAGTTGATGTCGCCGATGCGGACATCGACGCGGGTTTCGAAGGTGAAGCGCTCGGGCAGCTCAAGCTTGATTCTGGGCATGATATGGGCTTTGGGCGAGTCGTTTAACTTGCTTGTTTGTCTTAATCTGGGTCAACAGTACGGTAGCATGGTTTGATAGACTGAAAGTGTAAGGCAAATACAACAAGGAGCAGAGTCATGTATCAGCGCATTTTCGTACCGGTGGATGATAGCGAAACCTCCAATCTGGCGTTGCACGAGGCGTGCCAGCTGGCCAAGGAAGTGGGGGCCAGCCTGAAGCTGGTGCATGTGGTGGACCTGGCGCAGTTTGGCTGGGGCGGCACCGAGTTCCTCGACGCGACCGAACTGCAGAAGTCGATCAAGCAGGCCGGTGAGCAGGTGCTGGGGCAGGCGGGGGCCAAGGCCAAGGAGCTGGGCGTGGAGGCGGATTGCAAGATACTCGAGAGCTGGGGCGACAAGATCGCCGCGGTGCTGGTGGATGAGGCCGGCTCCTGGGGTGCCGATTTGATAGTGATGGGTACCCATGGTTGGAGCGGTTTGATGCATTTGCTAATGGGCAGCGTGGCGGAAGGGGTGCTGAAACTGGCGGACGTGCCGGTCTTGCTGGTGCGCAATCCCGGTGACTAGGCCGATGGCATGCGAGCCGCGCCGCTTTGGCGCGCGCGGCGCGTAGTTGCTTGTCGGACAATTCGAGTGAAAAAATAAAGCCAGCCGGCATTGCTGCGGGCTGGCTTTGTCGCGCGGGAGCCGCTTAGTTGGCGGTGGCTTCCACGCTGCCGTCCTGGGCTTCCAGCTTGGTGCGAACCGCTTTGCGCAGGCTCTTGTACAGGTCCGGGTGGGTTTCCTTGAGGTATTCGACGATTTCGAAGTCCTCGCGACGCACCTTGGACAGGTCGATCTGCTCCACATGCACCAGGCGCAACAGTTCGCGCACCGGCTTTGGCATGTTGCGGCCGCTTTCGTAGCGGGAGCCGCCGGATTGGGTCACGCCGATGCGGCTCCAGAACTCTTGCTGGTTCAGGCCGAGCTTGCGGCGGATTTCACGCGGGTTGGGGATTTTTTCAAACAGTTTCATTGAGTGTTCCTCTCAGTATCAAAGAATATTGGTTCTAATATTTTTTTAGGTTCGTGCCCTGCACCCTAAAAATAGCAAAAAAAATCCATCAGGAATAATTCTGATGCAAAAAAGTTCATGAAGTTCCGTTAAGCACGAACTTCGTTTTTTGCAATGTTAGTGGCTTCTTATTGTCAAGGACAATGGGATTTGCAGGGCGAGACGCGAAAAGATACTGCGTGGTCGCTTTTTTGTAAAGCGTTTCGGCATCTGAGACAGAAAATAAAGGGGAGGGGCGGCGAGCCTGACCCCCGGCACTTGCGCTAAATAACTGTGGCTGCTTCCTTCCGGACCTGACCAGGTTCGCTATCGCGCAATGCGGGGAGACCCGCCTCAAGAGAAGACGCATTCTAGCGATAAGCGGCGGCTTTGCCAAGCGCGGCGTGCGTTTTTATTGCCGGCGCGGCGGTTGCCGAAGCGGCGGCGGCAAGGCAGACTTGGCTGCATCCTATAACGAGAGTCCGGCAAGACCCCCGTGTGCGGCCGGCGCAAGCCGCGCGGCGTCGGAGTTGGCGGTCTCTTCAAACACCATGGCAAGGCTTGGGAGGGCGAGATGTCTCAATCGGCGCAAGAACTGTTGGCGGAACTGGTCCGCTTCGATACCACCAGCCGGTATTCCAATCTGCAATTGATCGAATGGGCGCGCGATTATCTGCTGCGGCTGGGCGTGGAGGCCACGCTGACCTTCAACGACGATGGCGGCAAGGCCAATCTGTTCGCCCGCATCGGCGCGCCGGAGTTGCCGGTGGTGTTGCTGTCCGGGCATTCCGACGTGGTGCCGGTGGATGGGCAGGTCTGGGACAGCGATCCTTTCGCGCTGACCGACAAGGGCGATGGCCGGTTGTATGGCCGCGGCTCCGCCGATATGAAGGGCTTTATCGCCTGCGTGCTGTCCTTGGCGCCGTGGTTTGTCGAGTTGGCACAGGGCGGGAAGCTGCGCCAGGCGATCGGCATCGCGCTGTCCTATGACGAGGAGGTGGGTTGCCTGGGCGTGGGGCGGATGATAGACCGGCTGGTGGCCGATGGCGTGCAGGTGTCCGGCTGCATCGTTGGCGAACCCACCAGCATGCAGCCGGTGATCGCGCACAAGGGCATCGCGCATTATCTGTGCAAGGTGAGCGGCCGCGCCGCGCACTCTTCGCTGACGCCGCAGGGTGTCAACGCGATCGAATTCGCCGCGCGGCTGATCACCCATATCCGCAAGCTGGCGGACGCCGAGGCTTCGTTCGGGCATCGCCAGTCCTTATATGATGTGCCGTTCACTACCCTGCAGACTGGGACCATCAGCGGTGGCACCGCTTGCAATATCGTGCCCAAGGATTGCGAATTCATGTTCGAGTGCCGCTGGCTGCCCGGCGACAGCCCGGAGCGCTTTGTCGATTCGGTCAAGGATTACGCCGCCACCTTGCTGCTGGAAATGCGCGAAGTGGCGCCGGAGGCGGACATCCAGATCCAGCCTGTGGTGTACAGCCCGGCTTTCGAATCGTCGGAAGACAGCGCGGTACGTCGTATCGTGGCGCGCTTGTGCGGCTGCGACGGCGGCAAGGGCGTCGCCTACACCACCGAGGCCGGGCTGTTCAGCGAGGCCGGCATCGCCTGCGTGGTGTTGGGTCCGGGCAACATCGAGCAGGCGCATCGACCCGATGAATACATTGAAATAGAGCAATTGCGGCAGTGTTTGGCCTGGTTGCGGCGCTTAGGGGATGAGCTGACGCAAGAACCGTGAAGATTTTTTTGCGCTGATGGCCGAATGGCCGCAAAATCGCTGCCGGCGACAAGCCAAACACTCAAGTTGCCCGCCAGGGGGATCCCTTAGGCGGGCTTGTTTTATGGTGGCGTGAGAAGCGGCGCAATGCCCGCCGGGCTTGGCCGGCACTGGCGTCGCGGCAGTCAGAAAGAAAAAATAAATGAGTCAGAACGTGGGATCTGTACGGCAGGGAGGCGTGGCCAAGTCGCGAGACGGCTTCACCTCCAGCTTTGGCGTATTGGCGGCGACCCTCGGTTCCGCCGTGGGCCTCGGCAATATCTGGAAATTTCCTTACTTGACCGGCACCAATGGCGGCGCCGGTTTCTTGGTGGTGTACGTGCTGGCCACCTTGCTGGTGGGCCTGCCGGTGATGATCGCCGAGATCATGTTGGGCCGTAAGGCCAAGAGCGACGCGGTGAGCGCGCTGAAGACGCTGGCACCGGCCGGGCAGCCCTGGTGGCTGATCAGCGCCTTCGGCGTGCTGGCGGCCTTCCTGATCATGGCCTTCTATTCCGAAGTGGCGGCCTGGGTGTTCGCCTATGTGTTCAAATCGCTGGGCGGCGGCCTGTTGTCCAGCGATCCCAAGGTGACTTCTCAAGCGTTCAACGCCTTGATTTCCGATCCGCTGCAGTCCTTGCTGTGGCAATGGCTGGTGCTGCTGTTGATCGGCGGCATCCTGCTGATGGGAGTGTCCAAGGGCATCGAGGCGGTGACCAAGAAGCTGATGCCGCTGCTGTTCTTGCTGCTGCTGGTGATAGGCGCGCGCAGCCTGATGCTGCCTGGCGCGGCCAAGGGCCTGGACTTCCTGTTCACCCCGGATTTCTCCAAGATCAGCGGCGCGGTGGTGCTGACCGCGGTGGGCCTGGCCTTCTTCAAGCTGTCCATAGGCATGGGCACCATGATTACCTATGGCAGCTATTTCCGCGATGACCAGAACATTCCCGTCACCACCTTCCGGGTGATGTGCGCCGACCTGTTCGTATCCATTCTGGCCGGCATCGCCATCTTCCCGGCGGTGTTCGCCTTCGGCTTCGAGCCGGCGGCCGGTCCGTCGCTGCTATTCATCACCATCCCGGCGGTGTTCGCCAGCATGCCCTTGGGCAATGTGTTCATGGTGGCCTTCTTCGTGCTGGCCGCGATCGCCGCCACCGGCGCGATGCTGTCGATTCTGGAGGTGCCGGTGTCGGTGTTCAGCGAGCGTTTCGGCATCAGCCGCGTCAAAGCCACGCTGATCAATCTGCTGCTGCTGGCGCTGGTGGGCGCCGGCTGCGCGCTGTCCAACAGCACGCTGTCCGGCTTCAAGCTGTTCGGCATGACCTTGTTCGATCTGTTCGACTTCGTGACCTCTAATCTGCTGATGCCCATGGGTGGCATCTTCCTGTGCCTGTTCGTCGGCTGGGTATGGGGCTTCGAGCGTCTGAAGCAGGCCTTGAGCAATCAGGGCGCGCTGCGCAACGAGGGTTTGCTCAAGGCGCTGTTCTTCGTGCTGCGCTATGTGTCGCCTTTGTTGATCCTGGTGGTGATGCTGAAGGGCCTGGGCGCGATTTGAGGCCAGGTTGTTCAGTAGAAAAAGGAGCCGAGAGGCTCCTTTTTTCATGCGGCTTGTCGCCGGCTCAGGGCTGGCTGGCGTCGTCTTCCGGAATCACCACCGGCGGCGCGGTGAAACCGTTCAGTTCCCGGGCGTTTTTTTCCAACAGCAGCACAATGCTGGTGTTGAGGGCGCCGAAGGTCCAGCTGATCAGGAAGAATACCGAATAGGCCGACAGCTTGTCGTTGAACAGCGTTTTGCCGTGTAGGCTGAGCTCGGCCGGGTCGAAGATGGAGAAGAACACCCCTGTCGCTAGTATGGCGATGATGAAGGAGGGCCAGAACAGCAAGATGCCTTTTTTCATGAGTCATGCTCCTGTGGCTGCCGTGCTTGGAGGCAAGTGGGTGGCTGATGTCAGGGTAATGGCCGGACGGCGCGCTGTCAAAACGCCGCCGCGCCGGACAGCGGCCCGTGACGTGGTTCTCCATGTTAGACTGTGCTTATCCGGTTTTTCTTGTCCGGCCGGCCAGCTTGCCGCTGGGTCCGGTCGTTGCGTTAAGTAATGGAGCCCCGCATGACCTCTTCGATCTTCTCCGCCGTAGAACTGGCGCCGCGCGACCCTATCCTGGGCCTGAATGAAGCATTCAACGCCGATACCCGCACCACCAAGGTGAATCTGGGCGTGGGCGTTTATTCCGACGACAACGGCAAGATTCCGCTGCTGGCGGCGGTGAAGGCCGCGGAGAAGGCGCGTCTGGAAGCGATGCCGCCGCGCGGCTACCAGCCCATCGAAGGCGCGCAGGCTTACGATAGCGCGGTGCAGAACCTGTTGTTCGGCGCGGACAGCGAGTTGATCAAGGCGGGGCAGGTGGTGACCGCTCAAGCGCTGGGCGGCACCGGCGCGCTGAAAATCGGCGCGGATTTCTTGAAGCGCCTGAATCCGGTTGCCAAGGTTTATATCAGCAACCCGAGCTGGGAAAACCACCGCGCGCTGTTTGAATCCGCCGGCTTCGAGGTGGAGAACTACCCGTATTACGACGCGGCCACTCGCGGCGTCGATTTCGACGGCATGCGCGCCTTCCTGGCGCAGCTGCCGGCCGGCTCCATCATCGTGCTGCACGCCTGCTGCCACAACCCCACCGGCGCCGACCTGTCCGACGCGCAATGGGCCGAGGTGGTGCAGGTCTGCCGCGAGCGCGGCCTGGTGCCCTTCCTGGACATGGCCTACCAGGGCTTTGCCGACGGCATCGACGCCGATGCCGTCGCCGTGCGCCTGTTCTCGGCCTCCGGCCTGCAGTTCTTCGTGTCCAGCTCCTTCTCCAAGAGCTTCTCGCTGTACGGCGAGCGCGTCGGCGCCTTGTCCATCGTCACCGCCGGCAAGGAAGAATCCGCGCGGGTGTTGTCGCAGCTCAAGCGCGTTATCCGCACCAACTACTCCAACCCGCCGATTCATGGCGGCGCGGTGGTGGCAGCGGTGCTGTCCAATCCGGAACTGCGCCAAATGTGGGAAGACGAACTGGCCGGCATGCGCGACCGTATCCGCGCGATGCGCACCGGCCTGGTGGAGGCGATCAAGGCCGAAGGCGTGGCCCAGGACTTCTCCTTCGTCGCCAAGCAGCGCGGCATGTTCTCCTACACCGGGCTGAGCGCGGCCCAGGTCGAGCGCCTGCGCGCCGAATTCGGCATCTACGCGGTGTCCACCGGCCGCATCTGCCTGGCGGCGTTGAACAGCAAGAACCTGGGCTATGTCGCCTCCGCCATTGCTCAAGTGGTGAAGGCGGACTGAACCTGGCCGGTTTTGCGTCCAAGCATTGCCAAGCCCCGCAGGTCGGGGCTTTTTTTCAACCGGCCGGCCATCGGCCATAGTCGAGGAGCACATCATGCAACTGCATAGCCGCAGTTTTCAGCAAGGGGAGCGCATTCCAGGCCGCCTGGCCTTCTGCGTGCCGGACGCGGGCAGCCATGTCGCCTTGTCCGACAACCTCAATCCACACCTGGCCTGGAGCGGCGCGCCGGAGGGCACGCTCTCGTTCGCGTTGCTGTGCCATGACCCGGATGTGCCGTCGCGCGGCGACGATGTCAACCAGGAGGGCAGGGAAGTGCCGGCGGAACTGCCGCGCGTGGACTTCTATCATTGGCTGCTCTTGGATATTCCCGCCGAGCAGTCCGAAATCGCCGAGGGCGGCCACAGCGTTGGCGTCAGCGCGCGCGGCAAAAGTGGGCCGGAGGCGCCGCAGGGCCTGCGCCATGGCATCAACGACTACACCGGCTGGTTTGCCGGCGATACGGCAATGGCTGGCGATTACTACGGTTACGATGGCCCCTGCCCGCCGTGGAACGACAGCCTGGAACATCGCTACGTTTTCACCCTGTACGCGCTGGATGTGGCCAAGCTGCCGGTATCCGGCGCGCTGACGCCGGCCAATGTGCTGGCGGCGCTGTCCGGCCATGTGTTGGCGTCGGCCAGCCTGAGCGGGCGCTATACGCTAAATCCGCGTTTGCTGTAATCGTCCCGCAATGTAAAGAAGTGGCAAAAAGGACAGTTTGCCTATCTCACGGCGCGGCGGCCTCTGGCAAGGGATTGCAGTGTGGCAATGAAATGCAGCATGATGTTGCGGCGTTTGCTGTCTTGGCGGCGAATTAGCTCGGCGGAAGCGGTGCAGCGCTCCCGTTAGGCGGCGGACGATAACAACATCAAAGGGGATTAACTGTCATGGTTGCAAACACTGTTAAAGACAAGCTGCCTGCCGCCGCATTGGCGACCGGCGCGTTTGACGCGGACGATGCCGATGTGCGCAACAATCTGGGGCTGATGGGGCTGTTGGACGTGAATTCCGGCGATGGCCGCTACCGTCTGACCGCGACGCTGGAACCGGAAGTCGAAGGCGTGGACGATGTCCAGGCCTGGGTGCTGGAGATGGAGCTGGTGACCCTGGCCACCGGCCAGGTGCTGCGCTGCAAGCAGGCCGGCGTCGCCTATGCCGGTCCCACGCCCGGCAGCCATTTGCGCCGTCTGTTGGCCAACGGCCAATTGCAGGGTTATCTGCAGCAGGCCGCCTAGACGGGTCGTTCCGCAGCGATAAATTAAGCCGCCGCCTTGCGCCGCGGCTTATTTTTTTGCCCGCGGCCAGGGGGCGCGCCGATGTGTGTCTGCCGCGAGCGCTATAAAAAACGGTACAATCGCCGCTGTCGGCCCGCCGTAGGTCTGGGCTGTCCGTTAATTTTCGACATCGTCAGAGGTTGTGAACTGTGTGGTTCGTGCTGTGTTTGCTGCTGTTGCTGCTGGGCGTGCTGGCTTGGCTGACGTATACCGGACGTGTGTCCGTGTCCGAGTGGACCCGAAAGCTGGATAGTCTGCTGGGCGTGCCGCCGACGGAGCGGCATGAGCCGGATTACTTCGCCGAAGAGCCCGCTGTCGAGCGGTCCGCCGCGTCAGCCTGGACCCCGCCGGCGGAACCCGAGGCCGCCGCGCCGCGCGCCGAGCCGCCGCGCCGCGTCGTCGAGGAAAGCCCGGTTGAGCGCTCCGCGCCGATGGAGCGCGAAACCATAGTATTGCCCAAGCGACAAGCGGCCCCGCCGCAGCCCGCGCCGGAACTGCCGACGCTGGAGTTGTCGCGTGAATACCGCAAGCGGCAGCGCCAGCCGGCGGCGGAGCCGCAAGCCAAGGATTTGCCGGTGATAGGCCTGCACGAGCTGCAGAGCAATCTGCAGTCCGACTATCGTCGCCGCCAGGCTGGCCGTGCGCTGTCGCAAAGCGTCAAGGAACAGGACGGCGCGGCGTTGCCGCTGATCGATCCCAGCGAAGTGCGCGAGCAATTGCGTCATATCCATTCCAAGCGCGGTAAAACCATGGCCGCGCCGTCCGCGCCCATGTTGCGGCCGCTGGTCGCCAAGTCGCAAGAGCCGGTGGCGGAGCCGCAAATCGTGCCGCCGCCGGTGGTGCGGCATGAGCTGCCGGCCAGCGCGCGACCGGCGCAGCATGGCTGGCTAGCGCCTGCGCGGCCGCCCGCGCCGCCCGCGGAGCCCGAGCTTGTCGCCTATGCCGGGCTAGTCGATTCCCCTGACCCACTGCCGACGCCGCCCGAAGCCGAGCCCGACGCCGCCGAGCCCGCTGTGTTTGCCGCAAGCTTCCCTGAGCCGGAAATCGTGGACTATGCGATAGCGCCTGGCTGGGCCATCGAGGCGCCGGCCGAGCCTGAGGCGGTCACTGCGCCGCCGATGGCGACACCGATCGAGCGGCAGTCCGCGGTTTTCACGCCGCAGGTCTTCGCCGACGCGTCGCCGGTTTCCATGACGGAGAGGCCGCCGTCCGCGTCGCCGGCGCCGCTGCCGGTCGCGGTCATCGACGAACCGGAAGCGCCGCGCGCCGCCGAACCAGCGCCATGGCGCTGGCCGCAGACCCGCTCGGTGCTGGTGCAGGAAGAGGAGAAACCCGCCGTGGTGCAACGCGAGAGCGTGCCGGCGGAGCCGCCCACCGTGGCCGCGGCGGCGCAGCAGCTGGCCGCCAAGCCGCTGCCCTGGGTCTTGATCGACGCCCCTGTCGCCGCCGAGACGACGGCGGAAGCGCCGGAGGAAACCAGCCTGCCTTGGGATGCCGCGCCGCAGTCCGGCGATTGGGCGCTGCAGGCGCAGGCCGAGGTGGAACGCGCGGCCGAGCCGACGCCTCCCAAGCCCAGGCCGGTGTACGACGATTATGGCTTGCCGGGCCTGGATTTGCTGCGTCCAGCCGATGAGGCGACGGTGAGCTGCTCGGAAGAGGAGCTGCTGGAACGCGGCATCGTCATCGAGGAAAAGTTGGCCGAGTTCAAGGTCAAGGTCAGCGTGGTGGATGCCTATGCCGGGCCGGTGATCACCCGCTACGAAGTGGAACCGGCGGTGGGCGTGCGCGGCAACCAGGTGGTCAACCTGATGAAGGATTTGTCGCGCGCGCTGGGCCTGGCCGCGATCCGGGTGGTGGAAACCATTCCCGGCAAGACCTGCATGGGTCTGGAGCTACCCAATCCCAAGCGACAGATGATCCGGCTGTCGGAGATATTCTCCTCCGAGGCCTTCCAGCTGCCCAGTTCGCGGCTGACGCTGGCCTTGGGCAAGGACATCACCGGCCAGCCGGTGGCGATGGACCTGGCCAAGGCGCCGCACCTGCTGGTGGCCGGCACCACCGGTTCCGGCAAATCGGTGGGCGTCAACGCGATGATTCTGTCGATGTTGTACAAGGCGCGGCCGGACGAAGTGCGCTTCATCATGATAGATCCCAAGATGCTGGAACTGTCGGTATACAACGACATCCCGCACTTGCTCGCGCCGGTGGTCACCGATATGAAGCTGGCGGCCAACGCGCTGAACTGGTGCGTGGGCGAGATGGAGCGCCGCTACCGGCTGATGAGCGCGTTGGGGGTGCGCAATCTGGCCGGCTACAACGACAAGGTGCGCGAGGCCGAGGCCATGGGGCAGCGCATCGGCAACCCGTTCAGCCTGACGCCGGAAACGCCGGAGCCCTTGGAGCCGCTGCCCTTCATCGTGGTGGTGGTGGACGAATTCGCCGACCTGATGATGGTGGCCGGCAAGAAGATCGAAGAACTGATCGCGCGGCTGGCGCAGAAGGCGCGCGCCGCCGGCATCCATCTGATCCTGGCCACGCAGCGGCCATCGGTGGACGTGATCACCGGCCTGATCAAGGCCAACATCCCGACGCGCATCGCCTTCCAGGTGTCCAGCAAGGTGGACAGCCGCACCATTCTGGATCAGATGGGCGCGGAAAGCCTGCTGGGCCAGGGTGACATGTTGTTCCTGCCGCCGGGCACCGGCTATCCGCAGCGGGTGCATGGCGCCTTCGTCACCGACGACGAAGTGCACGCCATCGTCGAGCATCTGAAGCAGTTCGGGGAGCCTGACTATGTCGAAGGGCTGCTGACCGGCGAGAGCGAGGCGGAGGAGGAGTCGGCCGCGGCCACCGCCAAGGCGCAGGCGGCCAGCGAGAGCGACCCGCTCTACGACGAGGCGGTGGAAATCGTGATGCGCACCCGCAAGCCGTCTATTTCATCGGTGCAGCGCCATCTGCGCATAGGCTATAACCGCGCCGCGCGGCTGATCGAGGAAATGGAGGCCGCCGGCATCGTCAGCCCGATGGAGAGCAATGGCAACCGGACGGTGCTGGTGCCACAGCGCGAGCTGTGAGCCAAGTGCCATTGCAATGAAAAAGCGCGCCAGCGGCGCGCTTTTTCTTTTCTTATGCGTGGACGGGGTCAGCGACGGCGCCGCTCCTGATCGTTGCGAATGCGGATCGGGGCCAGCTTGTCCTGGTCTTCCACCGGGCCGCTCAGCATCTTGGCAACGACGACCACAGCGGCGATGAGGGCGAATAAAAGCAAAATTTCCATGGCATGGTTCCCCGAGGCTTGAGTACGAACTTATTGGTTGGAGACGACAGCCGGCGAACAGGCCTGGAAGCAAAGTCGTCTATGGCGGCCCCCTTTGATTTCATTCTGGAACACAAGCCGCCGCAAGCTCAAGTAATAATTTGTGTCGGAAAGTTAAAATTCAAGACGCGCTGCGCTTTAATGCGCGCATCGCCTGATCTATGCCTTGCAGCGTCAGCCCGTACATGCGGCCGGACATCAGTTGGCGCAGCATGTGCAGCGATTGGGTGTAGTCCCAGTGCGCCTCCGGCACCGGATTGAGCCAGGCCGCGTGCTTGAAATGGCCGAGCAGACGGCGCAGCCAGACTTCGCCTGCCTCCTGGTTCATATGCTCGACGCTGCCGCCCGGATAACTGATCTCGTAGGGGCTCATGCTGGCGTCGCCGACGATGATCAGCTTGTAATCGCTGCCGAAGGTGTGGATCAGGTCCCAGGTGGGCAGGGTGCGGGTATGGCGGCGGGCATTGTCCTTCCACACCGCTTCGTAGACGCAGTTGTGGAAGTAGAAATACTCCAGGTGCTTGAATTCGGACTTCACCGCGGAAAACAGCTCTTCGCAGGCCTTGACGTGGTCGTCCATAGAGCCGCCGACGTCGAACAGCACCAATACCTTGACCGCGTTGCGCAGCTCGCGCTGCATGCGCAGATCCAGCATGCCGGCCTTGCCGGCGGTGGCGGCGATGGTGGCGTCCAGGTCCAGCACTTCCTCGGCGCCGTCGCGGGCGAATTCGCGCAGCCGGCGCAGCGCGATCTTGAGGTTGCGGGTGCCCAGTTCCACCGAGTCGTCGAAATTGCGGAATTCGCGCTGGTCCCATACCTTGACCGCGCGGCGGTGACGCGATTCGCGCTGGCCGATGCGGATGCCGGCCGGGTTGTAGCCGTAGGCGCCGAAGGGGCTGGTGCCGCCGGTGCCTATCCATTTATTGCCGCCCTGGTGGCGCTCGTGTTGTTCTTGCAGCCGCTGGCGCAGGGTCTCCATCAGCTGATCCCAGCCCAGCGCCTGCAACTGGCGTTTTTCTTCCTCGGACAAGTATTTTTCCACCTGTTTGCGCAGCCAGTCTTCGGGGATTTCGGTCTTTTGCTCGTCCAGCGATTGCGACAGGCCGTTGAAGTGGCTGCCGAACACTTGGTCGAAACGATCGAAATGCTTTTCGTCCTTGATCAGCGTGGTGCGCGCCAGATAGTAGAAGGCGTCCGGGTCGCCGAAGGCGACGCGTTTTTGCAAGGCCTCGAGCAGAGTGAGGAATTCTTTTAGCGTCACCGGCAGGCCGGCGTTGCGCAGGGCGTAGAAAAAATCGATCAACATGGCGCGGCTAGCAGGTGACAGCGAGGGTGGGCGATGATAATCTTGCTTTAGAGTCTGAACTCTAAACAATCGTTCGGCTACAGCAATCCGAGGATAATACAATGAATGCCGTCACCATGCCCACTGGCCAGCATGATCTTCTGCACGCGGAATTCGCCCGCCTGCACCGCATCAGCCGCGAGTCGCCATTTCCGCCGCTGCAGCAGCGGCTGGAGTGGCTCAAGCGCCTGGAAAGCATGTTGCAGCAGCATCGCCAGGAGTTTGTCGACGCGATCAGCCGCGACTTCGGCCACCGCAGCGGGGTGGAAACCCGGCTGGCCGAGCTGTTTCCGTCCTTGCAGGCGATACGCTATGCGCGGCGCCGCCTACGGCGCTGGATGCGACCGGAACGGCGCGGCGTGTCAATGTGGTTCCAGCCGGCGGGCAATAGCGTGATGCCGCAGCCCTTGGGTGTCATCGGCGTGCTGGTGCCGTGGAACTATCCGCTGTTCCTGGCGCTGGGGCCCTTGGTGTCGGCCTTGGCGGCCGGTAACCGGGTGATGGTGAAGATGTCGGAATTCACGCCGGAAACCGGGGCGCTGCTGCAGCGCCTGGCCGAGCGCTATCTGGGCCCGGAGGTGATCGCGGTGGCCAACGGCGATGCCGATCTGGCGCAGGACTTCACCCGGCTACCCTTCGACCATCTATTCTTCACCGGCTCCACCGCAGTGGGCCGTCATGTGATGCGCGCGGCGGCGGAAAACCTGACGCCGGTGACGCTGGAACTGGGCGGTAAATCCCCGGTCATCGTCGCCAGGGGCGCCGATCTGCGCCAGGCGGCGGAGGCCATCGTCGCCGGCAAGATGCTGAACGCCGGTCAGACCTGCGTGGCGCCGGACTATGTGCTGGTCAATGACAAGGATAAAGAAGCCTTGTTGAACGAGTTGCGCGGCGCGGCGCGGCGCGCCTATCCGACGCTGGCGGACAATCCCGATTACAGCTCCATCATCAATGAACGCCATTGCCAGCGTCTGCTGCAATGGCTGGAGGAGGCGCGCGCGGCCGGCGCCGAAGTGGAGCAGATCAATCCGGCGGCGGAAGACTGGCGTCCCAAGCGCAAATTCCCATTGACCCTGGTGCAGGCTTGCCCGGATGACGCGCTGCTGCTGAGGGAGGAGATTTTCGGGCCTATCCTGCCGGTGTTGAGCTATGACAAATTCGACGAGGCGCTGGCCTATGTCAATGCGCGGCCGCGGCCGCTGGCCTTGTATTTGTTCGACAACGACGCGCTGCGCATCGAGAAGACCTTGCGCGAGACGATTTCGGGCGGGGTGGCGATCAACGACATCGCTTTGCAAGTGGTGCAGGACGATCTGCCCTTCGGCGGCGTCGGTCCTTCCGGCATGGGGCATTGCCATGCCAAGGAAGGCTTCCTGGCCTTCTCCAAGCTCAAGCCGGTGTTCCGGCAAAGCCGCTGGGCCGGCACCACGTTGACGCGCGCGCCTTATGGCGCCGGCGTCGAGCGGCTGCTGAAATGGATGCTGGGGCGCTGAAATGCTGACGCGCCGCCAACTGCTGCAAACCGGCCTGGGCGGCGCCGCGGCGCTGGCGCTGGCCACGCTGCTGGCCTCGCCGCAGCCGGAGGGTCCGGCCGAGGACTGGGTCAAGCCCTTGAAACTGCGGGCCTTGACGCCGCGGGACGCCCAGCTGCTGGCGGCGATCGCCCCGGCCGTTCTGGGGGCGGGCGTCGCGCCGCCCGAGGATGTGGTGCGCGGCGTTGACCGCGCGGTGGCCGGCTTGCCGCCAGCGACGCGGGCCGAACTGCGTCAATTGCTGGATCTGCTGGGCAATCCCTGGGGGCGGCGCTGGATCGCCGGGGTGTCCACGCCGTGGCGGCAGGCGTCGGCGGACGATATCTCAGCCTTTCTGCGGCGCTGGCGCGGCAGTAGCTTCCCCTTGTTGCGCAGCGGCTACCAGGCTTTGCATCAATTGCTGAATGCCGCCTGGTACGGCAATCCGGCCAGTTGGCCGGCACTGGGCTACCGTCAGCCGGCGGCGGTGATGGAGATGCTGCCATGAGCCGCGCGACGATACCGGATCCAGTGGCGACCGGCGTCGCCGCCGGCTGGAAGGCTTTGGACGGCGCGATGCAGCCGGATCTGGAGCTGAGCGCCGATGTGGTGATCATAGGCAGCGGCGCGGGCGGCGGCATGGCCGCCGAGCAATTGGCCGCGGCCGGGCTGGACGTGCTGCTGTTGGAGGAGGGGGGGCTGTACAGCTCGCGCGATTTTCGTCTGTTGGAAGCCAAGGCCTACCCGGAGCTGTATCAGGAGTCCGCCTGTCGCAAAACGGCGGACAAGGGGATTTCCATCCTGCAGGGCCGGGCAGTGGGCGGGAGCACCGTGGTCAATTGGACCAGTTCCTTTCGCACGCCGCCGGACACCTTGAACTGGTGGCGCGAGCGTCATCGCCTAGGCGGCTTGAGCGAGCAGGCGATGCGGCCGTGGTTCGTGCAGGCCGAGGCGCGGCTGGGCATCGCCGATTGGCAGCCGGACCCGAATCCTAATAATGCGGTGTTGGCGCGCGGCTGCGAGGCCTTGGGCATTGCTCACGCGCGCATCCGCCGCAATGTGCGCGGCTGCTGGAATCTGGGTTATTGCGGCATGGGCTGTCCCACCAATGCCAAGCAGTCGATGCTGGTGACCACCATTCCAGCCGCGCTGGAGCATGGCGCCAGGCTGATCAGCCGCGCGCGGGTGGACCGGCTGCGCGCCAATGCGGCGCGGAACCGGGTGGAAGGCGTGGAAGGGCATTTCCTGGCGGCGGATGGAGTTGGCGAAACCGGGCGCCGTTTCAAGGTGACGGCGGGGCAGGTGATATTGGCCGCCGGCGCCATCGGTTCGCCGGCCATCCTGCTGCGCAGCGGCCTGATCGATCCGGGCGGCCATACCGGAACGCGGACTTTCCTGCACCCGGTGCTGTTGTCGGCGGCGCTGATGCCGGAAGCGGTGGAGCCGTTCAACGGCGCGCCGCAGACGGTGTACAGCGACCACTTCATGCATGCGCACGCGCTGGATGGGCCGCTGGGCTATAAGCTGGAAGTGCCGCCCATTCACCCGCTGCTGGCCGGCATCACTTTCCCCGGGCTCGGGGCCGGTCAGGCGGCGCTGATGCGCCGGCTGCCCTATCTGCACGCGACGCTGGCCTTGCTGCGCGACGGCTTCCACCCTGACAGCCGCGGCGGCGAGGTGCGCTTGCGCGACGATGGTTCGCCGGTGCTGGATTATCCCCTGAACGAGGTGTTTTGGGAGGGCGCGCGCCGCGCCTGGCTGAGCATGGCCGAGATCCAGTTCGCGGCCGGCGCCAAGCAGGTGCTGACGGTGCATGAGCAGGCCGGCCTGGCGCGCAGCTGGGGCGAGGCCCGCAGCATGATAAGGGGACTGGCGCTCAAGCCCCTGCTGGCCAAGGTGGTCAGCGCTCATGTGATGGGAGGCTTGGCGATGTCGGGTGACGCCGATGGCGGGGTGGTGGATGAGAGGGGGCGGCATTGGCAGCTGGGCAACCTGACCGTGGTGGACGGTTCGGTGTTTCCCACTAGCGTCGGCGCTAACCCGCAGCTGTCCATCTACGCTTTCGCGCTGCGCGCGGTGGCGGCGCTGCGGCAGCGAATGCAAGGCACGCAAGCCTGAGACGCTGTTTTACGATGTGGGGGCAACAAAAAAGGGACCGCGAGGTCCCTTTTGGCGTGATGCTGCGGCGCAGCGGGAAATCAGGCGAAGTTCTTGGCGACGAAGTCCCAGTTCACCAGTTTCCAGAAGCTGTCCAGATAGTTCGGGCGGCTGTTGCGGTAATCGATATAATACGCGTGCTCCCATACATCACAGGTCAGCAGCGGCTTCTTGTCGGTGGTCAGCGGGGTGGCGGCGTTGCTGGTGGATACCAGGTCCAGCGAGCCATCGTTGTTCTTCACCAGCCAGGCCCAGCCGGAACCGAAGGTGCCGATGGCGGTTTGGGTGAAGGCTTTCTTGAATTCGTCGTAGGAACCCCATTTGGCGTTGATGGCGTCGGCCAGCGCGCCGCTGGGCTTGCGCTCTTCGCCGGCGTTGGGGGCGAAGCCCAGCCAGTAGAAGGTGTGGTTCCAGACTTGGGCCGCGTTGTTGAAGATGCCGCCGGAGGATTTCTTCACGATCTCTTCCAGGGAGGCGTTTTCGAACTCGGTGCCCTTGATCAGGTTGTTCAGATTGGTGATGTAGGTCTGATGGTGCTTGCCGTAGTGGAATTCCAGGGTTTCCTTGGAAATGTGCGGGGCGAGCGCGTCCAGCGCGTACGGCAGTTCCGGCAGTTTGTGTTCCATTATGCTCTCCTTGTTGAGAAAGTACGCCGCATAAGCGGATGCTTTAGCCGCAAGTTTACTGGATTAAACCGCTGCTCGCCAATAGTTGACTAAAAAAGTAAAGTAAGGATGAACTCCATTGCAGTACGATGTTATTGTCATCGGCGCCGGCGCGGCCGGCCTGATGTGCGCGGCTACCGCAGGTCAGCGCGGCCGCCGCGTCCTGTTGCTGGACCATGCGCGCAAGCTGGCGGAGAAAATCCGCATTTCCGGCGGCGGCCGCTGTAATTTCACCAATCTGCACGCGCGTTTTGACTGCTATCTGTCGGCCAATCCCCATTTCTGCCGCTCGGCGCTGGCGCAGTACACGCCGCAGGATTTCATCGCCATGGTCGAGCGCCACGGTATCGGCTACCACGAGAAAAAACTGGGCCAGCTGTTCTGCGACGAGGGCAGCGAGCGCATCATCGCGATGTTGGACGAGGAGTGCCGGCTGGGCGCGGTGGAGCGGCGCATGGAGGTATCCATCCAGCAAGTGAGCCGGACGGCGGACGGCTTCACGCTGGAGACCAGCGCAGGCGCGTTTCGCGCGGCGTCGCTGGTGGTGGCCTCTGGCGGCTTGTCGATTCCACAGATCGGCGCGACGCCGTTCGGCTACCGGTTGGCCGAGCAGTTCGGCCTGGAGTTGACGGCGTTGACGCCGGCGCTGGTGCCGCTGACTTTCCATGTGGAGGACGCGGAGGCGTTCGCGCCGCTGGCCGGGGTGTCGCTGGAGGTGGAGGCGCGCGCCGGCAAGGGCCGCTTTCGCGAGAACGTGTTGTTCACGCACAAGGGTGTGTCCGGGCCGGCGATTCTGCAAGTGTCTTCCTATTGGCAGCCGGGCATGGAACTGGAGCTGGACTTACTGCCGGACGCGGACGCCGCGGTCTGGCTGGAGCAAAAGGCCGGCAGCGAGCAATTAATCGCCAACGCGCTGGCGGAGTTCGGCTGGCCCAAGCGCTTCGCCGAGGCCTGGCTGACGCGCGAGGGCTTCAATCTGCGGCTGAAGGATTTGTCGCCCAAGCAGCGTCAACAACTGGCCGAGCGCCTGCATGGCTGGCGCGTCAAGCCCAATGGCACCCAGGGCTATAAAAAGGCCGAGGTGACGCTGGGCGGCGTGTCGACCAAGTCGCTATCGTCCAAGACCATGATGGCCAACGAGGTGCCCGGTCTGTTCTTCATCGGCGAAGTGGTGGACGTCACCGGCTGGCTGGGCGGCTACAATTTCCAGTGGGCGTGGTCGTCCGGCTATGTGGCCGGGATGAATTGCTGATTCCTCCCGCGGCCAAGCATGCTCAGCGGGTGACGGTTTCGGGTTAAAATCCAAGATCGCTTCAACCCGGTTTGCTTCATTCGCGCGGCTTGGCCGCGCTATCACTTTGAGTCTACATGACTGAATCGTACGAGAATTTTGACAGCGAGATGGCGGCGATCCGCACGCCGCCTCATTCGATTGAGGCCGAACAGTCGGTACTGGGCGGCCTGCTGCTGGACAACAGCGCCTGGGACAAGATCGCCGATGTGGTGTCCGAGGCTGATTTCTACCGCCATGACCACCGGCTGATCTACAAGCACGTGGCCAGGCTGGTGGAGCTGGCGCGCCCGGCCGACGTGGTGACGGTATCGGAAAGCCTGGACAAGAATGGCGAACTGGGCAATGTCGGCGGCTTGTCCTATCTGGCGACGCTGGCGCAGAACACGCCGTCGGCCGCCAATATCCGCCGCTACGCCGAAATCGTGCGCGAACGCTCCATCATGCGCCAGTTGGCGCTGGTGGGCACCGAGATCGTCGAGGCCGCTTACGCGCCGATGGGGCGCGACGCCTCGCAATTGCTGGACGAGGCCGAGGG
This sequence comes from Chromobacterium sp. LK1, assembly GCF_001043555.1. NCBI lineage: Bacteria > Pseudomonadati > Pseudomonadota > Betaproteobacteria > Neisseriales > Chromobacteriaceae > Chromobacterium > Chromobacterium sp. LK1. The sequence continues at coordinate 40,336 of NZ_LDUI01000034.1, read as the reverse complement.
CAAGGTGTTCCAGATCGCCGAATCCACCGCCAAGTCCAAGCAGGGCTTCCTGGAAATGCCGGGCTTGCTGAAGGAAGTGGTGGAGCGCATCGACATGCTCTACAGCCGCGAGAACCCGGACGAAGTGACCGGCGTGCCCACCGGCTTCGTCGATCTGGACGCCAAGACTTCCGGCCTGCAGGCGGGCGACCTGATCATCGTCGCCGGCCGTCCGTCCATGGGTAAGACCGCGTTTTCGATGAATATCGCCGAGCACGTGGCGGTGGAGCAGCATCTGCCGGTGGCGGTGTTCTCCATGGAAATGGGCGGCGCGCAGCTGGTGATGCGTATGCTGGGTTCGGTGGGGCGGCTGGATCAGCATACGCTGCGCACCGGCAAGCTGGGCGACGACGACTGGCAGAAGCTGACCTATGCGATAGGCAAGCTGTCCGAGGCGCCGATGTATATCGACGAGACCGCCGCGCTGACCGCGCTGGAAGTGCGCGCGCGCGCGCGCCGGCTGGCGCGCCAGCACGGCGGCAAGCTGGGCCTGATCGTCATCGATTACTTGCAGCTGATGTCGGGTTCCGGCCGCGGCGACAACCGCACCGCCGAGCTGGGCGAAATTTCGCGCGGCCTGAAAGGCCTGGCCAAGGAGCTGCAAGTGCCGGTGATCGCGCTGTCCCAGCTGTCGCGGGCGGTGGAGCAGCGTCCCAATAAGCGGCCGATGATGTCGGACTTGCGGGAATCCGGCGCCATCGAGCAGGATGCCGACTTGATCGTCTTCATGTACCGGGAAGAGTATTACAACCCGGAGAATCAGGAAGTGAAGGGTCTGGCCGAGGCCATCATCGGCAAGCACCGTAACGGTCCCACCGGCGCGGTGCGGCTGGCCTTCGTCGGCAAGTACGCCAAGTTCGACAATGCCGCCACGCTGGGCGTCAGCGGCTGGGCGGATAGCGACTCCTAAGAACCTGTTTACGATCTCGCGAGCTAGAGCGAGACAAGGCGAAAACAGCTGAGAAAGCGGAATGTACGTGTGGTACATGAGCATTTCGAAGCTGTTTTCAACGCCGTATCGCCGACGCGCAGCAGATCGTAAACAGGTTCTAAGATGGTTCTGTGAGCATACGAGGCATTCCATGAGCTTTTTCGACAAGCATGTATTCATCTGCTGCAATCAGCGCGCCGGCTGCGAGGATTGCTGCAACAATCATGGCTCCAGCGAATTGCTGGGCTATATGAAGGACAAGGTCAAGGCGCTGGGCCTGGCCGGCGAGGGCAAGATCCGCGTCAATAAGGCCGGCTGTCTTGGGCGCTGCGACGACGGCCCGGTGATGGTGGTGTACCCGGAGGAAACCTGGTACACCTTCGTCGACAAGGAAGACATCGACGAGATCGTCGCCGAACACATGGTGGGCGGGCGCGTGGTGGAAAGGTTGAAGATCTGATGTTGAAGGCGATGAACAAGCAAGTGGTGGCCGGCCCGGCCGGCGGCCTGGAAACCATCGTGGTGGCGGCGCAGGGCGAGGCGCGCGGCATCGCGGTGATCTGCCACCCCAATCCGCTGCAGGGCGGCACCAATACCAATAAGGTGGTGCAGACCGCGGCCAAGGCGCTGTCGCAGCTGGGCTATGTCTGCTACTGCCCGAATCTGCGCGGCGTCGGCGACAGCGAAGGCCAGCACGATTACGGCAATGGCGAGGTGGACGACGTGATCGCGGTGGTGGAGCACGCGCGCGGCGAGCAGGGCGAGCTGCCGCTGGCGCTGGCCGGCTTCTCCTTCGGCGGCTTCGTCGCGGCGCGCACCCGCGCGCGCATAGCGTCGGACAAACTGCTGCTGATGGGCGTGGCGGTGGGCAAGTACGAGACTCCCACGCCTGAGGTACCGGCCGATGCCTTGGTGATTCACGGCGAGGAGGATGAGGTGATTCCGCTATCCGCGGTGATGGATTGGGCTCGGCCGCAAGGCTTGCCGGTGGTGGTTTTTCCCGGTGCCGGCCATTTCTTTCATGGCCGGCTGGTGCAGCTGGCGCAGACGATTCAGCGCTGCTGGTAAGGTTTTGCCGCAGGCGCTACACAAAAAAACCGGTCATCCATGTGATGGCCGGTTTTTTTATCAGCGGTGCAGTTCGCCCGCCGCTTCTGGCTGGTAGGTGACTTCCAGCACCGACAGCCGGATGCTGCCGGCCGGTGTCGGCCAATCGATGCTCTGGCCCACGGACAGGCCCAGCAGCGCCGCGCCTATGGGCGCCAGCACTGAGATCTTGCCTTGCTCGCTATCCGCTTCGCGCGGGTAGACCAGGGTCAGGGTTTTCTCCTGGGCATCGTCCAGCTTAACCCGCGCGCAGCTGTTCATGGTGATGATGCCGGCGGGCATGGCGCTGGGTTCCACCACATCGGCCCGCTCCAGTTCCGCCTCCAGCGCGGCCGCCGTGGGGTGGCCACTCTCGCAATCCTCCAGCAGCGCGGCAAGGCGCTCATAGTCCAGAGAGGACACCGTGATGGCCGGGCTTGTCGACATATGCAACTCCTTCAGATAGACAAAGGGCACCGCAGGGTGCCCGATGATTTAGTGCGCGAAAAGCGTGTGTGCCAATGATATCGCTTGTAACCGCGTGTAACAAGGCTTGGCCGGCTAAAGCGCGCGGAAACTGGGCTTTGGGCCTGGCCGGTCTCAGCCCAGCAGCGACAGCGCCGAACGCGCGCTGATATTGGCCTGCGCCTGGGTGGCCAGGCCGGCCTGGCCCAGAATCTGGTTGGCGGCCAATTGCGCGGAGGCGGAGGCGAAATCAGTGTCGCTGATGCGGCTATTGGCGGCGGAGGCGTTAAGGGAGGCGGTTTGCAGATCGTTGATGCTGGCCTCGAAGCGGTTGCTGACCGCGCCCAGCGTGCTGCGGGTGCTGGCCAGGGTGTTGAGATCGGCCGCGGTGCTCTGCTGCGCCGCCAGCGCGCCGGCCTGGGTGCTGATGTCTATGGTGCCGGTGGCGTTCAGATTGGCGTTGTAGCTGTTCAGCCCGCCGCTGGCCGGCGCCGCGGCGAGATTGATGCCGGGCACATTGACCTGGTTGTCGGCGCTGCCATTGGGGCCCACCTGGAAGGTGGTGGGATTGTTGCTATTCAACAGCGGCGTGCCGTTGAATTCGGTGCTTTGCACGATGGCGGAATTGGCCTGGGTCAACTGGTCCACTTGCTGTTGCAGTGCCTGGCGGTTGCTGGCGCTGAGCGCGCCGTTGCCGGCCTGGATCGCCAGTTCCTGGATCTGTTGGGTATTGTCCTGGATCTGGTTGAGCGCGCCATCGGCGGTCTGGGCCAGAGAAACGCCGTCGTTGGCGTTGTTGATCGCCTGATTGCTGCCGTTGATCTGGGCCAGCAGCGCTTCGGAAATGGCGGCGTTGGCCGGGTTGTTGGCGGCGTTGTCGGTGGTCTTGCCGGCGGAGAGTTGGGCCAGCAGCTTTTCCTTGGTCTTTTGGGTCTGGCTAAGCTGGTTCTGTCCTTGCAGCGCGCTGAGATTGCTATTGATGGTCAGTGCCATGGCCGGCTCCCGCTGGATGTGGTTTCACTTCTTCAGTTTAAGAAAGCGGATGGTGCAGGGCAAGCCGGGTTTTGGATAAAGTCGCGCCGCGCACGATGGCGCGGGCATGGGCGTGAAAAAGCCCGGCGGCGCCGGGCTGATCAGGGTGTTGCTGGTTTACTTGCCGGGCTTGGGCGGGGTGCCGGCGGACTGGGTCAGGATTTCGTAGCCGCTGTCGGTGACCAGCACGGTGTGCTCCCACTGCGCGGACAGGCTGCGGTCCTTGGTGACCACGGTCCAGCCGTCGCCCAGCATGCGCAGGTGGCGCTTGCCCTGGTTGATCATCGGCTCGATGGTGAAGATCATGCCGGCCTGCAGTTCCAGCCCGGTGCCGGGGCGGCCGTAGTGCAGCACTTGCGGCTCTTCGTGGAATTTGGTGCCGATGCCGTGGCCGCAGAATTCCTGCACCACGCTGTAACCGGAGTTCTCCGCGTGCTGCTGGATGGCGTAGCCGATATCGCCCAGCGTGGCGCCCGGCTTGACCTTGTCGATGCCGCGCCACATGCATTCGTAAGTGACGCGGGACAGGCGGCGGGCGTGTTCGCTGATATTGCCGACGTGGTACATGCGGCTGGTATCGCCGTGGTAGCCGTCCTTGATCACGGTGACATCCAGATTCATGATGTCGCCGCTCTTCAAGGGCTTGTCATTGGGGATGCCATGGCAGATCACGTGGTTGACCGAGGTGCACACCGACTTCGGGTACGGATTATGGCCGTCCGGCGCGTAGTTCAGCGGCGCCGGGATCGCGCCCTGCTCATTGACGATGTAGTCATGGCACAGCTTGTCGATGGCCTCGGTGGTGACGCCAGGCTTGATGAAGGGGGTGATGTAGTCGAGGACTTCCGACGCCAGGCGGCCGGCGATCCGCATCTTTTCGATGTCTTGGGCGGTTTTCAGTTGGATGCTCATGGGATTCTGGAGATGTGCGTGTCTGCGGCTAATGAGACGTATTCTAGCAAAAACGCCCCCGGCCCGGCAGTGCTTGTCGGTTCCAGGGGCGCGTTGGCGTTCAAATCAGGCGCATCTTGAACTGCTTGCCCTTGATCTTGCCGGCGGACAGACGCTGCAGCGCCTGCTCGGCGATGGCGCGGTCCAGCGCCACGAAGCTGGCGAATTCGAAGATGTTGATCTTGCCGATCTGGGCGCCGGTAAAGCCGGCGTCGCCGGTCAGCGCGCCGAGGATGTCGCCGGGGCGCAGTTTTTCGCGCTTGCCGCCGGCGATTTCCAGCGTGACCATCGGTGGCAGCAGCGGGCCGCCGGGGGCCGGGGTCAGTTGCTCCAGCTTGGCCCAGGTCAGCGGCGCCTGCTGATAGTCCTCGATCAGCGCCAGCCGCTTGTCGTCGTTGTCGGCGGTCAGGGTCAGCGCCAGGCCCATCGCCTCGCCGCGGCCGGTGCGGCCGATGCGGTGGATGTGGATTTCAGGATCATGGGTGACGTCGACGTTGATCACCAGGTCCAGCTCCTTGATGTCCAGGCCGCGCGCGGCGACATCGGTGGCCACCAGCACGGTGGCGCTCTTGTTGGCGAAGCGCAGCAGGATCTGGTCGCGCTCGCGCTGTTCCAGGTCGCCGTACAGCGCCAGCGCGCTGAAGCCGCGCGCCTGCAGGTCGCGCACCAGTTCCTTGCAACGCTCCTTGGTATTGCAGAAGGCCAGCGCCGAGGTGGGGCGCAGGTGTTGCAGTATGGTGGTGACGGTTTCCAGCCGCTGTTCCGGCTTGATCTTGTAGAACCATTGTTCGATGCGTTCGCCGCCGTGCAGCGACTCCACCTGGATTTCCTGCGGACGGCGCATGAACTGGGCGCTGATCTTGCGGATGTTTTCCGGATAGGTGGCGGAGAACATCAGCGTCTGGCGCTGGCGCGGGCAGGCGCGCACGATGCCGACGATTTCCTCGATGAAGCCCATGTCCACCATGCGGTCGGCCTCGTCCAGCACCAGGGTGCCGACGCCGGACAGGTTCAGCGAGCCGCGGAACAGATGGTCCTGCAGCCGGCCGGGCGTGCCCACCACGATGTGGGCGCCGTGTTCCAGCGAGCCGATCTGCGGGCCCATCGGGCTGCCGCCGGTCAGGGTGACCACTTTGACATTGTCTATGCTGCGCGCCAGGCGGCGGATTTCCTGCGCCACTTGGTCGGCCAGTTCGCGGGTGGGGCAGAGCACCAGCGCCTGCACGCCGAACCAGCGCGGATTCAGCCGCGCCAGGATGCCGAGTCCGAAAGCCGCTGTCTTGCCGCTGCCGGTCTTGGCCTGGGCGATCAGGTCCTGGCCGTCCAGGATGGCCGGCAGGCTGGCCGCCTGGATGGCGGTCATGCTGTGGTAGCCCAGGCTGTCCAGATTGGACAAGAGGGCGGCGGGCAGGGGCAGGGTGGAGAAAGCGGCTTTTTTCACAATGACTTGGCGTATTACGGTATCGGGCTGCGAGTGTAACAGGCCGGCGGCCAACGGCCAAATCGGATGTCCGCCGGCGGCGGGATTCACACCGTGAAACGCGATACCGATTCCGTCAGCCGCTGCGCCAGGCCTTCCAATTGCTCGGCGGCATGCACGGTCTGGCCGATTTCCTGGTCATTGGTCTGCGCCATCTCGGCGATGGCGTCGATATTGCCGGTGACCGCCTGGCTGGCGGCGCGCTGCTGCTCGGTGACGGCGACGATCTGGCGCAGGCCCTGGCGCACTTCGGCCACCGATTGATTGGCGGCGCCCAGCACGCTGGCCACGCTGTCGGCGGATTGGCGGCTGGCGGCCAGCGAGGACAGGCCGGCATTGACCGCGGCGCGCACCGCGTCGGTTTTCTGGTTGAGCGCGCCGGTCACGGTATCGATTTCGCTGGCGGAGCGGGCCGATTTCTCGGCCAGCTTGCGCACCTCGTCGGCCACCACGGCGAAGCCGCGGCCCTGCTCGCCGGCGCGCGCCGCCTCGATGGCGGCGTTCAGCGCCAGCAGATTGGTCTGTTCGGCGATTTCGCGCACTTCCTTGGTCATATTGGTGATGCTGGAGGTGGAGTGGGCCAGCTCGGTCTCCGCCTGCGCCATCAGCCGCACCGCCTGTTCCACCTGGCTGACTTCGTGCTGCAGCTGGCTGAGGCTGGCGCGGCCGGCCTCGGAGCGCTGCAGGCTCTGATCGGCCTCGGCGCTGACATCCTCGGCCTTGCCGGCGATCTCGCCGATATGGCTGGCCAATTGCTCCACCGCGCTGGCGGCGGACTGGGATTGACGGTTCTGCTTGTGCGAGCTTTCCGCCAACTGCGCGGCGCCGCCGGCCAGCTGGCGCGAGGATTGCGACACCGCGCTGGCGGAGGCGCCGACGTTGCGCACCAGCTCGGCGATGGTGGCCAGCATCTGGTTGAAGCGCAAGGCGGTGTCGCCGATTTCGTCGCGGCTGCGCACTGGCAGCCGCCGCGTCAGATCGCCTTCGCCCTGGGCCAGCTCGGCCAGGCCGGCGGACATCGCCTGCAGCGGCCGGGTGACGAAGCGGCGCGCCAGCAGGAACACCACCGCCATCAAGGGCAGCGAGGCCAGGATGGCGAACAGGATGCTCTGGTCGCGGAAGCGGCTGACCGAGGCATAGGGCTTTTCCAGCGAGATGCGCATGCTGACCACGCCCAGCGGCGTCTTGTCCGCCACCTGATGGCAGCTCATGCAGTTCTTGCCCAGGTAGTTGCGCGCGGCCAGCGCCGGGTAGACCACGCGCAGGTGCTCGCCCAGCGCCGGCGTGGATTCGATCTGGATATGGGGTTTGCCGTCCCGCAACGCCTGTTGCTCCACCGCGTCGCCGCTTAGATTCTTGTCGCCGGCGTTGCCGGGGCCAAACTGCTTGCTGACCGCCGGGCCGCGGATCACGCGCAGATCGCGCACCGCGGACAATTCCTTGATCTGGTCCAGAAATACGTCGCGTTGGCCGACGGTGCCGGTGATCATCATGCCGGTGAGTCCGGCCATGGTCATTTCGTTCATGCTGTGGGCCAGGTCTTGCGCCTGTTCCACCGCGATATCGCGGCTGACGCTGGTTTCCCAGGCGATCAGCCCGCTCCAGGCCAATACCAGGCAGCACCATACCGCCATGGTCAGTTTCAGCCAGATCGGCCAATCGGAAAATTTGCGCATGCGTGTGCGGACGGTGGGTCCGTTCTCCTTGGTGTGTTTGTAGAATCGCGCGTTTGCCGCTATAGGTTTTATTGGAATGAGCCGCAGCGCGATGGTAGTGATTTGATGACGTAGGAATGTTGGTTTAAATCAAACTTATAGTTAAAACGATTAGGCTTGGGTTTGCGGCGGTTTTCTGTGAGAATCGCGCCCTCGCCGCAAGCCGGCGTCTTCATCACCGTGAATTTCAAGGAGCGCAGTATATGAGTGACAACAGCGGACGCCGCGTGGCCATCATCGGCGGCGGACCGGCCGGCCTGGCGGCCGCCGAGCAACTGGCGGCGGCGGGCCTGCGGGTGGATGTCTACGACGCGATGCCCTCGGTGGGCCGCAAGTTCCTGCTGGCCGGCGTCGGCGGCATGAACATCACTCATTCCGAACCGCATGCCAGCTTCGTGCAGCGCTACGGCGCGCGCAGCGCGGAGCTGCGGCCGATGCTGGATGTGTTCAACGGCGAGCATGTGCGCGCCTGGGTGCATGGCCTGGGCATAGAAACCTTCATCGGCAGTTCCGGCAAGGTGTTCCCCAAGGAGATGAAGGCGGCGCCGCTGCTGCGCTGCTGGCTGGCGCGGCTGCGCGAGGCCGGGGTGAGCTTCCATGTGCGTCACCGCTTCCTGGGCTGGGACGAGCGCGGCCGGCTGCGCTTGTCGGCGCCGGACGGCGAGCGTGTCGCCGAAGCCGACGCGGTGGTGCTGGCCATGGGTGGCGGCAGCTGGCGCAAGCTGGGTTCGGACGGCAGCTGGGCGGCGATGCTGCGCGACCGCGGCGTGGAAGTGACCCGGCTGCAGCCGTCCAACTGCGGTTTCGACGCCGGCTGGAGCGAGCACTTCGCCGACAAGTTCGCCGGCGCGCCGCTGAAGTCGGTGACCTTGCAGTTCCACCCGGCCGCCGGCCATCCGTTCAGCCGTCGTGGCGAATTCGTCATCACCTCGGGCGGGGTGGAGGGCAATCTGATCTATGCCTGCTCCGGCGCCATCCGCGATGAAATCGCGCGCAGCGGCGCGGCGCTGTGTCATTTGGACCTGATGCCGGACTGGAGCGCGCAGCGCATTCTGGGCGAAGTGGCGCGGCCGCGCGGCTCGCGCTCGCTGTCCAGCCATTTGCAAAGCCGGCTGGGCCTGAAGGGTGTGCGCATGGGCCTGCTGCGCGAATGCCTGGACAAGGACGCGTTCAATGATCCGGTCAAGTTGGCCGAGGGCATCAAGGCCTTGCCGTTGCGGCTGCTGGCGCCGCGGCCGCTGGACGAGGCGATCAGCACCGCCGGCGGCGTGACCTTCGGCTCGCTGGACGACAATCTGATGCTGCAGGCGATGCCCGGGGTGTTCTGCGCCGGCGAGATGCTGGATTGGGAGGCGCCCACCGGCGGCTATCTGCTGACTGCCTGCTTCTCCACTGGGCGCGCCGCCGCCGGCGGCGTGTTGCGCTGGATGGGGCGGCGCTGAGCGCCGGCGACGGCTATTGGCTCGTGGATCCGGTTCAAGGCTTGCGCGTTTCGGCGGACCTGTTTGGACAAGGGTATTGAAACCCGCGTCGAAACGCCGATGTCTCTTTGTCTATTCCGCTTTCTCAACCTCAATACCCGGGCTTGCCCAGGATGATGAGGCCGTGAACGGGCGTTGAGGCGCGAGTGTGCGAAAAAGCCGCAATCGGCGGGTGGAGCGGCGACGTTTTCGCCCGTCCTTGCCTGCATTTTTTTTGCAAGCCTCTATACTGAAAAGGCCGCGCCGGTTAAGGACGCGGAGAGTCGTTATCGAAAAGCCGCCCACTGCATAGACAGTCGTGATGCCAAGGCGAAGGCCTGAGGAGAACAGCGCTATGAAGCTTGACGATTTCAACCAGGTGGCCGATCTGATCGGCCTGAAAAAACGTTCGCGCGAAGCGGTATGGCTGATGGAAGTGGAGGGCATGACCGGCTATTTCGCCGCGCAGCAGATGGATATCAGCGAATCCACGGTGTCGCGCGCGCACAGCCGCTTCCGCCGCGCGCTGCAAAAAATCAACGCGCTGGCAGCTCATCTGCCCTTGTAAGGCCGCCATCGCGGCAGCGACGAAGCCCGGTCCTTGGCCGGGCTTCGTCGCATTCGAGCCATCCCTTGTGCCGGGGCGCATCGGCGACGCTGCCGCTAGCGACGACATCTGGATATACTGACGCGCAGTCTTCCTTTCCTAAGGAGCGCTTCATGGCTTTGCGTCACGGCATCGATTTCGGCAAGGCACAAGCCTTGCACCAACAGGAACTGGCCTTGTTTTCCGAGCGGCGACCGCGTTCGCGGCAGCTGTCCGCCGCTGGCGGCGAGCATTTGCTGTTTGGCGCGCCGCTGCACTGGATGGCGGACTGGTCCACCCCGTTCAATCTCTACGTGGAAGAAGCCCGGGGCGCGCGGCTGCGCGACGTGGACGGCCATGAATACCTGGACTTTTGCCTGGGCGACACCGGCGCGATGTTCGGCCATTCGCCGGCGCCGGTGGCGCGCGCGATAGCCGAGCAGGCGACGCGCGGCCTGACCGCCATGCTGCCGTCGCCGGACGCGGTGTGGGTGGCCGAGGAACTGGCGCGGCGCTTCGGCCTGTCGCACTGGCAGTTCGCCATCAGCGCCAGCGACGCCAATCGCTTCGCGCTGCGCTGGCTGCGCGCCGCCAGCGGCCGCGGCCAGATCGTCGTGTTCAACGGCTGTTACCACGGCACGGTGGACGATGTGTTTGTCGATCTGATCGATGGCCAGCCGCGGCGCCGCGCCAGCCTGCTGGGCCAGGTGCATGATCTGGCCGCGCATACCCGGGTGGTGGAGTTCAACGATCTGGAGGCGCTGGAACTCGCCTTGCGCGACGAGCAGGTGGCTTGCGTGCTGGCCGAGCCGGTGATGACCAATATCGGCATGGTGATGCCTGAGCCCGGTTTCTGGCGCGCGGCGCAGGATTTGATCCGTCGCTACGGCAGCTATCTGCTGCTGGATGAAACCCACACCATCAGCAGCGGCCCAGGCGGCTATGGCGCGGCTTACGGCTTGAAGCCGGACGCGCTGGTGCTGGGCAAGCCGCTGGGCGGCGGCCTGCCGTGCGCGGTGTACGGCTTCAGCGCCGAACTGGCGGAGCGGGCGCAGCGCGCCAAGCGTGCGGCCGCGCCCGGGCATTCCGGCATCGGCACCACCTTGAGCGGCAATATGCTGGCGTCGGCGGCGATGCGCGCCAACCTGGCCGAGGTGATGAGCGATGCCGCGTATCAGCGGATGTTCGCGCTGGCCCAGCATCTGGCGGACGGCTTGCTGGACTGGATAGGGCGCTGGCGGCTGCCGTGGTGCGTGAGCCGCGTCGGCGCGCGCTGCGAGTTCCAGTTTTCCCCGCGCCCGCCGCGCAACGGCGGCGAGGCCGGCGCGATGCAGGATGAGGAGTTGGAGCGCATCATCCACCTGTATCTGCTTAACCGCGGCTTCCTGATCACCCCCTTCCACAATATGTTGCTGCTATGTCCAGAGACCGAGTTCGCCGATGTCGATCGCCTGTTGGCGGCGCTGGACGGCTTCGCCGGCGAGGTCGTTTAGCGCCGGCTCACGATCTCGCGGGCTGCTGGCGTATGGCCAGCAAGGCCTGATTGCGCAAGGTCTTCAGCAAGCTGAGCTGTTCTGGCGCGATCGCCAGCGAGCCCGCCAGGCGGCGGTCGCCGTAGAGTATGCCCAGTTTGCGCTTGTCCAAGGACAGCGGCAGCAGCACAAAGGTATGGGCGACGCTCATCTGGCGATACCAGGCCGGGATGTGCTGGGCGATGGCCGGCGCGTCGATATCGTCTATCAGCATGTCGGCGTTGCGTTCCAGCGCCTTGCGGAACAGACTGTCGCCGCTGTCGATGTCGGCGCGTAGCGCCGGCAGCAGCAACTCCACTTTTTCGCCGAAACCGAAGCGCGCCTGCAGCGGCAGATCGGCCCCGCTGCGCGCGCAGATCAGCGCGTGGTCGAAGCCCAGGCCGCGGTACATGGTTTCCAGAATGATGCGCAGCAAGTCGTTGAGCTTGTAATCGCCCAATAGGGTGTTGGTGATGTCCTGCACGCCGGCGGACAGCACGGCGATCCGGCCGGCGGAGCCCGCGGTGGCTTGCAGCCGGGTGGGGTCCGGCGCTGGCGGTGGCGGCGCGGCGGGGCTGGGCGGTGGCGCGCTCTTGTTCAGCCTGGCCAGGCGCAAGGCCTGTGAGCGCGGTCCTTGGCCGGCTTCTGGCCCCAGTTCCGTCAGGTAGGCGGCGAGCAGGGTTTGCGCCTGTGCCAGTTCCCGCTCCAACGGCGCCCACTCCAGCGCCAGCGCCCGGCTGTAGCGTTGCAGCAGCTTGCGGCTGGCGTCGGCCTGGTCGATGCCGCTCTGGGTCAGCTGGCAGACCAGTTCGCGGCACAGCGAGCTTAGTGCCTTCATCCGCATCTCGCCGGTTTGCGGCTGGCGCACCGCGCCGGCCGGCATCGGCTCCATGCCGGTCAGAATCCGTTCCGGGAAGCGCCACAGCGCGGCGGTGGCGGCGCCGAGGTCGGCGTAGTAAGTGCCCAGCGTCTGGTGCGCGGCCTGGTCGACGCCGGCGCCGGCGGCGATCAGCGCCTGGATCTGCCGGTATTCGTCGCGGAAATAGTTGACGCACAATAGTTCGCCCAGGTTTTGCAGCATGCCGCAGATCAAGGCTTCTTCCGCCTCGCGCACGCCGCAGGCCGGCGCCAGCGAGCGCGCCAGCAGGCCGGTGAGCAGGGTCTTGATCGCCACGTCGCGGATCTCGTCGGCGTGGGCGCGGTTGTGCAGGTGCTCGAACAGCAGCAGGCTGAGCGCCAGATTGCGTATGGTGTCGAAGCCGAGGATCACGATGGCGCGCGAGATGGTGCTGACCGCGCCGCCGTATTGGCTGAAATTGGCGGAATTCACCACCTTCAGCAGCTTATTGGTCAGCGACACATCCTTGAGAATGGCGCTGGACAGCGCTTGCAGCCGTTCGCTGTCGGCGTTGTTGCTCTTGTTGATGGCGGCTATGGCCTGGGACAGCGCCGGGAAGTCCGGCGCGTGGCGCATGCGTTGCAGCAGGTGGTCCAGCGCGGCGCGGCCGCCTTCCTGGCGGTTGAAGCGCTGATGCCGGGCCAGCCAGTCTTGCAGGCCGGCCAGCGCGCGGCGGCAGGCGCCGGCGTCGGCCGCCGGATCGCGCAGCGCGTCCAGCCATTGTTCCAATTCCGGTTCGCCGTCGCGGTTGCTTGCGCCGGCGCTGATCAGCCAGCGCAGCAGTTGTTCGGCCTGCGACAGTTCTTGGCGCAGCCGCTCCGGGCTCAGCGCCTGGCAGGCGTGTTCTCCCAGCAGCGCGACGCGTTGGTGGATGTCGGCCAACACGGTTTCGGGATAGAGCCGGCCCAGGCATTTGCCGCTGGCGTGCAGATGAACCAGCGCTTCGAGAATGTCGCAGGCCAGGCCTATCCGCTCGGCCAGTGGCAGCGCGGGCAGCGCCTTCAGACGCAAGGGCTGCAGCGTATCCTGCCGGTAGACGGCATAGTGTTTGCCGTCCAGGCGGGCCTGGCCTTGCCAGGCTTGCAGCAGGGGGTGGCGGAAGGCCGGCCGCGGCGGCGTGTCCGGCAGCTCGGACGCGGACTCCACCAGCGCCAGCGCCGCGCCGTCGCGGCTGGCCAGCAGCACCGACAGGCCGTCCGGGCAGCGCAGCGTGGCGACGATTTGGTATTCCGGCTCTGCGGCGGGGCTCATCGCTGTCTCCGTGCGGCTTGCGTATTTGTACTAATGTAGACAGTTATTGCGGCATGGGCCGAAGATTCCGCGGTGTTCGCTTTGGCGTTCTTATTGCCCTTTGGACTAATTGTTGATTTGCTAAGAGCATATTGATATAACCCATCGGTTTTGATGCGCCGATGGGCTTTCGGTAGATTTGAGCGCATCTACAGGATGGGCAGGAAGCATGGACATCGGTCAAGAGAGGCTGACTCACCTCAAGCAATTGGAAGCGGAGTCTATCCACATCATTCGCGAAGTGGCCGCGGAATTCGAAAACCCGGTGATGCTGTATTCGATAGGCAAGGATTCGGCGGTGATGCTGCACCTGGCCAAGAAGGCGTTCGCGCCGGGCAAGCCGCCGTTTCCCTTGATGCATGTGGACACCACCTGGAAGTTCAAGGAAATGATCGCGCTGCGCGACAAGCAGGCGCGCGAATACGGCTGGGACCTGATCGTTCACGTCAACCAGGAGGGCGTGGACGCCGGCATCAACCCGTTCACCGCCGGCAGCGCCAAGCACACCGACGTGATGAAGACCGAGGGTCTGAAGCAGGCCTTGAACAAATATGGTTTCGACGCCGCCTTTGGCGGCGCGCGCCGCGACGAGGAAAAAAGCCGCGCCAAGGAGCGGGTGTATTCCTTCCGCGACCGCAACCACCGCTGGGACCCGAAGAACCAGCGGCCCGAGCTCTGGAACATCTACAACAGCAAGATAGACAAGGGCGAGAGCATACGGGTGTTCCCGCTGTCCAATTGGACCGAGCTGGACATCTGGCAATACATCTTCCTGGAAAACATCGAGATCGTGCCGCTGTACTTCGCCGCCGAACGGCCGGTGATAGCGCGCGACGGCACGCTGATCATGATAGACGACGAGCGGATACTGGATTATCTGAGCCCGGCGGAGAAGGCGAGCATTGAAACCCGTCGCGTCCGCTTCCGCACCCTGGGCTGTTATCCGCTGACCGGCGCGGTGGAGTCACAGGCAGCCACGCTGCCGGACATCATCCAGGAGATGCTGCTGACCCGCACCTCCGAGCGCCAGGGCCGGGTGATAGATCACGACAGCGCCGGTTCGATGGAAAAGAAAAAGATGGAAGGATATTTCTGATGACCCACCAATCCGATCTGATCGCCGGCGACATCCTGGAATACCTGCGCCAGCACGAAAACAAGGATCTGTTGCGCTTCATCACCTGTGGCAATGTCGACGATGGCAAGTCCACCTTGATCGGCCGGCTGCTGCACGATTCCAAGCTGATCTTCGAGGATCAACTGGCGGCGATAGAGCGCGACTCCAAGAAGTACAACACCACCGATCAGGAGATAGACCTGGCCTTGCTGGTGGACGGTTTGCAGGCGGAGCGCGAGCAGGGCATCACCATCGATGTCGCCTACCGCTATTTCAGCACCGACAAGCGCAAGTTCATCATCGCCGATTGCCCGGGCCATGAGCAGTACACCCGCAATATGGCCACCGGCGCGTCCACCAGCAATCTGGCCATCATCCTGATCGATGCGCGGCGCGGGGTGCAGACCCAGACCCGCCGCCACAGCTTCATCGTCAGCCTGCTGGGCATCCGCCACGTGATCGTGGCGGTGAACAAGATGGACCTGGTGGATTACGACCCGGCGGTGTTCGAGCGCATCCGCGACGAGTACCTGGCCTTCGCCGAGGGCCTGGCGATTCCGGACATCCGCTTCGTGCCGATCTCCGCGCTGCGCGGCGACAATGTGGTCAGCCGCGGCGAGGGCGCGCCCTGGTATCAGGGGCCGACGCTGATGCAGCTGCTGGAAACGGTGGAAGTGCGCAGCGACGCGGCGCTGGAAGGCTTCCGTCTGCCGGTGCAGTACGTGAACCGGCCCAATCTGGACTTCCGCGGCTTCTGCGGCACCATCGCCGCCGGCGAGATCCGCCCCGGCGACGAGGTGCTGGCGCTGCCGTCCGGCCGCCACAGCAAGGTGAAGGCCGTGGTGGCTTACGAGGGCGAACTGGCCGCGGCCGGCGCCGGCGAGGCGATCACGCTGACGCTGGAGGACGAGATCGATGTGTCGCGCGGCGATATGCTGGTGCGCGCCGACCAGCCGCCGCCGGCGGTGGCGTCCAGCCTGGACGCGCACCTGGTGTGGATGCAGGACGCGCCCTTGCGCGCCGGCAAGGAATACGGCTTCAAGCTGGCCGGCAAATTCGTCACCGGCCGGGTGGAGGCCATCCTGCACCAGGTGGATGTCAACACGCTGGAGCAGAAGCCGGCGGAAGCGCTGCACCTGAACGAGATCGCGCTGTGCCGCATCAGCCTGAACGCGCCGGCGGTGATAGACGCTTACGCCGCCTGTCGCGGCACCGGCAGCTTCATCGTGATAGACCGGCTGAGCAATGCCACCGCCGGCGCCGGCATGATCACGGCGGCCAGGACGGAGCAGGCGGCCGCGCCGCAGGACGAATTGCAGCGCTTGCGCGCCTTCGAACTGGAGTTGAACGCGTTGGTGCGCAAATACTTCCCGCACTGGGAGGCCAAGGACATCGGCCAGCTGTTCCCGCGCTGAGCGGGGGTTGAGCGTTGCCGATGGCTCGTGGTCCTGATTTTCAGAGCCTGTTCAAAGTCTGGCGAGCCAGAGCGGGACAAGGTGCCGCGGCTGAGAGAGCGGAATGTACATAAGGTACATGAGCATTTCGAAGCGGTACTCACCGTGTCACGTTTCACGACGCGCAGCAGATCGTAAACAGGTTCTTACGGCGGGCTGTCTGTTTTTCGACCTGTTGTTGCAGGATTCGGCCACGCCGGTTTACAGCCGGCGGCGGGCTGCCTACAATCCGGCAGCTTCAATTGGCGCGTTGTATCCGCTGCGGTTCGCAGCGGCGTGGTTCTGTTTCGTCCCGTCTGCCTCGGCAGCCGCGGTCCACTCGGTTTCCCCCTCCGTCTTTCGCTTGAAGCGCCGGCAACGCCGTCCGCGGCGCTGTCGCATCGCCTGTAATCCACATAGAAAAGATAAAACATGACGTTTGCGCTGAAACACATCGCAGGCGCAACCGCTGCCATCTTGCTGGCAGGCCCGGTTGCAGCCAAGGATTTCACTGTCGCCGTGATCTACGATCAGGCCGGCAAGTTCGACAAGAGCTTCAATGAAGCGGCATTCAACGGCGCCGAACGTTTCAAGAAAGAATTCCACATCAACTACCGCGAAGGCCAGGTCAGCAACGACGCTCAGAAAGAGCAGATGCTGCGCAATATGGCGCGCAAGGGCGCCGACCTGGTGGTGGCGGTGGGCTTCGCCTACACCCAGTCCATCGAGACCGTGGCCAAGGAATTCCCCAAGGTGAAGTTCACCCTGGTGGATTCGGTGGCCAAGGGTCCGAATGTGCAGAGCATCGCCTTCAAGGAACAGGAAGGCTCCTTCCTGGTGGGCATGGCCGCCGCGCTCAAGTCCAAGAGCGGCAAGGTGGGCTATCTGGGTGGCATGGACGTGCCGCTGATCCGCGCCTTCGGCTGCGGTTACGCCCAGGGCGCCAAGTACGCCAATCCCAAGGCGGTGGTGATGCAGAACATGATAGGCACCACCCACGCCGCCTTCAACGACCCGGCGCGCGGCGGCGAATTGGCCAAGAGCCAGTTCGATCGCGGCGTGGACGTGGTGTTCGCCGCGGCGGCGCTGTCGAATATGGGCGTGATCCAGTCGGCCAAGGGCGCCAAGAAGTTCTACATCGGCGTGGACAGCAATCAGAACTATCTGCAGCCGGGCGTGGTGCTGACCTCCATGGTCAAGCGCGTGGACAACGCGGTGTACGAAACCATGCGCGACGCCAAGAACGGCGCGTGGAAGCCGGACGTCAAGCTGATGGGCCTGAAGGAAAACGGCGTGGATTGGGCGCTGGACCAGCACAACCGTTCGCTGATCACGCCTGAGATGGAGAAGAAGATCCTGCAGGCGCGCAAGGACATCGTCAGCGGCAAGATCAAGGTGGTGGATTACCGCGCCGCCAATCGCTGCCCGGTGAACTGATCCGCCGACGCCGCGCTTGATGCCGTGACGTGACAACGGGCAAGACCAATAGTCTTGCCCGTTTTTGTTTGCGGATCGTGAATCGGTGCTCAGATCCCCAGCGTCGCGCCGCCGTCCACGTACAGATTATGCAGCGTGATGTGACGCGCCTGATCCGACAGCAGGAACAGCGCTGCATTGGCCACATCCTGCGGCGCGGCGATGCGTTGCAGCGGGATGCCGGTGCGGTACTGCTCCAGCGAGCCTTGCAGGATGGCCGGCGGGATGGCGTCGTCGCTCCACAGCTGGCGCTGCATCGCGGTGTCGGTGGAGCCGGGCGACACGATGTTGCAACGCACGCCGAATTCGGCCAGCTCCAGGCCCAGGCACTTGCTGAACTGGGTGGTGGCGGCCTTGGACGCGGCGTAGGCCGCCATCTGGGTGCGCGGCACTTCGGCGGCGTTGGAGCCGACGGTGACGATGCCGCCCTGGCGGCGCGCCTGCATGCGCCGCGCCACCGCGCGGCTGAGGAAGAACACGCCGTGGGTGTTGACGGCGAAACTCTGCAGCCAGTCCTCGTTGCTGAGCTGTTCCACCGTGCCCAGGCGCAGCACGCCGGCGACATTGGCCAGCATGTCGATGGCGCCGATCTCGTCTTCGATGCGCGCCACCGCTTGCTCCACCGCCGCACCGTCGCGGATGTCCAGCGGCAGCGGGATGATGCGGCCGTCGGCGTGTGCCGGCGTGTGCAGCGCCAGCTGCTGCAGGCCGTCGGCGCGCAGGTCCAGCGCCGCCACGCGGCAGCCCTGGTCCGCCAGCGAGCGCGCCAGCGCCGCGCCTATGCCCTGGGCCGCGCCGCTGACCACGGCTAGCCGGCCGTGGAATTCCGGGTAGCTGGCGCTCATGCCGCGGCTCCGTCCAGCTGGCGCGCCAGCAGCGCCTGCCAGGCGTTGACGGTGGGTTGTTGCGCCAGTTCGATGAAGTCGATTTCCGCGCCCAGCGCGCGCCATTGTTCCAGCAAGCTCATCAGGCGGATGGAGTCCAGGCCCCAGTCCAGCAGATTGTCGTCCAGGCCGATGTCGCTGGCCGGCTGCTGCAGCAGTTCGGCGATGGCGGCGCGCAGCGCTTCCGCGCTGGGCGCGGCGCTGGCGGGGGCGGCCAATTGGCCCAGCAGGCGCTGGCTGTCCAGGGTCACGCCGCAGCGCTGGGCCACGTATTCCAGCGCCATCGCGTGGCGATCGGCGGAGAAGTCGGCCAGGCCGTCGGCGACGAAGAAGGGCTGGATGTCGTACATGAAGGCGTCCAGCGCGGTGCTCATGCAGCCGATGTGGGCGTAGATGCCGCAGATGATCAGCTGGTCACGGCCTTGCTGGCGCAGCAGGTTGAGGAAGGGCGAGCGCTGGAAGGCGCTGTAGCGCCACTTGGTCAGCACGGTGTCGTCGGCGGCCGGGCTCAGGCTGGCGACGATGGGGTGGCGTTCCGGACGCGCCGGCAGGCCGGGGCCCCACATATCGTTGAGCAGGCCGCGGTCGCTGTCGGCCTGTTCCGCCGGCTGGGCGGTGTAGAACACCGGGATGTTCAGCTCGCGGCAGCGCGCGCGGATGGCGGCGATATTGCGCAGCGCGGTGGCCACCGGCTCGGCGTCGCGGTCATAGAAATCCAGGAAGTATTCCTGCATGTCGTGGATCAGCAGCGCGGCGCGCTGCGGCGCCACCGTCCAGTTGACGCGGTTGTCCGGCAGTTGTGACGGGATGGCGTAGGGGGCGATGCGGGGAATGCTCATGCTTGTGACCTTTGGGTGGGCTGTGCGGCCAGTTTCTGTTCCAGCATCTGGCGCAGGGTTTTCTTGCTGACCTTGCCGACGCTGGTTTGCGGCAGGGTGTCGACCAGCTCCAGCCGGTCCGGAATCTTGTAGGCGGCCAGACCGCGCTCGCGCAGGAAGGCGGCCACTTGGGGCAGGTGGATCGCTTGCTGCTCGCGCGGGATGATGAAGGCGCAGGAGCGTTCGCCCAGATAGGAGTCGCTCATCGCCACGATGGCGACGTCGCGCACCAGCGGGTGGGCGAGCAGATGGTTTTCCACTTCCTCGGCCGAGATTTTCTCGCCGCCGCGGTTGATCTGGTCCTTGGCGCGGCCTTCCACCGTCAGATAGCCGTCGGCGTTCATGCTCACCAGGTCGCCGGTGCGGTAGAAGCCGTCGGCGGTGAAGGCGCGCTGATTGTGGTCGGCGGCGCGCCAGTAGCCGCGGATGGTGTAAGGGCCGCGCGTCAGCAGATGGCCGACTTCGCCCGGCGCCACCGGCTGGTCCTCGTCGTCGACGATGCGCACTTCGTCGTCGGCGCTGATCGGCCGGCCCTGGGTGTGCAGCACCCGTTCCGGGCCGTCGTCCAGCCGGGTGTAGTTGACCAGGCCTTCGGCCATGCCGAACACCTGCTGCAGCTTGCAGCCGAGCGCGGGTTCGACGCGGGCGGCGAGCTCGGGGCCGAACTTGGCGCCGCCCACTTGCAGCAGGCGCAGGCTGGCCAGCTTGCCCGGCTGCTTGGCGGCGGCGTCCAGCCACAGCGGCACCAGCGGCGGCACCAGCGCGGCGATGGTGACGGCCTCGGCCTCGATCAGGGCAAATGATTCGTCGACGCTGGGGCCGGAGGCCAGCACCACGGTGCCGCCGGCGTGGAACACGCCGAAGCTGCCGGGCGAGCTCATCGGGAAGTTGTGGCCGGCCGGCAGCACGCACAGATAGACGCTGTCGCGGCTCAGGCCGCAGATCTCGGCGCTGGCGGCGAAGCTGTACAGATAGTCGTCATGGGTGCGCGGAATCAGTTTGGGCACGCCGGTGCTGCCGCCGGAGAGCTGGAAGAAGGCCAGGCCGTTGGGGTCCGGCTCCGCCGGCAAGGGCTGGTCCATCAGATAGAGGCTGTTGAGCGGGGTGTGGTCGCCGGCGTCGCCGGCGACGATCACCTGCTGCAGCGAGGGGGCCAGCGGCAGCAGTTCGGCCGCCAGCGTTCGGTAGTCGAAGCCGGCGTGCTGATCGGCGCAGATATAGACCGCGGCATCGGTGTGCTGGCAGAAGTAGGACACTTCGGCGCGGCGGTGCGCCGGCAAAGCGAACACCGGCAGCATGCCGAGGCGGAACAGCGCGAAGGCGACGATAAAGAACTCGGCGCAATTGGGCAGCTGCACCACGGCGCGCTGGCCGGGGCGCAGGCCGCGCGCGTACAGGCCGGCGGCCAGGCGTTCGGCGTAGAGCTTGAGTTCGCGGTAGTTCAGCCGCTGCTTGCCGGCCACCAGCGCCAGCTTTTCCGGCTGCTGCTCGGCCTGGGCCGCCAGCATGGAAAACAGGGTCTGGCCTTGCCAATAGCCGGCCTCGCGGTAGCGGCGGGCGAAGTCTTCAGGCCACGGCGTCCAGTCCAGTCGTTGCTCGCTCATGCCGCCTCCGCCAGGTCGGCCAGGCCCATCGCGCGCAGCATGGTGCGGAATTTGGCCGCGGTTTCGGCCAGCTCGCTTTCCGGCAGCGAGCCGGTGACGATGCCGGCGCCGGCGAACAGGCGCAGCTTACGTTCGGCGATTTCGGCGCAGCGGATGGTGACCGCCCATTCGCCGTCACCGTTGCCGTCGCACCAGCCCACCATGCCGGTGAAGAAGCCGCGGTCGAAGGGTTCGATCTCGCGGATCAGGCTGCGAGCGGGGTCCGCCGGGAAACCGCACACCGCCGGAGTGGGGTGCAGCGCGCGAGCCAGTTCGAAGGAGCCCACCGCCGGGTCGATCAGTTCGCCGCTGATGCGGGTGGACAGATGCCACATGGTGGCGGTGGACACCAGGGACGGACCGGCCGGCACTTGCAGATTGCGGCAGTACGGCGCCAGCGCCTCGACCACGGCGTCGATCACCAGCTTGTGCTCGAACAAGTCCTTGCCGGATTCCAGCAGCGCGTCGGCGCGGCGGCGGTCTTCCACCGGGTCCGGGCTGCGCGCGGCGGAGCCGGCCAAGGGATTGGTGATCACTTGCCGGCCGTAGCGCGCCAGCAGTAGTTCCGGGCTGGCGCCCATCAGCGCGCGGCGCGGCGCGCCATCCGCGCTCAGCTGTACGGCGAAGGTGTAGCCGTGCTGGTTCTGGCTGGCCAGATTGAGCAGCAATTGACGCTGGTCTATGGCCTGCTCGGCGGAAAGCTCTAAGGTGCGCGACAGCACCACTTTATCCAGCGCGCCGCTGCCGATGCGGGCCAGCGCGTCGCTGACGCCCTGGCAGTAGGCGGCCGGCGCCGGCTGCGGCGTCAATTGGCAATCGGCTTGCAAGGGCTGGCGCAGCGCGCTGCGCTGTTCCTGACGCAGCGCGTCGGCGCGGCGCACTTGCCGCGGCACGAACAGCCACGGCTGCTGCTCCGGCATGAAGGGGATGGCGCCGACCACCACGGCCTGGGCCGGGTCCGGCTGGGCGGCCAGCGCGGCGGCGATGGCGGCGCTGGGGTCGGTGTCGGTGATCACTTGCTGGATGCCCTCGGCCAGCAGGGTGTGGCATGGCGAGGCGAAGAAGAAGGCGGAATCGGCCTGGTAGGCGGCCAACAGATTGTGTTCGCCGCGATAGGCGGGGTCGAGTGAGGTTTGGTTCATCGCTATTCCTGGGTCCACTGTGTCGGTGGGAGGGGCTCGGTTTGAGCGTCGAGGCCGAATATAAATGATAATCGTTATCTATTGCAATACGGTGATATTGCATTCAGATGATATTGATTCCACATTTTTGGCCTGAAACGACGCGCCGCCCGCTGGCGACGGGCTGCTTGGCAGTGGCTCAAAGCCGGCAGCGCGTGCGGAGAACCGGCTCAGAATGTTCAGCCGCCGACCTGCTCTGCAGGTGCTGGTTTCGCCTTGGCGCGCGAGGCTGGGGGCGGGCTCATTATGCGGAGCGGTTTGGGTGTTTTCATTAAAATGCAATTGACAATCATTCTCAATAAAAATATCGTAACCGCAAATTGAAGCGCTCGCATGGCGGGTCGGGACGGAGAATGACGATGTATTCGGAAAGCAGCGGCAGTATGGACGATGCACCCAATGGTACGCAGGCGGTGGAGCCGGCTGGTTTGCGGCGTTTGCCCTCGCCGCGGGAATTGATGGCCGACGCGGCGCCGGACCAGGAGGCGCGCGGTGTGGTGGCGCGCGGCCGCCGGCTGGCGCAGACGGCGGTGAGTGGCGCGAGCGGACAGCGTTTGCTGCTGCTGCGCCTGCCTTTGGGCGTTCTGCTGGAGCAGGCGCAGCGGCTGGGCGCCTGGTTGGCGCGGGAAAGCGGCTGGGGCGTGCTGGCGCAAGCCTGGGCCGAGCCGGCGCCGGCCTGGGGTCGGCAGGCCTTGCTGGAGCGGCGGCGCGCCTATCTGCACTGCCTGGCGGCGGGCGTGCCGGTGGCGCATGAATTGGTGCAGCCCAATGCGATGGCTTATCTGGGCGATCTGGTCAGCGCCGCGTGCTTGCCGCCGACGGTGATAGAGAGCCAGATCCATCGTGAGTTGGCCTCGGCGCTGCCGTGCCCGGTGCTGTTGGAGTTGGGCGGCGACAAGCGCCAGATCGGGCGCGATGCGCGCCAGGCGGTGGCCGCCAGCCATCGCTTCCCCATGTTGCTCGGCGACGGGCGGGTGGGCTTGGTGGAAAGCGCGGGCAATCCGGATGGCGCCTTGCTGCTGGCGCCGGGCATGGAGGGGGACGAAGCGCCGCATCTGCTGGTGCTGGACGAGACGGCGGGCGGCGCCGACGCTTGGCATCCGGCCTGCGGCGGCCTGGTGCTGACGGCAAGCAGCGTGGTGGCGGCGCAGCAGCGCTTTGAGCGCTGGCGCGAGGCGGAGCGGCTGGACGCGATCGCCTGAGCCGCCTGCCGCTTAAACCGTGCTGCTCAGGCAATCGCGCCCGCTGCCCTTGGCATGATAGAGGGCTTCGTCCGCCCGCGCGTAGCAGGCGGCGATATCGTCGTCCCGGCGCAGCGTGGTGAGACCGATGGAACAGCTGTAGCCCAGCTCCGGCTTGGCGGCCAGCGGCCGGTCGGCGCGTACCGCGGCCAGCACTCGGCCGCAGCGCGCCTCGGCGTCGGCCAGCATGGTGTGCGGCAGCAGAATCATGAATTCCTCGCCGCCCAGCCGGCCGAAACCGTCACGCTGACGCAGCAGGCCGCGCACGGTGTGGACGAAGCTGCGGATGACCTGATCGCCGGCCGGGTGGCCTTCCTGATCGTTGATGCGCTTGAAGTGGTCCAGGTCCAGGATGGCGAGGCAGGCCGGCGCGTGCTGGCCGCGCTGGCGTTGCAGCAGCAGTTCCAGCAATTGCATCAGATGGGTGCGGTTGCTGATGCCCGTCATCGGGTCGGTCTGGGCGGCGCGCAGCGCGACATCACGCTCCTGGCGCAGCGCGCGCCGGTCGGCGCGCAATTCGGTGATCTCGCTGGCCTGGCACAGCATCCAGCCGTTCGCGCTCATGGTTTCACTCATCCACATCCAGCGGCCATCGCGCAAATCGGCTTCGAAAGCGCGATAGGGCAGCTTGCCGCGGCGTGAACAAGCGGAGCGCAGCCAGGTTTCGATATCGTCGGTTTCAATGCGCGCGCCTTGCCCGCGCAGGTGGTTGCGCCGCATCAGTTCGCTCCAGCTCAGGCTTTCCGTCGGTGTAAGGTCGAAGGCATGGCGGAAGGCCGGGTTGGCGTAGCGCAGTACATCATGCTGGTCGAACAGCGCGACCAGGGTCGCGCTGTCGTGCAATAAGGCAAGCATGGAAGGAAAGATGTCGTCCGTCATGGCGCTGGCCGATTCCGCCGAGTTTCTTGTCAGTATCGTATCCGGCGGCCGCGCTTGCCAAGCTCGGCCGCCGTTTTCAACGCCGCGTCGCCGACGCGTGGAGGCTTCTCACAGCAGGGCGAAGGCCGCGATGCCGACCAGCGCGCCGGTGGTGCCGAGTATGGTTTCCATCAATGACCAGGTTTTCAGTGTCTGAGCCTCGTTGGCGCCGGTGAATTTGCCAAACAGCCAGAAGCCGGAATCGTTGACGTGGCTGAGCACGATGGAGCCGCCGGCGATGCAGATGGATAGCGCCGCCAATTGCGCGCCGGACAGGCCCATGGTCTCGATGGCCGGCAGCACCAGGCCCACCGTGGTCAGGCAGGCGACGGTGGCCGAGCCCTGTATCACCCGCACCGCGGCCGCCAGCGCGAAGCAGGCGCCGGCGATGGGCAGGCCGGCGCCGATCAGCGCGCCGCCCAGCGCCGGCCCCACGCCGGAATCCACCAGCACCTGCTTGAACACGCCGCCGGCGCCGGTCACCAATAGGATGATGCCGGCCGGCTGCAGGGCTGCGTTGCAGATCTGCATGATCTGGTCCTTGCTCATGCCGCGCGGCAGCGCCAGTCCGTAGATCGCGATCAGGCAGGCGGCGAGGATGGCGCTAAAGGGGTGGCCGATGAATTGCAGCCAGTGCTGGGCGGCGGAGCCGGGCGCCGCCAGGTGGCTGCCCAGGGTCTTGCAGGCGACCATGGCCAGCGGAAACAGCACCAGCGCCAGGCTGAAGCCGAAGGAGGGCATGCGCGCCGGGTCCAGCGTCGGGCGGCTGATTTCCTCCGGCAGGGTCAGCGACACGTGGCGGCTGATGAAGCCGCCGAACAGCGGGCCGGCCAGCAGCATGCCGGGAATCGCCGCCGCCAGCCCTATGAGGATCATCCAGCCGAAATCCGCCTGCATTTGCGAAGCCAGCAGCATAGGGGTGGGTCCCGGCAGCAGGAAGGCCGCCGCCGCCGCCACGCCGGCGAACAAGGGCACGGCCAGCTTGACCACATTGTCGCCGGTGCGGCGCGCCACCGCGAACACCACGCCGATCAGCAGCACGATGGCGACGTCGAAGAACAGCGGCAGCGCGCAGATCAGGCCGGCCACGCCCAGCGCGTAATGCGCGCGCCGTTCGCCGAAGCGGTTCAGCAGCCGGTCGGCGATCTGGTCCAGCGCGCCGGTTTCATGCAGGATCTTGCCGAACATCGCGCCCAGCGCCACCACCACGGCGAGAAAGCCCAGCGTGCCGGCCATGCCCTTTTGCATGGTGTCGGCGATTTTCTCCACCGGCATGCCGGAGGCCAGGCCGGCGCCTATCGACACCAGCATCAGCGCGACGAAGGCATGCATGCGCGCCTTCATCACCAGCAACAGCAGTAAGCAGACCGAGCCTAGCGCGGTCAATACCAGCAGCAAGGTCTGCATATCAGTTGTCCTGTCGAGATTGGATCCATTGGACGGCGCTGGCGGCCACCTCGTCCAGCGGCCGGCTGATGTCCAGCGCATGGACATCGCCTTCGTCTGAGCCGGGTTCTTCCAGCGCGGCGAACTGGGACGCCAGCATGTCGGCTTTCTGGAAATGTCCTTGCCGCGTCCGCAGTCTTTGCAGAATCAGTTCGAAATCGCCTTTCAGATACAGAAAGGACAGCTGCGGATTGCCGGCGCGCAGCTGGTCGCGGTACTGCCGCTTCAGCGCGGAGCAGACGATGATGGACAGCGGGTTGCTGCGCTGCATGGCGTAGGCGGCGTCGCTGAGCGCGGCCAGCCAGGGATGGCGGTCGGCGTCATCCAGCGGCACGCCGGCGGCCATCTTGTCGATATTGGCGCGCGGGTGCAGGAAATCGCCGTCCAGCACGGCGCATGGCAGGCAATGCGCCAGCCGCGCGGCCAGCGCGGACTTGCCGCAGCCGGAAACGCCCATCAAAACATAAACACGATGTGGAATGGAACTCATGACGCCGCTCCAGGTTTGTTGCTGTGTTGAGGATTATCTATTTGTTACCGGTAACATCTAGCGTGCTGACAATATGTAGGCTTTCGCTGCGGCGGGCAAGCGTTTTGATGCCCGGCCTTGATCCAGCGCCGGGCTGTCGTTTTAAGTCATTGATGGAGTGGACGGTTTTGGCCGGCGCGGCTGTTGCATTCCGGCCCGCGCCTAGATGCTGCCGCCCTGGCGCAGCGTGTAGCCCAGGTCCACTACCGCATCGGCGTAACGCTGGCCGTGGATGCGGCCGAGCAGGCGCTGCGCGGCCAGCCGGCCTATGGCTTCGCGCGGGGTGACCACGCTGGCGAGCACGGGGTGCAGCGCGTCGCCGATGTCCAGCGCGTTGAAGCCGGCCACCGCCAGCCGTTGCGGCACGGCCAGCTGCATCGCCTGGGCCGCCAGCAGCGCGCCGGCGGCGATGTCGTCATTGGTGCAGAACACGCCATCCAGGTCCGGTGCCTGTTCCAGCGCCTGGCGCAGCATCTCGCCGCCCAACTGGAAGCTGGAATGCTGCTCGGTCTGGATCTCCAGCGGCTCCAGGCCAGCCTGCTCCATCGCCGCGCGATAGCCAGCCGCGCGCAAGCGGGTGCGGCGGTCCAGGCGGGCGGCAAGATAGGCGATGCGTCGCTTGCCGCGCTCTATCATCAGCCGCGTCATGTCCTCCGCCGCGGCCTGGTGGTCCAGGCCCACCGCCAGGTCCACCGGCGTTGCCGGCAATTCCATCACCTCCACCACCGGGATCGCGGCCACTTGCAGCATGCGCAAGGTGCGTTCCGAATGGAGGGTCTCGCACAGGATCAGCCCGTCCACCTGGAAGGACAGCAGTTGCTCCACCTGTCGGGTTTCCTGCTCGATGTCGTAGCAGTAATGCCCGTACAGGGTGTGGTAGTCGGCGTCGCGCGTCACCGCTTCTATGCCGTGGACCAGGCTGGAAAACACCTGGTTGGACATGGATGGCAGCAGCACGCCAATGGCGCGGCTCTTGGCGCGGGCCAGCAGATCGGGCACCCGGTTGGGGATGTAGCCCAATTGCTCCATCGCGTGGGCGATGCGCTGGCCGGTGGCGTCGGAGACTTGATTGGCGTCGCGCAGATAGCGGCTGACCGTCATCTTGGAGGTGCCGACCTTGTCGGCTATGTCCTGCAACGACGGGCGGCGCGGCTTATCGCTCATGGCGCGGGCCGGTGGTTTCCGGGGGCGGGATCAAACGGTTCATGCTGGCATCGGCTCCTGTGGCGGCGTTGCAAGGCAATCCGCGATTGTAGACCGATTTTCGCCGAGACAGCTATGGCCAGAGGATGGGAATAGCGACACAATCCAGTTTTTTGGCATAAAACGGCGAGCGCCCGCGTCGTCGCCCGCCATTCATGCCTGACTTGGCCGCGCTTAATCGGCGGCAAGGCCCAGCAGCCGACGCAGATTGTCCATCACTTGCAGGCGTCTGGCGTGCTCCTGCTGGTAGTCGCGCTCGGCGGCGGCGATATCGGCCGCGCAGTGCGGACAACAGGTCTCGTCCGGGTGGATGTATTGTTGGCACTGTCGGCACAGCGCCAGCTTGGCCGGCGGCCGGCCCTCGCGCGGCGCGGTCTTGCCCTTGTTTTTCCAGGTCAGCGCAATGACCTGGCCGCTGCGGCTGATCCGGCTGATTTCCTGGCCGCTGGCGATGTCCTCGGTGATCAGGTCGAAGCGGCCGACGGCGAAGGAGGCCGGCGCCGCGTCCTGCAGCTTGACGATGCGCTCGCGCAAGCCCTGTTTTTCCAATTCCAGCGCGCGGTAGTGGCAGTAGGGGTTGTTGCCGGGCTTGCCCAGCAGCGAATGCGAGGTCCAGGTGCAGCCGCCGCGGCAGATATCGTTGTAATAGCAGCCGCGGCAATAGCCCCACAAATCGTCCACCGAGCGCAGCCGGCCAAAGTGGATGCCCTCGCTGTGATGCCAGATATCGTCCAGGCTCATGTCGCGCACATTGCCGCCGGCAAAGCCGACGGTGGCCAGCGACGGACAGCCCTTGACGGTGCCGTCGGCCTCCAGCGCCAGCACGGTCTGGCCGGCGGCGCAGCCGCTCCAGTGCACGCGCTCGTCGCCGAAGCCGCGCCACAGCCGCTCGTACGGGCCATAGTAGCCGATATTATTGCCCACATTCATCAGCAGGCCGCGATCCACGCCTTCGCGGTACAGCCGCGCCAGCAAGGGCATCAGCTCGAGCAATTGGTAGGGCTGCAGCAGCAATTCATCGTGATCCACCGCATTGCCCATCGCCACCGTCAGCTGGATCTGCCAATGGGTGGCGCCCAGCTCTATGATCTGATCCATCAGCGCCGGCAGGTCCGGCATGGTAGCCGCGCCGATCTGGGTGTTGACGCTGACGGCGAGGCCGGCGGCCTTGGCGCGGCGCAAGGCGTCCACCGCCTTGTCGAAGGCGCCCGGCACATTGCGCACCTTGTCGTGCAAGGGCGCTAGCCCGTCCAGCGACACGCCTACGCCGTTGAGGCCGGCGTCTATCGCCTGCTGCAGCCGGGCAGGGTTCAGGTTGCGGCCTCCGGTCTGGATCGCGCAATACATGCCGTGGCCGCGGATGGCGCGGATCAACTGGGTCCAGTCCTTGCGCAGATAGGCTTCACCGCCGATCAGGGTGATCTCGCGGGTGCCCAGCGCCGCCAGCGCGTCTATCACCTGCAGGCATTCGGCGGTGGACAGCTCATTGGGGCGGCGGTGGCCGGCGCGCGAGCCGCAATGCAGGCATTTCAGGTCACAGGCCAGCGTGATTTCCCAAACCACGTGCACCGGGACATAGCGCTTGAAGTCTTCGTCGTCCAGATAGCGGGCCGGGCGGACGGCGGGGCTGTCGTCTAGCATGAGCGGGTCCTTGAGAAAGGGCGAGGAGCGTCCGCTGGACGCCCCTGGACTTAGCGTGCGACGCCGTTCAATGCCGGCCTTCGAGGCGGGCGATTTCGGCATGCAGCTGTTTCAGCGCGGCTTCGATATTGTCGTGCTGCTTCAACTGCTCTTCCGCCTGGCCGGCCAGCGACTTCATCTGCGCCAGATTGTCGCTGCTGCGCGACTGCTGCAGCGCGGCGGCGTATAGCGGGATGGGATGGGGGTAGGGCTTGCTGCCGGAACGCGGCTCCGGATGCACGGCTGGCGCCTCGGTCACGATGGCGTGAGCGACGGTGTGCCAGGCATCCTGATAGAAGAAGCGATAGCTGGCGTTGCCGTCTTGCCAGTCCTGATCGAGTATGCCTTGCAGATGGAAGGTTTCCGCGATCTGGCTATTGGGCGAGCTGGGGCTGCCGTCCAGCGACAGCACGATGTGATGCTCGGCGGACGGGTCCAGCTTGGCCTGGCTGTAATGGCCCCAGACATTGGCCTGGAACTGCAAGGGCGGGCTGACGCTCTGGGTGATGCTGGCGTGGCCGCTGACCTTTTTCTGCGGCGTGTCGACCAGCAAATCCAGGGTCAGGACCGGCGCACCCAGCACCGGTTGGGAAACGATGTAACGGACATGGAACAATCCTGTTGCCGACATGGAGCACTCCTTGACGAATGGAAACGAATCGGCGCGCGCGCCTGCTTATTTGCGGTCCAGCTTGGCGATTTCCGCCTTCAGCGCATCCAGCTCCTTGCGCAGTTGCGGCTGGGCGTCCAGTTGCTGTCTGGCGTAAGCGGCCAGCGTTTTCATGTGGGCCAGATCGCCGCTGGCGATGGCGCTTTGGATGGGCACGCCATACAAGGCCATGATGGGTGGGTTGGGCAGGATCACCGGGCCGGGCTCCAGCGGCAGCGGGAAATAGCGCGATTTCAGTTCTGGATTGAGTTTGGCGGGCACATTGTCCACCTCCACCCACGCGGAGCCGTTGAAATAGCTGTAATTGGCGATGCCTTGCTTCCAGTCGTGGTTCAGCACCAGGTGCAGCTTGAAGTTGGGTGTATTGCCGCTGTGCCCTTGGGCGGTGATCAGGATGCGGCCCTCGCTGGGCGGCATCACGGTCAGATAGGTGTAATCGCCGTGGACGTGGGAGTGCACGTTCAGCGCTGGATGAGTGCTGTGATTGACGATGTGGGCGCTGCCGGTCACCGAGTGCTTGGGCGGCGCCACCAGCAGGTTCAAGAGCAGCGTCGGAGCACCTTCCAGATTGGTGCCGATGAGGTAGCTGACGGGGAACAATCCGATTTCAGTCTGCGTATTGCCTGACATAAGACCTCCAAGACAAGAATGAGGGATGCCTCGGGCGGCGCGGCGCTCAGCGCCGTTCCAGACGAGTGATTTCCAGCTTCAGTTGTTCGACTGCGGCGTGCAGATCGCCGTATTGGTGCAAATGCTGCTCGCCTTGCTCCAGCAAGGTTTTCATCTGCGCCAGATTGCCTTCGGCGATCGCTTGATGGATGGCCACGCCATAGGGCAGCGTTTGATGCGTGGGAAGATGGCTCATGGTGTTCACTTCCTTGCGCTGAGTGGTTGGGGAGGGCGGGCGGCCAGGGGAGGCCATCCGCGGCAGCGGCTACCGGCGGCGCGGCAGTGCTTATCGGTGTAGCAGTTGGGAGCGGGGGTGTGCTGGCCTAAATGGTGGTTTTTATGAAAAACAAATACTTAAGTGGAAATGCTGAGCCGGGCTGAATGGTGTTGGGAGCCGGGCTTGAAAAGCGAAATGCCCATGCGCAGCATGGGCATTCTGAAGTGGCGCATTACCATGCCGCGCCTCACGACACGCGGCGGAGCGTAAACATGCTCTCAGAAGCGGGAGGAGGCCCTGGCCAGATAAAACCACTCCTGGCCGGCCGGCGCCTTGGGATTGGGGAACACGATGCGTCCGTCGTCCAGCGCCGTCACCGGGCTGCCATCGGCGCGCCAGCCTATCTGTTCGTCCTTGCTCACCGCGTCGAAGCTGGCCCAGTCGCGGGCGAAGCGGTCGGCCTCGTCCAGCTTGTCCACCACCTCGTACAGGCTGAGCGCCTCCAGAGGCCCGGCCGCGGGCGGCGGCGCGTCCAGCATGCCCAGATGGGCCAGGGTGTTGACGATGGCCTGGTAGGCGACGAGCGGCGCGGCCGGGTCGTCGTGCTGGCCGCATTCCAGCGTCAGCGCCCAGCCACCTTGCTGACGCATGTATTCGGTGGTGCCCACGCCGTAGCGGGGGTCGTCGTCCGGCACCGGCTGCCGCGCGTCGCCGGCCGGGCGCCGGCGGCGCCGCTCCACGCCCAGCGCGTAAGTGGACAGCCAGCCGTCCACTGCGCGGCCCACGCCCAACCGCTGCGCCAGCGCCTCTTCCTCTGCCGAGTGCGCGAACGGTTCCAACTCGCCGGCATTGTCGCGCGGGCCGAGAAATACGAAGGGATGGCCCTGGGACTGGAAAGAGTGTAGATCCAGCAGCACCTCATGCTCGGACAGCAAGGGGCATAGCCAGTTGGCGACATGGTCCTCGAAATCGGCAGGCTTGGCGCGGGGCGCGAGCTTGCGGTTCAGATTGCGCTCGCCGCCGCGCTGCTTCAGCCGGAAAGCCAGCGGGTTGCTCACCGGGACCAGGGTCAGTCGGCCGGAGCGCAAGGCCAGCGCGCCTTGTTCCAGCTCTGCCATCACGCGGCGGATTGCCAGCGTGCCGCAGTGCTCATTGCCGTGCACTGCGCCGGTGACGATCAGGCGCGGGCCGGGGCGCGGCGCCTGATAGCGGTGGCTGGCGAAGCATTGTGGCCAGCTAGGGTCTATTTCAGCCATACGTTCTCGAAGTCGAAAGAGCCGTTGGGATTCATCACGAAACCTTGCACATTATTGCGCAGCGGGATGTAGATGCGCGAATGCGCCATGGTGATCCATGGTCGTTCGCGCTTGAAGATTTCCTGCGCCTGCAGATAATACTGCGCGCGCCGGCTCTGTTCGCTGGTTTGGCGGCCAAGCTGCAGCAGCTTGTCGAATTCCGGATTGCAGAAACGCTGGCCGCCCTTGCTGACGCTGCAGGACAGCGTGTTCCACAGGAAATCGTCGGGATCGCCGGAATTGCTGGTCAGACCGGACATATAAACATCGTGTTCGCCGGCGGCGGCGCGTTTCAGGTATTCGCCCCATTCATAGCTCTGGATATTCGCCTTGACGCCTATCCTGGCCCAATCCTGCTGGATCATCTGCGCCATCAGCTTGCCGTTGGGATTGGTCGGGCGCTGCACCGGCAGCGCCCACAGATTGACGGTGAAGCCTTGGGGGTAGCCGGCCTGGGCCAGCAGCGCCTTGGCCTTGGTCGGGTTGTATTCGTTGCGGGTCTTGGGGTTCCAGCTCCAGGTGGACGGCGGATAGGGGTTGACCGCCTGGGTGGCGCCGCCCTTGGGGAATAGCGCCTTGAACAGCGCGTCGCGGTTGATGGCGATGTCCAGCGCCACCCTCACTTCGCGCTTGGCGAATTGCGGCCGTTTCAGGTTGTAGGCCAGGTAAGAGATATTGCTGGCGCCGGTGGAGGCGATCCGGATGTTCTTGTCGGCGCTCAAGCTGTCCAGATCGGCCTCGCGCACCGCCGCGGCCACTTGGCACTCATTGGCTTTCAATTTCTGGATGCGCACTTGCGGATCGGTGACGATGGCGAAAATCAGGCTGCGGGTTTTCTGCGACGCGCCCCAGTACTGAGGGTTGGCTTCGTAGCGCACGGTCGAGTCCTTGGCGTAGCTCTTGAAGCGGTAGGGGCCGGTGCCGATGGGCAGCAGATTGATCTGCTGCGGCTTGCCAGAGTTGAGCAGTTGCTGGGCGTATTCCGCCGATTGCATGCCGGCGAAACCCATCGCGAAGAAGGTCAGGAAGGTGGCGTTGCGCTCCTTGAGCCGGATCTTGACGCCATGCGCGTCCAGTTTTTGCACCGAGACGATCAATTTGCTCAGGCCATAGCCGTCCGGCCCGGTCAGCGGCGTCTTGAAGGCCTGGTTGAACGGCGCGTCGGGGCGGATCCAGCGCTCTACGGTGAAGACCACGTCATCGGCGGAGAAGTCGCGGCTGGGCTTGAAGTAATCGGTGCTATGGAATTTGACGCCGCGGCGCAGCTTGAAGGTGTACTCCAATCCGTCGGCGGAAACGCTCCAGCTTTCCGCCAGCCCCGGCCGCAACGCCACGCCGCCGCGCTTGAATTCGGTCAGGCCCTGGAAGATGGGCTTGGCGATATTGTAAGTGGACGCGGTATCCCACATAGCCGGGTCGAAGCCTTCCGGCGCCGCCTCGGCGCAGAACACCAGTGGCTTGGCCGCCTGCGCGGCGGCGGGCAAGGCTAAGGCCAACAACAGGGAGAGGGGGAGGCTTGAACTTGTCATTTACGCTATCCTGAGTTCTTGTTCGCGGCGAGTGAATTGTCCGTCAGTTGCGCTTGCCGGTCCATGGGCTAGGCCGCCTGGCCGGTTTGCGCGAGACGCGACGACCGGTGGCGGCGCGAGAGGATGGGGCATGAACGGGGATAGAGTGCTGATCATAGGCGGCGGTGTGATCGGCTTGTGCGGCGCGTGGCGGCTGGCGCGCGCCGGCTGGCCAGTGACCTTGCTGGAGCGCCATGATCAGGTGGCGGCCGGGGCCAGCCACGCCAACGGCGGTCAACTGAGCTATAGCTATGTCGCGCCGCTGGCCGACGCCGGGGTGCCGGCCAAGGCCTTGGCCTGGCTATGGGGTCGGGACGCGCCGATGCGTTTGCGCCTGCGTTGCGATCCGGCGCAATGGCTGTGGCTGTGGCGCTTCCTGCTGGCTTGCAGCGACCGCGCCAACCGCGCCGGCACCGCTAGCCTATGGCGCTTGGCGCAAGCAAGTCACCTGGCGCTGGACGCGCTGCGCGCCGATGGGCTGGATGGCTTCGCCTGGCGGCGCAATGGCAAGCTGGTGTTGTTTCGCAGCGCCGCGGCGTTGGAGCGCGCGCGCAGTGGCGTGGAGCGTCTGCGCGCCTTGGGCGCGCGCCAGCGGTTGCTGGATGCGCACGCCTGCCTGGCGCTGGAGCCCGCCTTGGCCGGCTTCGACGGCGCGCTGGCCGGCGGCGTGCATACACCGGATGAGGAAGTGGCGGATTGCCGCCTGTTTTGCCAGGCCATGCAGCGGCGGATACGCGAGGAGGGCTTGGATGTAGAGTTTCGCTTTGGCCAGGAGGTCTGCGGCTTCGAACTGGCCCAGGGGCGGATAAGCCGGGTTTTATTGCCCGGCGAGGCGTTGTCTTGCCGGCATCTGGTGTTGGCCGCCGGTATCGGCGGCGCGGGGCTGGCGCGCAAACTGGGTCTGCGGCTGCCGCTGTATCCATTGAAGGGCTATAGCTTGGACATGCCGGCGGGCGCGGCGCTGCCCCGTCTCAGCGTCACCGATTTCGAGCGCAAGACACTGTACGCGCCGATAGGCGGACGCTTGCGGGTGGCTGCCATCGCGGACTTGGTTGGCTACGAGGAGCGTCCGGACCCGGTGCGCTTGGCTGGCTTGCGGCGGCAGTTGGCGCGCGATTGGCCGCAAGCGGGGAGACTGGAACAGGCGGAGGAGTGGGCGGGGCTGCGGCCGGCAACGCCGGACGGCCTGCCCTTGATTGGCCGTGCACGCGGCGGTCCGGCCAATCTTTGGCTGAACCTGGGTCACGGCGCACTGGGTTTTACGCTGGCGCTGGGCAGCGCTGAACAACTGGCCCAGGCCATGGCGGCGAGAGAAGGCGGAGGAGAGTGATGATGAGCGCGGTAATCCGCATGGAGGAGTTGGCGGCGCATCCGGAGTATCTGTCGATAGCCGATATCGACGGCGTGCGGCTGGATTTGCGCTATGCCTGCGCCAACAATTTCGTTGGGCGCAATCTGTACGGCGACGCGGCGCCGGCCTTGCTGCACCGTCGCGCCGCCGAGCAACTGTCCCAGGCGGCGCGGGCGCTGAGCCTGCAGCGGCCGGGGTACCGGCTGCGGGTATTCGACGCGCTACGCCCGGGGCGGGTGCAGCGGGTGCTGTGGGATATTGTCAAGGACACGCCGCAGCGCATTTATGTGGCCGATCCGGCGCGCGGCTCGATTCACAGCTTCGGCATGGCGGTGGACCTGAGCGTGGAGGACGCGGAGGGGCGCGAGCTGGACATGGGCACCGGGTTCGACGACTTCACCGAACTGGCCCAGCCGCAGCGCGAGCCGGAGCTGACGCGGACCGGGCGGCTGAGCGCGGCGCAGCTGGACAATCGCCTGCTGCTGCGGGGCTGCATGCTGGAGGCCGGCTTTTACGGCATCGCCACCGAGTGGTGGCATTTCGAGGCGGCGGAGCGCAACTGGGTGCGCGCCCATATGCTGCTGATCGAGTAGACGGATCCGCGCTAATGCCGCCGCGCTGGCGGCTTTATACCCGGCAGGCATTTAGCAAACCGCGAATTTTCAGGCAATATGGCCGTTGGCCTTATCCTTAGCGCCTGTTCACGATCTCGCGAGCTAAGGCGAGACAAGGCCATGCGGCTGAGAAAGCGGAGTGTACACATGGTACATGAGCATTTCGAGGACGGCTTCAACGCCGTATCGCCGACGCGCAGCAGATCGTGAACAGGTTCTTCGAAGCACCCGCAGAGAAACATCAATGGCATCCGACAATACCGAACAAGCCTGTTGGCACCCGGAAACCCAGGCAATCCGCGGCGGCCGTGAAATCAGCGAATATCGCGAACACAGCCAAAGCCTGCATCTGACTTCCAGCTTCACTTATGATTCGGCGGAACAGGCCGCCGCCATGTTCCTGGGCGAACTTGACGGTTACACCTATTCCCGTTTCACCAATCCCACCGTTGCCGCCTTTCAGCAGCGGCTGGCGCTGATGGAGGACGGCGAGCGCGCGATCGCCACCGCCACCGGCATGGCGGCGATACAAGCCATCATGATGAGCTTGCTCAAGGCCGGCGATCACATCCTGTCCTCGCAAAGCCTGTTCGGTTCCACCACCAATCTATTCGCCGGCCTGTTGGCCAAGTTCGGGGTGGAAACCACCTTTGTCGACGCCACCGATCTGCAAGCCTGGCGCGATGCGTTGCGGCCGAGTACCCGGCTGTTGTTCCTGGAGACACCGTCCAATCCGCTGACCGAAATCGCGGACATCGCCGCC
Source organism: Chromobacterium sp. LK1 (assembly GCF_001043555.1). Classification (NCBI taxonomy): domain Bacteria; kingdom Pseudomonadati; phylum Pseudomonadota; class Betaproteobacteria; order Neisseriales; family Chromobacteriaceae; genus Chromobacterium; species Chromobacterium sp. LK1. The sequence continues at coordinate 4,116 of NZ_LDUI01000034.1, read as the reverse complement.
ATTGCCGACATTGCCCATCAACACGGCGCCTTGCTGGTGGTGGACAACAGCTTCTGTTCCCCGGCCTTGCAGCGGCCGCTGCGCCTGGGCGCCGATCTGGTGATGCATTCGGCCACCAAATACCTGGACGGCCACGGCCGGGTGATGGGCGGCGCGGTGGTGGGCAGCGACGCGCTGATCGAACAGATCTATTTGCATGTGCGCACCGCCGGGCCGACGCTGGCGCCGTTCAATGCCTGGACCCTGCTCTCCGGCATGGAAACCCTGCATCTGCGGATGGAAAAGCACAGCGCCAACGCGCTGGAGTTGGCGCGCTGGTTGGAGGCGCAGCCGGCGGTGGAGCGGGTGTTCTACCCGGGGCTGGCCAGTCATCCGCAGCATGAGCTGGCGCTGCGCCAGCAAAGCGGCGGCGGCGCGGTGGTGTCCTTCGTGGTCAAGGGGGGCAGGGCCGAGGCTTGGCGCGTGGTGGATCGGGTGCAGCTGATTTCGCGCACCGCCAACCTGGGCGACGTCAAGTCCACCATTACGCATCCCGCGTCCACCACCCACGCCCGCATCACGCCGGAAGCCAGGTCCAAGGCTGGCATCGTCGAAGGCCTGTTGCGGGTGGCGGTGGGCCTGGAGCATGTCGAGGATCTGAAGCGGGATTTGGCGCGCGGCCTTGACTAAAAGCTTTCAACATGTGTTTCATTCAAACGGCAGTCTAAAATACGGACTGCCGCTTTTGTTGCCGCCCTGAGAGTTTGGCCCGAGCGCCGTCGAGACATGTCTTGACATTCGTCAAATTAAAACGTAAGTTTGAAACGCTTGTTCGAAAGCTGAAATGAGCAAGACCATAAAACCAGCAAATACAAAAAAGGCACTGGAGAACATGGAAGCAAGCCGCCCCGATACCTCCACCCGCATTCTTGACGTTGCAGAACGCTTGTTTGTGGAGCACGGTTTCGAAGCGACCTCGCTGCGCATGATCACCCAGCAAGCCGAGGTAAACCTGGCCGCGGTGAATTATCACTTCGGCTCCAAGGACGCGTTGTTCGAGTCCGTGTTCATGCGCAGGCTGGCACCGCTGATTGCGGACTGCCTGGCGGAACTGGACAAGCTGGAGGCGGAGGCCTCGGAGGAGAAACTAGCAGTGGAAGGCCTGGTGCTGTCGTTCATACGGCCCTGTCTGTCACTGTCCAAGGACCCGTCGCGCGGCGGGGCGATGTTCGTGCGCCTGTTGTCGCGCACACTGGTGGAAAACCACCGCCTGTTGCGCGAAACCATCTCCCAGCAGTACAGCGTGTTCGTCCAGCGGTATAGCCGCGCGTTTCAGCGCGCCTTGCCTATGCTGGACACGGAGCAACTGGCCTGGAGAATGCATCTTGCATTCAGCGTCATGTTCAACGCCTTCGCCGGCAATGATGTGCTGAAGATTTTCACGCGCAGTCAGATCGTCAGCGCGCGCGATCCGGACATGATAGTCAAATACCTCGTGCCCTTTGTGATGGCTGGCTTGGTCGCGCCCATGGAAGGCTGATTCCGGAGCGCAGGGCAGGGCGGGGCAATCATCGCCGCGTCCCTTGCTGTTGCCGCCGGAACGGAAGGGTCAACACGAGGGTAAAACAAAATGATATCTGCCGTTGTTCTGGTCGTGCTGCTGGGCGCGCTGGCGTATTTCCGCGCGCCTGTTCTGGCCTGGACCGTGGGGCTGGCCGCCTGGCTAGCCGCGCTCCAGTTCGTCTTCCATTGCCCGCTGCCGCCGGCTGCTTGGGTTGTTTTTGCGGTGATCGCCGCTGTTCTCAATCTTCCGCCGCTGCGCCGCGCCGTGTTCACCGGCCCGGTATTCGGCGTGTTCAAGAAAATCACGCCGGCGATGTCCCAGACCGAGCAGGAGGCCATCAACGCCGGCACGGTATGGTGGGATCGCGACCTGTTCTCCGGCAAACCGGACTGGAACCGCCTGCTGTCCTTTCCCGATCCCAAGCTGACGCCGGAGGAGCAGGCCTTCATCGACGGCCCCACCGAGCAGCTGTGCGCGATGATTGACGATTGGAAGATCACCCACGAGCTGAAGGATCTGCCGCCGGAAGTGTGGCAGTTCATCAAGGACAACGGCTTCCTGGGCATGATCGTCAAGAAGCAGTACGGCGGCCTGGAATTCTCCAACTATGCTCACGCCAAGGTGGTGACCAAGATCGCCACCCGCGGCGGCACCGCCGCGGTATCGGTGATGGTGCCCAACTCCCTGGGCCCGGGCGAATTGCTGCAGCACTACGGCACCGAGGCGCAGAAGGATTATTATCTGCCGCGCCTGGCCAAGGGTCAGGAGATCCCGTGCTTCGCGCTGACCAGCCCCTACGCGGGCTCGGACGCCGGCAGCATTCCCGACTACGGCATCGTCTGCCGCGGTTCCTACACCCATCCGCGCACCGGCGAGCGTTTCGACGACGTGCTCGGCCTGCGCGTCAGCTGGGAAAAGCGCTGGATCACGCTGGCCCCGGTGGCCACCATCCTGGGCCTGGCGTTCAAGATGTACGACCCCGAGCATCTGCTGGGGGATAAAGAGGACCTGGGCATCACCTGCGCGCTGGTGCCCACCGAGCACGAAGGCGTGGCCATCGGCCGTCGCCATTTCCCGGGCGGCGCCGCCTTCATGAACGGCCCGACCTGGGGCAAGGACGTGTTCATTCCGCTGGACTGGATCATCGGCGGCCGCGAATTCGCCGGCCAGGGCTGGCGCATGTTGGTCGAATGCCTGTCGGTGGGCCGTTGCATCTCCCTGCCGGCGATGTCGGTGGCTTCCGGCAAGATGAGCTCCTTCGTCACCGGCGCCTATGCGCGCATCCGCGATCAGTTTGGCCTGCCCATCGGCAAGTTCGAGGGCGTGGACGAGGCGATGGCGCGCATCGGCGGCTACACCTATCAGATGGAAGCGTCGCAAGACCTGGCGCTGACCGGTCTCGACAATGGTGAAAAACCGTCGGTGCTGTCCGCCATCCTCAAGTACCACAATACCGAGCGCATGCGCAAAGCCATCAACGACGCGATGGACATCCATGGCGGCAAGGCGGTGGTGCTGGGTCCGCGCAACTATCTGGCGCGCGCCTATCAGGCGATTCCGATCGGCATCACCGTGGAAGGCGCCAACATCCTGACCCGTTCGATGATCATCTACGGTCAGGGCGCGATCCGCTGCCATCCCTTCGTGCTGCGCGAGATGAAGGCGGCGATGGCCAATGACGGCAAGGAATTCGACGCCGCCATCACCGGCCACATCAACTTCGTGATCAGCAATGTGGTGCGTTCGCTGTGGCTGGGCCTGAGCGGTGCTCGTTTCGTCGGCGCGCCGCGCGGCGGCGAGGTGGGTGTCTACTATCGCCGGCTGACCCGTTTCTCCAGCGCCTTCGCCTTGCTGTCCGATATGGCGATGTTCAGCCTGGGCGGCAGCCTCAAATTCCGCGAGAAGCTGTCCGCGCGTCTGGGCGACATGCTGTCCGGCCTCTATATCGCCTCGGCTTGCCTGAAGCGCTTCGAGCGCGACGGCGCGCCCAAGGAAGACCTGGCGCTGCTGCAATGGTCGGTGGAAAACGCCTTGTACGATGTGCAGCAGGCGATGGACGGCTTCCTGGCCAACCTGCCCAGCCGCATGCTGGCGGCAGTGCTGCGCAAGCTGATCTTCCCGTGGGGCCTGACGCTGAAGCCGGCGTCCGACCGTGTAGGCACCAAGATCGCCCGCGCGATGATGGAGCCCGGCGCCACCCGCGAGCGGCTGACCCGCGGCATGTATCTGCCCAAGGAAGAAACCGATGCGGTGGGCGTGCTGGCGCACGCGTTGGAAGCGGTGTTGGCGACCGAGCCGCTGGAGCAGAAGTTGCGCAAACTGGCGCGCGACGGCCAATTCAAGACCGTGACCGCGCGCGAGCGTCTGGCGGAAGCCTTGCAGGGCGGCGTGTTGAGCCAGGCCGAATTCGACGCCGTCAGCCGCGCGCGCAAGCTCAAGCGCGACGTGATCATGGTGGACGATTTCGACAAGATGCTGGAACAGCACGACGATAAGCTGTTGCAACGCTTGATCTTCTGAGCCTAGAGGGTAAGATTTGCCGGGAGCGATCCCGGCATTTCAGCCAAGCGGCC
>NZ_LDUI01000033.1:0-118395 GCF_001043555.1 Chromobacterium sp. LK1 | reverse complement strand
TTATTCTTCCGGTACTCTCAGCCCCAGTAGGTATTAACCACTGGGATTTGCTCCCGGACAAAAGTCCTTTACAACCCGAAGGCCTTCTTCAGACACGCGGCATGGCTGGATCAGGCTTGCGCCCATTGTCCAAAATTCCCCACTGCTGCCTCCCGTAGGAGTCTGGGCCGTGTCTCAGTCCCAGTGTGGCGGATCATCCTCTCAGACCCGCTACTGATCGACGCCTTGGTGAGCCTTTACCTCACCAACTAGCTAATCAGACATCGGCTGCTCGTATAACGTGAGGCCTTGCGGTCCCCCACTTTCCCCCTCAGGGCGTATGCGGTATTAATCCGGCTTTCGCCGAGCTATCCCCCATTACACGGTACATTCCGATGCATTACTCACCCGTTCGCCACTCGTCAGCGGTGCAAGCACCCTGTTACCGTTCGACTTGCATGTGTAAAGCATGCCGCCAGCGTTCAATCTGAGCCAGGATCAAACTCTTCAGTTCAATTCCAAGCAAATTTTCTGGCACGCAAGATCAAAGAAACATCGAGACATTTCTCGTCTTGCAGTGCAAGTGTTTGGTCATCGACCGAGCACTTACACCTATCGGTTATTCGTTCTGTTAAAGATCAGTGCAGTCGCTGCGTTTCGTTTCCGTCGCTGCGTTGTCTGCTGAGGAGGCGAACTATACGTCACGCCCCCTCACCCGTCAACACCTTTCACCACAAAAACCGCAACAAAAGCGGGTCACACACCCCAAACCATTGATACAGCAATAGATATCCATAGAGGGTATTGAATACCCCCCCATCACACCCGCGAAACACCTAGCAAAACGGGCCGGAGAGAGACTCCGACCCGTCGGCACTTTCCTGCATTCCATCCGCGCATCACAGCACGACAGGCATTTTCTCCAAGGCTTTCACCAACTCGACCTCAACCAGGCACCAGTCACTTCCCTTATCCATCACCTTGCCGAGAGATAGTTGGAAGTGCTTTCCTTTGGCCGTCATATAAAATTCTTTGCCGTGCACATATAAGGAGAGGGGCAGCAGCAGCGCATTGATGACCTTGCCTGCCTTCTGACACGGCACGAATAGCGCGATGTGGCCAGCCAGCCATACCTGCTCCGGAGGCAGAGTGGGGTCTATCAGGCGGACATCAGTAGGCCGCAGCGATGCCGCCACTGGTCGACGACTCAGGGTTTCAAGCCCCAGATAGATCTGATCCGGCGAAGTGCGCTTTACTCGCCGCACCACGCCCAGGCTCCAGCTATCGACGGACTTCTCCCGGAAACCAACCAAGGCCCCCAGGCCTACCCATTCATTCCCCATCGCCTTTAAGGTCACGCCCAGGCCGGTCTGGCTGATATTGTCGACATCCCAGCGCGAGAACTCCTCTTTCAATGGAGGCACCGCGGCTTCGCCGCCGACATTAATCGACAAAGGCACGCCTTTATCTCTTTTTCTGGTGGTGACAAACCCATAGATGCGGATATTGGCCGCATCGTCGAAGCCGCCTTCTTCCGACGGCTCCTGCTGCTTGGCTTCGTCCAAAGCCCGAATCAAGCGGTGCAGCACCGGCAGGCGATAAGCAACTTCTATGCTTTGACCAGAAACCGGCACACGCTCCGCGCGCTCAAATCGCATTTGCTGCGGTGACCATTCCCGCATCAACAAGCGCAAGGCATTGGCATCAATCCCCGGCTCCATCAGCCGCTTGATCTCGGGCGGTACCCTGCCCGCATCCAGCACAATGCTCCAGCCGTGCAGGATCTCAACCAGGTCGGCCGTCCCCCAATAACGCGCGGCCTCATCCACCAAGCCGCCACTCACCCGAGCGGCGGAGTGCGGGCCATTCAGCGACACGCCGAAACTGGAATGATCCGAATACACTCTCGATAAAGACATGCGGTTGCTCAATACCTGCAGCAACTGATAAGCGAAATGCAGTTGTCGACCGCTGAGATTCCCGCCGCTCAATACGGCAAGCATATGCAGAATCAGAAACTGATCTTGCACCGTCGTCGCCGGACGGCCATCACCAAATAAAAACACGGGAACGGAGTCACAGCCATGGTGCTCCGCAAACCAATACAATTGGTTAACACCCAGCCAAAAAGCAGGCTCCGGGTTAAAGTTTCGCACCCAATGCCAGCGCGCATGCTCGCCTAGATAAGACATCATCCGGGACAACACGATAGGCAGCAGGGTCAGCACTTTGGAGCCCTCCACCGAATCGGCGTCAACTGTCAGCACATGCTGATAACTATCGATAAAGCATTTTCCATATGCCAGTATCTGATTTCTCAGCTGCGCTTCCAGCGCCTTGGGCATCCGCGTATTCAATAGATATTGCGCGCACAGACTCTCATGCAGAGGCTCGGTCTCTTGGTTTAGCGCTAGCAGCGCTTCGACGCGGTCCACTGTAATATTGTGCCAATCCAATTCCAACGGCGTCAGCAAAGCCACCACGCGCTCATGCGCGGCTGCGCCATACTCCTGCTTCAAGGCTGCGACAAACTCCCTGGCCGCCTCGGCATTGGCCAGTGGATCCGAACGCCCCTTGGCCCCTCTTGAAAAAAAATCCAGCATAGCCGCCCACTCTCAAGACAATGTCAGCACACCCAGATCACAACGCGAAACAGCTTGAACGCTACATCCATTTATAGCAAGCATCAAGCCAGACCGCAGGCGGCCGGACAAAGAAAAAGCGCCCATGACAGGCGCCTTCGAAATCCGGAATAAAACGACGGATGGCTTAGATAGCCAGAGCTTCCAGCGCCTTGCCGCTGGAAATCCACTCCTGAACCCAAACCGGTTTGCGACCGCGGCCGGTCCAAGTCAGTTCCGGGCTGGCCGGGTGGCGATACTTGGCTTCCACCGGCTTGCGCACGCCGCCGGTTTTGCCCAGCACTTCTTCCACGCTCAGGCCATAGGCGCGAGCCAGTTCGATGATCTGCTTCTTGGCTTTGGACTTTTCTTCGCTTTCGCGGCGCTTGATTTCAGCTTCGACGTCGGCGCGCAAAGCCACCAGCTGGGTAAAATCCAATTTCGACAGTTCCATTAGCATGTTCCCAAATATATTTTTTAAGAGTAGTGGTGCATTACAGATGGTAATGTAGCCAAGCCATTCCCATCAAGTCAAGGAAGCGCAACAGAAATCAGCAATTAATTTGCCGCGTCTTCATTCAGCGAATAGGGCAGTTCCAGTTGCTGCAACTTTATAGTGCAAGCTTCATCGGCATAAATGCCATCCTCCCATGCCTGGAATTGAACAACGACCAAGCCTTGATAACACTCGGCGGCCACCTGGCAGACCGCCGCAATCATGCCAATCGATTGTCCCGCAACGCCTGGGCTAAAAAGCTTGGTCCCTACCGGCGCAAATTGCTGGAATGAAACCTTGAACAGGCGGCGCTTCATTTTTCCCAGATATTGGGAACGCGCGACGATTTCCTGCCCCGGATAGCAGCCCTTCTTGAAACTTACCCCGCCAATCAATTCCATATTCGCCATTTGCGGCACAAACTGTTCTTGCGTTGACAAAGTCAGCCATGGAATGCCGGCATCAATATCGCGCCAGCCCCAAACTTCCGAAGAGATCAGCGCGCTCGACTGCAGCAACTTCTCACCGATAGCCGCGCCCTCGGCTTCCGCCGCCAGCATGAAGCCCGCTCCGGGCAGGGCGATCAAGCGTCCCGACGGCGTAGGCAGCACGCCGCGCGGCGTCACCGCCGCCACCAAGGCCGGGTCCAGACCCAAGGCTTCCGCCGCGACCATGCCGCCAACTCCGACCAAGACCAGATCGTCGGCAATGGATACCTTGACCTTGGAGCGCAGCACGAACATGCTCAGCCGCTTGACCACGAAGTCGGCCAAATCCGCAGAAACCGCCAAGTAAAAGACACCCTGGCTGCGCCAAGCCAGAAAGCTGGCCAGCATCCGCCCTTTGGCCGAAGAGTAGCTGCTGTATTGAGCACGGCTTTCATCAGCCAGCTCGCGCACATCGCTGGAAAGTTGCCCTTGCAAAAAGGCTTCGGCATCCTCTCCCGCCACCTGAATGACTTTACGATCATCCAGAATCGCCAGCGCGGCGCCGGCTTTCAGCGCTTCCAGTTGACTGATACGGGCATTTAATTCGCCAGCGGCATTATTCGCCAGTTCCGCTCGCTCGCTCAACGCAAGCTTCCAATCCAGATTCATTTAATCCACCTTAAAAACGCGGGCTTGTCCGCATTGGCAATGATTGAAATTTTAACGCGCCCCCATCCACGTCGCCACTCGGGATTTGCCGCCCTCAAGGGCCGGCAAGCACCGCCATAGCGCCATCTGCGATTTTCCGCCGCCAAGTGTTGACAGCCAAGCGGGCTGAAGCTATAGTTCGCCCTCACTCAAATCCCTGATAGCTCAGTTGGTAGAGCGACGGACTGTTAATCCGCAGGTCGCAGGTTCGAGCCCTGCTCGGGGAGCCAATACGGCTTCGTTTGAGAATTGCTGGTTTTTTATTCCCTGATAGCTCAGTTGGTAGAGCGACGGACTGTTAATCCGCAGGTCGCAGGTTCGAGCCCTGCTCGGGGAGCCAAAAAACAAGCGCATGATGATCCCTGATAGCTCAGTTGGTAGAGCGACGGACTGTTAATCCGCAGGTCGCAGGTTCGAGCCCTGCTCGGGGAGCCAGATTTTTAAAAGCCACAATCGCCAGATTGTGGCTTTTTCCGTTTCAGCTTCCGCCTTACAATCGGTGCACCCACCTACTTGGAATAATAATGATTTCCAGACCGATTGCCTTTGCCGGCGGCGCCATTCTGCTCTGGGCCTCGCTGGCGACGCTTGGCGCCCAGACCCGCTCCCTGCCCCCTTTCTTTGTCGTCGGCATGTGCCTGTTGATCGGCAGCCTGCTCAGCATTCGCCGCTACCGTGACTGGAAAGTTCCGCCACGTACCTTGCTGGTCGGCGTATATGGCTTGTTTGGCTATCACTTCCTGCTCTTCTTCGCGTTCAGGCACGCACCGGCCATGGAGGCCAATCTGCTGAATTACCTATGGCCACTGCTGATCGTCATGCTGTCGCCCATCCTGTTACCCGGCACCGTGCTACACGGCCGCCACATCCTGGCCGGCATCCTGGGTTTCTGCGGAGCCGCGCTGATCGTCAGCGGTGGCAAGTTCGCGCTGTCCGGCGCTCATCTCGGTGGTTATTTACTGGCCATCGCCGCCGCCATCGTATGGTCGACATTCAGCCTGCTGACCCGTCGCCTGCCCAGCTTCCCAAATAGCGCGGTCGGCGGTTTCTGCCTGCTGTCTGGCTTGCTGTCCCTGTTGTGCCACAGCCTGTTCGAACCCAGCGTCGCCCCAAGCCAGACGCAATGGCTGTCCTTGATCCTGCTCGGCATCGGCCCCATGGGCGGCGCTTTCTTTTTATGGGACCGCGCGCTGAAGGAAGGCGATCCGCGGCAGATCGGGTCCTTGTCCTATGCCACGCCGCTGCTATCCACCCTGCTGCTGATAGGCAGTGGACAAGGTCAGCTCAATGCCGTTGCCGCCAGCGCCATTGTCTTGATCCTGGGCGGCGCCTTATTAGGCAGCCTGCCAAGCCGCGCCGTTTCCACCGCATGATGGTTTGCGGCTATAGAGAAACGGCAGGCTGATGCCTTATAATACTTAACGCTATTTAAACAGAGGTTAACCATGTCCATTATCAAAGAATTCAAAGAATTTGCCATGAAAGGCAATGTCATCGATCTGGCGGTCGGCGTGGTCATTGGCGGCGCCTTTGGTTCCATTGTCAAATCGCTGGTCGACGATGTAATCATGCCGCCCATCGGCCTATTGATCGGCAACGTCGATTTTTCCAATCTGTTCTTCGTACTGAAAGAGGGCAGCAAGCAGGCCGGCCCCTACGTATCGGTCGCGGCCGCCAAGCAAGCCGGCGCGGTCACCTTGAATATCGGCCTGTTCATCAATGCCATGGTCAGCTTCACCATCGTCGCCTTCGCCATTTTCATGCTGGTCAAGGCCATCAACCGGCTGAAACGGGAAGAACCCGCCGCCGCGCCGGCTCCCGCCACCAAGGAATGCCCGTTCTGCGCGTCCAGCATTCCGGAAAAAGCTTCCCGCTGTCCGCAGTGCACATCGCAGCTGCAGTGAGACGATTGCCGCGAACCCCCGCCTGATTTACAATCGCCGGGTTCTGGGGGAGTAGCCTCGGCGCGGATGACAGCGCCGGCATGCATCAACACACTTGGCCGCCACGGCCATGGTGCATGCGACGAAGACTTCCGTTTGGCAAGACCCATGACATGTCTGCGCAACGCGGGGCTGCGGCGCAGGCTTGTCATGGCGTATGCGCAGCCCCCGGAGTCCTCATGGAAGCCTTTCTCATTTCTACCGGCATCGTTGCCCTGGCTGAAATCGGCGACAAGACCCAATTGTTGGCGCTGATGCTGGCTGGCCGTTACCGCAAGCCCACCCCTATCATCCTTGGTATTTTCGTCGCCACCCTGTTCAACCATTTCGCCGCCGCCGCGGTTGGACACTGGCTGATGAGCAAGATTGGCCCGGACATCATGCGCTGGGGCCTGGGGCTTTCCTTCCTGGCCATGGCCGGCTGGATGCTGATTCCCGACAAGCTGGACGAAGACAGTCGCTTGCTGGAGCGCTTCGGTGTGTTCGGCACTACCTGTATCGCTTTCTTCATTGCAGAGATGGGCGACAAAACCCAACTGGCCACCGTGGCCCTGTCCGCGCGCTTTCCCGAGGCCTTGCTGCTGGTGGTGGCCGGCACCACGCTGGGCATGATGCTGGCCAATGTCCCCGCCGTGCTACTTGGCGAGGTGGCCGCCAAGAAGCTGCCGCAAAAGCTGGTGCACACCGTAGCGGCCTTGTTGTTCGCGGGCCTGGGCGTCATCACCCTGCTGACCCCGCTGCAGCTCTGAGAGCTGGCATGGAAATAAAAACGGAGGCCGCGGCCTCCGTTTTTTTATCCTACCCGATATCTCAGTGCCGTCCCGCGCCCTGTCCCAGCGACTGCAGCAATTGCTCCGGATTGAAGCCCAGGCGGAAACCGCCCCAGTGCTTGCCGGACAAGATGATGGGCAGTACCACTTCCGACAGTACTTCGCCGGTGTCGCGCGTATAGGTTTGCAACAGGAAGGACTGGGTACTGCGCGCCGCGCGCAAACCGGCCACATCCGAGAACTTACGCTTATCGCGGCTATTGATCAGATCCTTGTCCGGATCGCCGCTCAGGGGCTGGCTGTACCAGCTATTGTGAGTGGGCGCATAACCATTGGTATCCACCGCCAGACAGAACACGCCGCCTGGCACCGATTTGGCCGCGCGATCGTACACCGGCTGCATCAGCTTCTCCAGCTTGGCATCGTACTGAGTGCGGAATTTAGCCGGCTTGCTGCCCGGAATGGCCTGGTAGTTTTGATCGAACAAGGGCACGCCCAGGCCCTGTTGGGCTTCCATCATCGTTTGCAGCTCATCGCGCGCGCCGCGGGCCGCCTGCATGATCTGGTCGAACTCGCCCTCGCCCAGAATGAAGCGCGCCACCAGCTGCTGCACCTGCTCCGCCGCACCGGACAGCTTGGTGGCCGAGTCCTCGGTGTGATTCAGGCGGTCGGTCACTTTGTGGCCCAATTCATGGATTTCCGCCACATGCAGATTGACCTGGCCGTTGGCGGCGACGAATTCCGACATGGTGACCGCGATCTGGCTAAGACTGCTGGCGGTGCTTTCAAAATCCCCCATCATCTTGCTGAAGTGATCGGACGCTTTTGACACGATTTCACGCGCCGACTTGGTGTCCTCGGTGATCTGGGCGGTCTCCACCTGAGTTTCCGACACCAGTCCCAGCATACCGTCGATATTGTGCGAGATCTCGTCGGTGGCCTGTTTGACCCGCTCGGCCAGCTTGCGCACCTCGTCGGCCACCACGGCGAAGCCACGCCCGGTTTCGCCGGCTCGCGCCGCTTCGATCGCCGCGTTCAACGCCAACAGATTGGTCTGCTCGGACACGTCCTTGATCAGGTCGACTATGGTCTTGATGCTGGAAGAACGCTGACTCAGGTCATCCACCGTATGGTTGAAATGACCCACCTTCAGATTGATGTCGTAAATGCTCTCCGCCACTGATTTCAGTTCGGCATAGGACTCGCGCGCCACTTCCAGATTGGCCAGCGTGGTCGCCGAAATCGCCTGGGTCTGATCGGTGACCTGGCCCACGCCCTCGGTGCTCTGATCGCTGGCGGCACGGACTTGGGTCGCCAATTGGTCCTGCTTGCGCGCGCCCTCCAGAGACTCCACCACGTTCTTGCGGGTGCGCGCTGAATCCATTGCAATCCGCACCGTCATCAGCCGAACATTGCTGATGATCTCGCGCATCTTCAGCAGAAAGCGGTTATAGGACAGCGATAGCTCGCGGATTTCGTCATGGGTGATCGTGGGGATGTCCCGGGACAGATCGCCCTCGCCGGCGCCAATCTCATTGAAGATCTGTATGATCATCTTCAATGGCCTGACGATGAGGAAGCGCAGATACCACACCATGAAGGCGATGAAGACAACGCTGACCACCCATAGCGCCAGGGTCCAGAACAAGGCGCCGTCTATGCTGGACTCGATGCCGGCCAGCACTTGCGGCGAGCTGACTTGCCCTTTCAACGACCCCCGTATGTTTTCCAGCACGTAGTAGACATAAGCCACCATGCCCAGCTGAAACAGGCTAATGAAAAAGAAACTGCACAACTTCTTGGTCAACGTATCCCAAAAAGTCTTTTCCACCAGGGTATACACGCGCCAGAACCACTGCATGACATCTCCTCTTGCTCCGCAATCCTTGTTCAGCAACGGGAGCTCGCCGGAACCTGCCCACCCTCGCTCACCGCTGTCGCTTGGAATTATTGTTGTTTATCGACTTCAACCCGCCATCGTAAACGACGACGCGCTTATTGTCGCACTAGTCGGTGGACTATTGATTACCATCAAACCAGTAATGTCAATGTATTACAAATCCCCTGACTTGTGTTGCCTTCTCCACACCATCCAATACTCGCTGCCACCGAATACCGGCACGCCATCCGCCTGCTGCCGCTGACACTCCAACGTAAAAGCCGGCTCCAATAAAGCCCGCAGCGCCGGCATGCTCAAGCCGAACGGCGGGCCGCGTTGCGTGTCGGCAATGAAGAACACGCCAGCCAACACGCCTCCGGGCTTTAACAGCCGCGCCATTTTGCTGGCGTAATCGGCATGCAGCCGCGGCGGCAACGCGCACAGAAACGCCCGTTCAAACACCGCATCAAAGGGCTTGTCCTCCGCCAGCGCGAAATAATCCGCCTGCCGGATAGAAGCTGCGGCCTGCGGCCATTGGGCCTGGGCGATAGCCACCGCCGCCTCGCTGAAATCGACGGCCAGCACCTGATGGCCACAATCCAGCAGCAGCGGCAGATCCCCGGCGCTGCCACAGCCGGGAATCAAGACTCGCCCCTGCGGTAGGCGCTGGAAAAAATCCAGCTCCGCGGCGCTCATGCGCGCCCCTTCCCAGGGGGTGACGCCATCGCGATAGCGCACATCCCAAAATCCGGTCAAAGAGCTGTCCTGAGCCATAAGCCCTCTCCTCAGTTGCTGTCCGTTTCCGCCTGCTCGCGCAAGAACGCGGCCACTTGCGCCGGTCCCCAGCCGGCGCAGTCGCGCTGACGGGCCGCCTCCTCTCCGCGCCGCCACCACAAGCAGTCCCCATCCATGCGAAACAGCCAGGGCAGGCAGGGAACGCTCATCCACTCACCATCATCACGCGGGTGGAGCTGCGGCAGGCAGGCGAACACCGCGGCTATCTTCAGACCGCGCTGACGCAGCGGCAGTTGCTGCCACACCAGCTCCCGCTCCTCCTCATCCATGAAGCACCACTGCGAGATCTCGTCGAAGCTACGCGCGCAACCACGGCAGATATCGTCGCCAACCGCGGTGGAACACACGGCGATGCAAGGAGAATCAGGCCGCTTCGCGCTCATGCCCCACCCCCTGCAACAATAATGTCATATTTCTTGACGCACCAAACTAAAGTGTCAGATAAATGAATAGTCATAAAAATAAAATACCATCTGTCATGATCCGCAACGAGACCTTGATTTTCCGCACCCTACGCCTGCTGCAGACCATGCATGTTCAATATTTGGAGGAGCGCAGGCTGTTTTTGGCGCTGACGCGCGAATCGGGCGGCGAGTATAGCGCCGCCGATGTGCATGAGCACCTAGTCTACATGCAGCAAAACGGCCTGCTCAAACCGATACGCACCGCCGACAACCATACCGCCTATGCGCTGGATTGGGGCGGCTACGATTACCTTGACGCGTCCTGAGTACGCTCAAACCCCGCGTCGCCAAGAGCTAGCCCTAATACAAAAGGCAGCCTGGCGGCTGCCTTGAACGGGCGGGGCATCTCCACTCCGGCATTGGATCACAGATAATCGCGCATCCGGAAATAAGCCATGCCCAACACCAGCGCCGGCGTGCGCAGCCATTTGCCGCCGGGGAAGTCATTATGGCGAATCCTGCCGAAAAGATCGAAGCGCGAAGCATCGCCGGCCACCGCCTCCGCCACCACCTTGCCGGCCAAGCCAGTGATATTGACGCCGTGGCCGGAGAAACCCTGCAAGTAATAGATATTGCCGTCCAGCCGCCCGAAGTCCGGCGCCCGGTTCACCGTGATATCGCAATACCCGCCCCAGGCGTAATCGATCTTGGCATCGGCCAACTGCGGGAACACCCGCAGCATATCGTCGCGCATGCCGGCGGCGAGATTGGCCGGCTCACGCCCGGAATAGCTGACCTTGCCGCCGAACAAGAGCCGGTGATCGGCGGACAGGCGATAGTAATCCAGCACAAAGTTGGTGTCGCACACCGCCATATCGTTGGCGATCAAGGCCGCGGCCCTCTCCTTCCCCAAAGGCTCGGTGGCGATCACATAAGTGCCGGCCGGCATGATCTTGCGCTCCAGCTCCGGCACCAGCGCGCCGATATAGGAATTGCAGGCCAGCACCACTTGGCCGCAGTTGACTACGCCGCGCTCGGTCGCCACTTGCGGTCGCGCCCCTCGCGTCAGCCGCAATGCCGGGCTTTGCTCATAAATGGCGACGCCGGCCTCGCGCGCGGCGCGGGCCAGGCCCAGCGTGTAGTTCAATGGATGCAGATGACCCGAGCGCGGATCGAACAAACCGCCCTGATAGCGCTCGCTGGCCAGCCGTGCGCCCAGCTCCGCCTTGCCCCACAGCTGCATGCCGCCATAGCCGTAGACTTGTTCCGCCTCGCGCTGCCAATCCTCCAGCTCCCGCATATGCCGCGGCTTCACCGCCACGCTGACATAGCCGCGACGCCAGTCGCAATCGATGCGGTGCCGGCTGACGCGCTGCTCGATGATTTCCACCGCCTCCACCGACATGTCCCACATCTGCCTGGCCAGGCCATCGCCTAGCTGCGCGCTCAAGGTGTCGATGCCGCAGGCGTAGCCGGCAATCACTTGCCCGCCGTTGCGCCCGGATGCGCCAAAGCCGATGCTCGCGCCTTCCAGCAGCGCCACCGAAAAACCGCGCTCGCGCAAATTCAGCGCCGCCGACAGCCCAGCCAGCCCGCCGCCCACCACGCAGACATCGCAATCGACACTCCCCTGCAACGCCGCTCCGGGCTCCCAGGGCAGAGCGGTGGCGGCGTAATAGGATGGAGCGTGAGCCTGATGGGCAAAGCTAAGCATGAAGACCTCTCAATGAAAACAGGAATGGCGGCCAAAGCCGGGCGGATCAAACGCCTCGGGGAAGAGAAGAAAAAGCGGATGCCATGCGGCATCCGCTGCGGCGCGTGCGTGGGCGCTAGCGCGTCAACACCACCGGCACATCCTGGCGCCAGCTGACGAAGACCGGATCTCCCCAGGTCGGCGCGGTTTCCGCCGCATCGTACCAGCGCGACGAAGGCACCACCGATTTGACGACCTTGCCGCTGGCCAGTTTCACGTGATAGATGGAATAGCTGCCCAGATAGGCGATATCCTCCACCACGCCGGCGGCGGTGTTCGGCCCCGCTGGCAGCGGCTTCACGTCAAGCCTCACATCCTCGGGACGAATGCTGGCCCAGACATGCATGCCCTTGGGGCCGGTGATGCCGTGATCCACGCGGATGTCTCCGCCCAGTTCCTGCGAGCGGATCTCCACCAGATCCGGCTCATCCACCACCACCGCGCCCTCGAAGATATTGCTCTCGCCGATGAATTCCGCGGTGAAGCGACAGTTGGGGTAGTCATAGATTTCCGATGGCGTGCCCACTTGCAGCAGGCAGCCTTCGCTCATGATGCCGATGCGGCTGGCCATGGTCATCGCCTCTTCCTGATCATGGGTGACCATGATGCAGGTCACGCCCACCTGTTCGATGGTATTGGCCAGCTCCAGCTGGGTCTGCTGGCGCAGCTTCTTGTCCAGCGCCCCCAATGGCTCATCCAGCAGCAGCAGCTTGGGCCGCTTCACCAGGCTGCGCGCCAGCGCCACCCGCTGCTGCTGGCCGCCGGACAGCTGGTGCGGCTTGCGGTTGGCGTATTTGCGCATCTGCACCAGGTCCAGCATCTTGCCCACCCGCTCGGCGATCTCGTCCCGCGGCACCTTGTCCTGCTTCAGGCCAAACGCCACATTCTGCTCCACCGTCATGTGCGGAAACAGCGCATAGCTCTGGAACATCATATTGACCGGCCGCTCATACGGCTGCAGCCCCTGCATGTCCTCGCCGTCCAGGATGATGCGGCCCGAAGTCGGCGTTTCCATGCCGGCCAGCATGCGCAGCAAGGTGGACTTGCCGCAGCCGGAGCTGCCGAGCAGCGCGAAGATTTCATTCTTGCGGATATCCAGGTCGACATGGTCCACCGCCACATGGTCGCCGAATTTCTTCAGCACGCCGGCAATGCGCAGATAGGCTTTGTCGTCGGAACGGGCATTGGCGGCCTGGAGACTCTGGGCGGCCACGGCGGCCTGGGCCGGCTTGGCGGCAACAGCTTGCGTCATGATGGGCTTCCTCTCTTGCGATCTTGCAGCGGCGGGAGCCGGCTGCGGCTGCCTGTGACACTTTTATATAGGTTGTCACGGCAGCGGTCGATTCCTTGCTTGAAATCGCGCCGGTCCAGACCGACGCGCTGACGGGCCTGATGCCCGGCGTCTAAGAGCCTGCTCAAAGTCTCGCGAGCAAGAGCGAGACAAGGCGTTGCGGCTGAGAAAGCGGAATGTACACACGGTACATGAGCATTTCGAAGTCGTTTTCAACGCCGTATCGCCGAAGCACAGCAGACTATGAACAGGTTCTAAGGACCGCCGGGCGGGCCCGCCGCAAGCGCGCGCGGCCATGCCGCCGCAGCCATGCCTGTTGCCAACATGATGTCTCCTCTGTATGGCCGCCATCCGCGCGGCTCGGCGGCCGCGGCGCCGGCAAGCGCCTTTGTCGTTTTAGTCCTGTCTAGAAGACTATGTCACGTTTAATAAATTTGACAACATCTAGCTCCAGCGCCATCAGAAAATCATCACAGCTGTGGCGCGCGCACATCACCCCGCCAAGCCTGTCAAACAAAGAACGCCTCTGCCGAGCCGCTTGCGTCCAGCGGCAGCACCTGATTCGGAATTGTTTAATTCGTCAAACACCCATCCTGTCCACGCGGCTCAGAAACCCGTCATGGCGCTTGCCGGCTACCCAGCAAGCGCCGCCACGCTCTAGAATGAATTGACGCCGCGCAAGGCCAGAACCGAGGAGCTCCGCCATGCCCTATGCCGTAATCGCCGGACACGATGTCTATTACGAAATGAGCGGCCAGGGCTCCCAGGTGCTGGCGCTGTTCAACGGCATCACCATGTCCACCGCCGCCTGGGCCTTGCTGCAGCCGCAGCTGGAGCCCCATTTCCAGCTGCTGCGCTTCGACTTCCTGGGCCAGGGACAAAGCGACCATCCCGGCGGGGACAAATATCCGCTGAGCGAACAGGCCGATCTTGCCGCCGGTCTGTTGAATCATTTGGGCATAGATCAGGTCTATCTGACTGGCTTGTCTTACGGCGGCATGGTGGCGCAGCATTTCGCGCACCGTCATCCGCAACGCGTGTCGCGGCTGTTGCTGGCCGCCACGCTGGCGTGGGCCGACAGCGTCAATAACCGCATCAGCGACAGCTGGCTGGCAGCAAATCTCAGCGGCGGCCTGGACTTGCGTTACGCCGTCAGCGTGCCCTGGCTGTTTTCCAGCCGCTTCCTCGCCAGCAACGCCGCCCTGCTTGACGATATGAAGTTGATCGCCGGCATGGTGGACTGGGATGCGGTGATCCGGCTGATCGCGGGCGTCGCCGATCATGACGCGCGCACCTGGCTACACGAGCTGACCATGCCCTGCCATATACTGGTTGGCGACGAGGACCGCCTGACGCCGCTATATCAAGCCGAGCTATTACACGAGCGCCTGCCCGGCGCGCAGCTGGAAATCCTGCCGGGCGTCGCCCATGTGTTGCACATCGAGGCGGCCGACGCGTTTGTCCGCAGCATCATCCGTTTCGGCCAAGGCTGAAACCTCCACCATCAGAACAAGGAAAACCCAATGACCGCCGAGTCCGTTTTGCTTGCCGTTGACCCCAAGGGAATCGCCACCATCACCCTCAACCGCGCCGAACGACTGAACGCGCTGGACGATAGCGGCGTCAGTTTGCTCACCGCCATGCTGGAAACCCTGGCCGAGGATGCCAGCGT
This sequence comes from Chromobacterium sp. LK1, assembly GCF_001043555.1. Lineage (NCBI taxonomy): Bacteria > Pseudomonadati > Pseudomonadota > Betaproteobacteria > Neisseriales > Chromobacteriaceae > Chromobacterium > Chromobacterium sp. LK1. The sequence continues at coordinate 103,656 of NZ_LDUI01000033.1, read as the reverse complement.
GCGCGCCGTGGTGCTGACCGGCAACGGCATCAGTTTCTCCGCCGGCCACGACATCGACTGGATGCGGCGCATGGCCGAGTTCGGCCGCGAGGAGCTGGAACGCCATGCCCGGCTGCTGGCCAGGCTGCTGCGCACGCTGGACACCCTGCCCAAACCCACCATCGCCAAGATCCAGGGCTCGGCCTTCGGTCTGGGCGCCGGGCTGGTCGCCTGCTGCGACGTGTCCATCGCCGCTTCGGAAGCCTTGTTCAGCTTTTCCGACGTCAAGCTGGGCGTGATCCCGGCGCTGGTGGCGCCCTACATGGTGCGCGCCATCGGCGAACGCGCCACCCGCCGCTACTTCATGACCGCGGAGCGCTTCAACGCCGGCAAGGCCAAGCGCCTGGGGCTGGTGCATCAGGTGGTGGAAGGAGACGAACTGGACATGGCGGTGGACTTCCTGATCAATCACCTGCTGATCAACAGCCCGGCCGCGATGCTGGAAGCCAAGCGGTTGCTGGCCGACATCGCCGGCCAGGAGGTCAGCGAGGCCACGGTGGAAACCTGCATCCAGCGCATCGTCGCCGTTCGCCTGAGCGAGGAAGGCCGCGAGGGGGTGCAGGCCATGCTGGAAAAACGCAAGCCTTCGTGGATGGATTGAAGCCGCACTGACACGCAGGCCAGCGCGGCTGGCCCTGCCGCGCCATGGATGCGACAATGCGGCCAACTTCACCGCATTGTTGCCGCCATGTCCAATCACAGCTTCTTCTGGCACGACTACGAAACCTTCGGCGCCGTGCCGCGTCAAGACCGCCCATCGCAGTTCGCCGGTATTCGCACCGATGCCGACCTCAATGAAATCGGCGAACCGGTGATGCTCTACTGCCGACCGGCGCCCGATTACCTGCCCACCCCGGTGGCCTGCCTGCTGACCGGCATTACCCCGCAATGGTGTTTGCAACACGGCGTGGCCGAGCACGAATTCGCCGGCGTGATCGAACGCGAACTGGCGACGCCGGGTACCATAGGCGTCGGTTATAACTCCATCCGCTTCGACGATGAAGTCACCCGCTTCCTGTTCTGGCGCAATCTGATCGATCCCTATGCGCGCGAATGGCAAAACCAGTGCGGCCGCTGGGATCTGCTGGACCTGGTGCGCGCCACCTTCGCGCTGCGCCCGGAGGGCATTCAATGGCCGCAACACGAGGATGGCCGCCCCAGCTTCAAGCTGGAACACCTGAGCGCCGCCAACGGCCTGGCGCACGAAGCCGCCCACGACGCCTTGTCCGACGTGCGCGCCACCATCGCGCTGGCGCGCCTGATCAAACAGCGCCAGCCCAAGTTGTTCGACTTCTATCTATCGCTGCGCAAGAAGGACGCGGTCAAGGTCCAGCTCAGCCTGCACGATCCCAAGCCGGCGCTGCACATCTCCGGCATGTACGGCGCCGAGCGCGGCAATATGGCGGTGGTGTGGCCGCTGGCGGCGCATCCCTACAATGCCAATGAAGTGATCGTCTGGGACCTGGCCCACGATCCGCGCGAACTGCAAGGCCTGGGACCGGACGCCATCCGCCAGCGCCTATACACCCGCAGCGAGGACTTGCCGGAAGGCGTGCAGCGCTTGCCGCTGAAGACAGTGCACATCAACAAATCGCCGTTCGTGGTCGCCAATCTCAAGGTGCTGAGTCCGGAGCGCGCCGCGCATTGGAGCATGGACATGGACGCGATCCAGCGCCATGCCGATTACGCGCGCGCGCTGCCGGAACTGACACCGATCTGGCGCCAGGTCTACAAGCGCGAAGCCGGGGACGTCCGCGATGTCGATGAGAACCTCTACGGCGGCTTTGTTTCCAATAATGACCGCAAGGTGCTGACCAAGCTGCGCCGGATGTCGGCCGATCAGCTCAGCGGCGAGATGGCCTTTTTCGAAGACGCGCAACTGGCCGAGCTGCTGTTCCGCTACCGGGCGCGCAATTTTCCGCGCTCGCTATCTGGTGAGGAACAACAGCGCTGGCAAGCCTGGCGCCAAACCAAGCTGAACGGCGAAGCGGGACGCGGCTTCCCGCAGTTCCGCCAGGAGCTGGCTGAGGCCCGCGCCGGCGAGCTTGACGCCAAGGCCCAGCACATCCTGGAGCAGTTGGAAGCCTACGCTGCTCAGCTGTAAGAACCTGTTTACGATCTCGCGAGCTAGAGCGAGACAAGGCGAAAACAGCTGAGAAAGCGGAATGTACGTGTGGTACATGAGCATTTCGAAGCTGTTTTCAACGCCGTATCGCCGACGCGCAGCAGATCGTAAACAGGTTCTAAGAGCCTGTTCAACGCCAGCCACGACGAAACCAGGCCTTGCGGCCGCCAGCGTGAAATGCTCGGCTGCGGGCCGAGCATTTCAAAAACCAATGCGCGCGGCGGACTTTGGGCAGGTTCTCACAACCGGCGCACATAGCGCCTGGCAACGAGCAAGGCCGCCAAACTCAGAACCACGATCAGCGCCATGGCCAAGACACATGCGCCCTCGTAGGCCCAGTAGCCGGACATCGCCATCTCCTCAAACCAGGCCGGTCTGGCGCATACGCTCCAGACCGAAGGCACTGATCCGGTAATTGAACAATAAGCGCCCATCCTCGGCGCGCCAGCGCTCGCTCAGTGCCACAACCAGGCCGCTGGCGCTCAAATCGGCCAGATTGGCTCGCACCATGCCCAGCCAATAAGCGTCCTCCGGCTTGCGGTATTCGCGGCAGATGCGGCCGGCCAGTTCGATATCCCACAAGCCAGGCTGCCTGGCCAAGGCCTGCAGGATAAAACCCTTGATATGGATCTTCATGCCCCCTCCTCCACCAGGCGCACCGCGCCAACGTTGCGCTCGCTGTCCGACACCATGACAAAGCCGCCGGCAATCACCAGCGCGAGGCCGATCAGGAAATACCACTCGGGAAAATTCAAGGTGAACGCGGCGGTGAACAGCGTGGCGAACATCGCGTAGAACGCGCCTATCGCCTGGCCGCGCCCCACGCCTATCAGCGGAAACGATTTGTACCAGGCCACCGCGCAGAAAGCGAAGCTGAGCGCGCCCACCGCCAGATAGAGCAGCGGCCGCCACGCCCACAGCTCGCCGGCCAGGCGGTACACCGGCAGCGGCGTCAGCCAGGCCAGGCCCGGCAGGATCAGCAACACCCAGTACAGCGCCTCGGCGAGATAGCGTATCGTCACTCCGCAATCGGGGTCGGTCACATCCATCGCCCGCCCGACGATGGCGCCTTCCATGCCCCAACCCAGCGCCGCCAGCGCGCCGCCCAGATACCCCAGCCAGCGCGCGCCGCCCTCCGTGTCCAATTCGCCCAGCAAGGCCGGCAGATAGATGGCGACGCCGCCCAATACGATCACCGCGATGCCCAGCGCCGCGCGGCGGCCTATCCGCTCGCGGTACCACAGCCGCGCCAGCGTCGCGCCCACCACCGGATACAACAAGCCGGCCACCGCGGCGAACACCGCGCCCACATAGCCCATGGCCAGGTAGGAACCGAAATTGGCCAGCAAGCCGCCCATTACCGCCGCCAGGAAATACCATTTGGAAATGCCGCCAAACCGCCATAGCGTGCGAAAGAAGTCGGCCAGCTTGCCCAAGGCCGCCAGCCAGAACAATTGAAACACCACCACCAGGCAGGCATGAAAGGCGGTCAGCACCGCCGCCGCCATCAGGAAGTTCGCCGGCGAGCCCTGGCTCAGGCCGGATAGCGGCGTCTCGTGCCAGATCGCGGTGCCCGGCACATACCACGCGCCCCACAATACCGCCGCCCATAAGGCCCAGCCATAACCCCAGCGGGTCCGGCGGCGCAGATACTGCTGTCTGTGCATGCTGCTCATAGCGGTCAGCTCCTGGTTTCGGACGCCGCAGAGCAACACGCGGCGCCTATTCTTGGTTCGAACGCAACAAGACGACATTCATCGGCCTTGCCAGACTAGGCCTAAAAATTACCACAAGTTAATTTTTTTACCAATAGTAAATAAAATTTACACTGACCATGAAAAAAGCCAGCCGACAAACGGCTGGCTTACGTGACTGCGGAGTACTGCTCAGCGCGGGCCCAAGGCTCCGATCAGACGGCAGAGCACGCCGCCTTCATCTCGCTGCGCCACCAGGGACAGGGCCAGAGGCAGGGTCTTGCCGCCTTCGCCATGCCACAGCACATCCAATTGCGCGCGACTGGAAATATTGAAAATCGCCTCCAGGCTATCCAACCAGCGCTGCCGCGACGCGGCGCGCAAGCCGTCCAGAAAGCGCTGCTCCGCCACCTCTTCCTGGGGCGCGCCGAACAATAGCGTCGCGGCCAGCGGCGACAGCCGCAGCCGCCCGGCGGCGAGATCCCATTCCCAGCTGGCCATGCCGATGGACTGCAACGCCAGTTCGCTGCGCTGCCCGGCCGCTTCCAACACGCGGCGCGCCTCGCGGCGCTCGGCCACCTCCTCCACCACCGCGATCAGATGCCAGGGCTCGCCGCTCACGGGATGCCGGCTCAGCGAGGCGCTGACATTCACCCAGACATGGCCGCCCTGTTTGCGCAGCAGGCGCTTCTCCAGCGAAAAATGGGCGATCTCCCCGCTCAACAACTGATCCAGCCGCAGCAGATTGTCCTCCAGGTCCTCCGGATGAGTCAGTTGCTGGAAGCTCAAGCCCTCCATCTCCGTCGGCGCATAACCCACCATGTCCGCCAGCCGGCGGTTCACCTTCTGCCAGCGCCCGTCCAGGTCCAAATGCGCCAGACCCAGAGCCGCCTGCTCGAAAATCTCGCGGAAGCGTTCCTCGCTTTCACTGAAGGCCACCGCGGCCTGGCGACTGTCGGTCACGTCCCGGGTCGCGCCTATCATCGCCTCCGCCCGCCCCTCGCCGTACAGCACCTCGCCCTCTTCGTGAATATGGCGGCGGCGGCCATCCGGCAACAGAATGCTGTATTCCACCCGGTAAGGCTGGCGCTCGCCTATCGCCCGCCGGATGGCGGCATCGATGCGCTCGCGGTCCTCCGGCACCATGGCGGCGAAGTAGCGCTCCATCGTCACCTTGAAGGCTTGCGGCTGCCAGCCGAAAATCCGGTAGGCCTCGTCCGACCAGATGCAATCGTCCTTGCCCACGTCCCAGAACCAGCTGCCCAGATGGGCGATGGACTGCGCCTTGTCCAGGATGGCCTGGTTCTGGCGCAAGGCCTGCTCCGCCAGGCAGCGCTGGGTGATGTCGAAGCTGACGCCTATCATCTTCACCGGCCGGCGGTCGGCATCCAGCACGCAGGTGGCGCGCGATGCGATCCAGCGCGTGTCGCCCGCCGGCCAGCGCACGCGGAACTCCGCCTCGTAAGCGGCGCCGGAACGCAGGCATTCCTCCTGCCGCGCCCGCAAGGCCGGCGCGTCGGCAGGTTCCAGCGCGGCCCAGAAATCATTCAGCAGGCGCAGCGGGCGGCCAAACAATTGCTCGGCATTGGCGGAATAGGCCACCGCATCGGTCAGGATGTTCCACTCCCAAGTGACGATGCCGGACACATTCTGCGCGAACTTCATTCGCGCTTCGTTTTCCATGATCTCCGCCAGATGCTTGCGTCGTATTTCGGTCAGTTGCTCATCGCTGCCCGCCGCCGTGGCCAGATCCAGCACCGCCTGCTCGCCATAGCGCAGCCAGACCCAGTTGACCCCGAGAAAATCCGCCAACACCCGCAGCTTGCGATATTCGATTTCGCCACCGCGCGTCCATTTGTGCACGGCGGCGGACGACACGCCCAAGGCCTCCGCCACTTGTTTGAGCATGATGCGCTTGCGCCCCAGCACTTCTTTCAGGCGAAGGGCGAAAGTTTCATCCCCGGCGGCTACAGCGGCTTGACTGACTTGGTTTGGCAACACGGAACTGGTCGCGGCGGCTGGCCGCGCCTCCTGGCTAGTTGGACGCATGACGATGATGGCGCGGCGACGCGCCCAAGCCGCAACCCCGCGGCCGTCAGCCGGCATGTTAACCCAGGGTGGAAAAATCCCGAAGCGGACCATTGCCCTCGATACCGGCAAGCCGGCATCGGCCTCCATCCCGGCTTGACCATAGCTGATATAGCCAAAGCAAATAGATTCGTCATAACCATAGCCGTTTCCGGATTGCAGCTCGCGGTAAAGCAACACTACAATTAAACCAAAGGTAAATTAATTTACCAATGGTTAATTACATTAACTGCATCCGAAAGAACAAGCATGATCCACACTCAGCTCTTCATCGATGGCCAATGGCGCGACGCCGCCAAGCGGCAAACCCGCCAGATTCTCAATCCCTGCGACGAAACCGTGATCGCGCTTGCCGCCGATGGCGACCGCCGCGACGCCCAGGACGCCATCGCCGCCGCGCGCGCCGCCTTCGACACCGGCTCCTGGCGCGGCAGCACTCCGCGCCAGCGCAGCCGCCTGCTGCTGGACATCGCCCAGTTGCTGGAACGCGACAGCGAAGACCTGGCCGCGCTGGAAACCTTGAACACCGGCAAGACCCTGGCCGAAAGCCGCACCGATATGGGCGATGTCGCCGCCACCTTCCGCTATTTCGCCGGCCTGGTGGCCACCGACAGCGGCCAGACCAACGCCGCGCCCGAACACATAATCAGCCGCACCCTGCATGAACCGGTGGGCGTCTGCGGCCTGATCACGCCCTGGAATTACCCCTTGCTGCAAGCGGCGTGGAAGATCGCGCCAGCGCTGGGCGCCGGCAACTGCGTGGTGCTCAAGCCCAGCAGCCTGACCCCGCTGAGCAGCTGGCGCTTCACCCAATTGCTGACCGAGCTGGACCTGCCTCCCGGCGTGTTCAACCTGGTCAGCGGCGGCGCCGAGGTGGGCGCCGAACTGGCGGAGCACGCCGACATTGACCTGGTGTCCTTCACCGGCGGCGCCCAGGCCGGGGCCAGCATCATGCGCGCCGCCAGCGGCAACTTCAAACGCATAGGGCTGGAGCTGGGCGGTAAAAACCCGAACATCGTCTGCGCCGACGCCGACCTCGACACCGCCGTCGACTACGCGCTGAACGCCGCCTTCTTCCACGCCGGCCAGGTCTGCTCCGCCGGTTCGCGGCTGCTGTTGCAGGAAGAGATTCATGACGAGTTCGTGCGCCGGCTGGCGGAACGGCTACCGCGCATCGTCATCGGCCCCGGCCAGCTGCCGGACAGCCAGATGGGACCGGTTCAATCCGCCCAGCAGCACGACAAGATCCTGAGCCTGATCGCCGCCGGGGTGAAGGAAGGCGCCCGCCTGGTCTACGGCGGCGGCCGTCCGGACGGCGAGCGCTACCGCAACGGTCATTGGCTGCAGCCGACGCTGCTGGCCGGTGTCCACGCCGACATGCTCATCGCCAAAGAGGAGATTTTCGGCCCGGTCATTACCGTGGAACGCTTCCACGACGAGGCCGAGGCGCTGCGTCTCGCCAACGGCACGCCATACGGCCTGGCGGCGGCGGTGTGGACGCGGGATCTGGAGCGCGCCAGCCGCATGAGTCGCGCGCTGCGCTTCGGCACCGTCTGGGTCAACGACTATCACCCCTACTTCCCGGAAGCGCCATGGGGCGGCTTCAAGTCCAGCGGCATCGGCCGCGAGCTGTCGCGCATCGGCCTGGACGAATACACCGAGCTCAAGCACAGCTACATCAATCTGGCGCCCAAGCCCATGGGCTGGTTTGGCGCTTGAGCGCCGCTTCGCCCGATCCCGCCTTCGTTCACGTCCGAGGAGAGTCAAGATGAGCACCACTCAGGAATACGACTACATCATCGTCGGCGCTGGTTCCGCCGGCGGCGTGCTGGCGGCGCGGCTGAGCGAGGACAGCGATGTCCGCGTGCTGCTGCTGGAGGCCGGCGGGCCGGACTGGCGGCTGGACTGGCGCACCCAGATGCCGGCGGCGCTGGCCTATCCCTTGCAAGGCAGCACCTACAACTGGGCCTATCTGACCGAGCCGGAGCCGCATATGGGCGGGCGCCGCATGGCGCAGGCGCGCGGCAAGGGCCTGGGCGGCTCCTCGCTGATCAATGGCATGGTCTATATCCGCGGCAATGCGCTGGACTACCAGGGCTGGGCCGAGCTGCCCGGCCTGGGCGACTGGAGCTATGCCGACTGCCTGCCCTATTTCCGCAAGGCGGAAAGCTACGACAAGGGCGCCAACGACTATCACGGTGACGATGGGCCGCTGCATGTCACCACGCCCAAGGCCGGCATCAGCCCCTTGTTCGAAGCCTTCATCCAGGCCGGCGAACAAGCCGGCCACGGCCGCACCGACGATCTGAACGGCTATCGCCAGGAGGGCTTCGGCCCCATGGACCGCACCACCACCGCTAAAGGACGGCGCTGCAGCGTGTCGCTGGCTTATCTGGACAGCGCTCGCGACCGCGCCAATCTCTCGGTGCAAACCCGGGCGCTGGCGGACCGCATCCTGTTCGACGGCGCGCGCGCCACCGGCGTGCAATACCTTCAGGGCGAGCGCAGCCACCAGGCCCGCGCCTTGCGCGAAGTCATCGTCTGCAACGGCGCGGTGGCCTCGCCGCAGCTGCTGCTGCGCTCCGGCGTCGGCGACGCCGCCGAACTCGGCCGCCACGAAATCGCCATCGTCGCCCACCTGCCCGGCGTCGGCGCCAATCTGCAGGACCACCTGGAAATGTATCTGCAATACGAATGCCGGCAGCCGGTGTCGCTGTACCCGTCCCTGCGCTGGTGGAACAAGGCCCGCATCGGCGCTCAATGGTATCTGGACGGCAGCGGCGTCGGCGCCAGCAATCACTTCGAGGCCGGCGGCTTCATCCGCAGCGGCGAACACTTCGCCTATCCCAATCTGCAATACCACTTCCTGCCGCTGGCGGTGAATTACGACGGCAGCCACGCCGTCAAGATGCATGGTTTCCAGTGCCACGTCGGCTCGATGCGCTCGCCCAGCACTGGCCACGTCAAGCTGGCCAGCCGCGATCCGCGCGCCAAACCCTTGCTGCAATTCAACTATATGGCGCACGACACCGACTGGCGCGAATTCCGCGCCGCGGTGCGGCTGACGCGGGACATCATCGGCCAGGACGCGCTCGCATCCTTCCGCGGCCGGGAAATCCAGCCGGGCGCCGCGGTGCGCAGCGATCAGGAGATCGACCGCTTCGTCCAAACCCACGCCGAAACCGCGCTGCATCCGTCCGGCAGCTGCAAGATGGGCGCCGCCGACGACCCGATGGCGGTGGTGGATCATCAAGGCCGGGTACACGGCGTGTCCGGCCTGCGCGTGGTGGACGCGTCCATCATGCCGCGCATCGTCACCGGCAATCTGAACGCGCCCACCATCATGATCGCCGAGAAAATCGCGGATCACATTCGCCGGCGGCCGCCATTGCCACGCTCCAGCGCGCCCTTCCACCAGGCCGCCGCCGCGTCGCCAGCGCTGTCCTTGTAGCGCCCCCCTATCCCAGGAGCCGCCGCCATGTACGATTTCATCGGCCTGATTGGAGTCATCAGCTACCTGACCGCCTATGTCGGCCATCAATTGCTGGGCCTGCGCACATCGGACCCGCGCTATTTCGTCCTCAATCTGCTCGGCCCGGTCTGCATCCTGGTTTCCTTGTCCAACCACTTCAACCTGGCCTCCTTCGTCAACCAGTGCATGTGGTTCCTGATCACCCTGGGCGGCTGGTGGCGCGCCAGCCGGCAACGGACGCTGCCGGCGCCGGAGTCCGGCTCCTGAACCTTGGGTGGACTGTCCGGGCATGGGCCGCTTATGCGACAATCCGATGATTGAACCGCAAGACCCGCCCATGAACGACATCCCGCACGCCATCCTGCTGATGGGCCCCACCGCCTCCGGCAAAACCGGCCTGGCCCTGGAGCTGGCCCGCCATTTTCCGGTGGAGATCGTCAGCGTGGACTCCGCGCTGGTCTATCGCGACATGGACATCGGCACCGCCAAGCCCAGCACGGCGGAAATGGCGCAATGCCCGCACCACCTGATCGACATCATCAGCCCGCTGCACAGTTATTCCGCCGCCCAGTTCCACGCCGACGCCAACCGCCTGATCCGCGAGATCAACGGCCGCGGCCGGCTGCCCTTGCTGGTGGGCGGCACCATGCTGTATTACAAGGCCTTGCTGGAAGGCTTGTCCGATCTGCCGCGCGCCGACGCGACGCTGCGCGCGCAACTGGACGCCGACGCCGCGCAAGCCGGCTGGCCGGCGATGCATGCGCGGCTGGCGCAATTGGACCCGGACACCGCCGCCCGCCTCAATCCCAATGATTCGCAGCGCATTCACCGCGCGCTGGAGGTCTGCCTGCTCAGCGGCGAGCCGATGTCGCGGCTGCTGGCGCGCGGCAAGGAAGCCGCGGCCGACTTCCGCCTGCTGTCGCTGGGCCTGGTGCCGGCGGAGCGCGCCTGGCTGCATCAACGCATCGCGCAGCGCTTCGAACTGATGCTGGAACAGGATTTCCTGGCCGAAGTCAGGCGCTTGCGCGAACAGTATCCGGCGCTGGCGCTGGAGCTGCCGTCGATGCGCTGCGTCGGTTATCGCCAGGCTTGGGAATACCTGGACGGCGTCGGCGATGAACAAGCCTTCATCGACAAAGGCATTGCCGCCACCCGCCAGCTGGCCAAGCGCCAACTGACCTGGATGCGCAGCCTGGACCTGGTGCCGGTCAATGCCCAGCAGCCAGGTCTGGCCGAGCAGCTGTGCGCCGCCGTCGCGGCCTTCCAGGCCGGCGAGCCCTTGCCCGCCGGCCTGCGTTTCGACGGCGCCTACTAAACCGGCCGCGCCCGACTCACCAGGGCCGGCTGGCCGACGCGCACAGCGGCACCACCGGCGCGTTGCTGCCGGTGTCGAGGAAGCCGTCGCTGATCCAGTCGCCGCTGCGGGTGCGGTTCCACACATCGGTGCGCCCCCACACTCCATCCACCGCCTCGGCGCGCACATGGCATTGCAAGGCGACGCTGTCGCCGCGCTTTACGGAGCCGGTGATGCCCGCGCTCAGGCTGGGCGCCTTGCGCAGATTCACCTGCCCTTCTCCCTTCGCCGGCGTCGCCACGCCGCTGGCGCCGGTCGGCGCGCCTCCGCCGCCGTAATTGTTCAGCAAGCCGCCGACATTGACCCGTGTGCCGTTACGCAGCGCATAACCCTGATAGGCGCGGCTGCCGGCGAAGAACTGCCAACCGCCGAACAGCTTGCCGTTCACCGGCTCGGCTCGACCCTGATACAAGAGGGAGAAATGCACGTGCGGGCCGGTGGTGCTGCCGCCGCACGGCAGGCCATTGCCTATGGTGCCGAGATACGCGCCCGGATTGACCCGCGTCCCGTCCGCCAGCGTATTCAGATTGATCATGTGGTAATAGGTGGACGAGAAGCCGTTGTCGTGCACCAGCTTGACCAAGCCGCTGCCACCGCGCACGCAGCTCTTGTAGATCACCCCGGCCTGAGGCGCCAGCACCCTGCCGTCGCCGCCGGCGAAGTCTATAGAATCGTAAGGCTGGCTCTCGCCGCTATAGCCGTGGGGCCCGCCGGTCATGCGCCAGGCCGCGCCCTGGCGCCAGGGCAGGCCCAGGTTGGTGGCATTGGGCGCGAACGGCTGCCCCGGCCTGGCCAGCTGACTGCGCCAAGCCTGTCGTTCTTCCGCGCTGAGCCAGCCGGCCGGCGCCTGCTCCAGCATCGCGGCGAAGCCCGAACTGCTTTCCAGCTCCAGCGTCCAGCCTTGCGCATCGCGCCGCGCCAGGAACAGCCGCGACAAGGGCACATGATCCATCGCCGCTATCGTCGTCATCACCGGCAAGGGCTGGGTCACCGAGCCCAACACCCAGTCGCCGTCCACGCTGTCGCGGTTGATTTCCACCAGCATGTCCAGCTGCTCGCCCTTGGCCAGCGGCAACAAGGGCTGCAAGGCCTTGACCGCCGCCTGGCGCAGCATCGGATCGGGCTGTTTCGACTCCGCCTGCGCGCCGCTGGCCAGCACCGCCAATACCGCCATCGCTAAAGCTGCTTGTTTCATTTCGGGCTCCGTATGGGTTGGGGAAAAACCAAAGCGACGCAATGCCATAAGCATTACGTCGCAAACACTAAGGTTATAGAAACGCCCGTCCTTATTTCCTGCTGGCCTTTGGCCCAGCAGACAGCCCGCGAAAATCGATAAAAAAAGCCCACGTCGCATGACGTGGGCTTTTCATCGAATGGGGGCTTGCTCAGCGTGCGGCCACCAGCTTGATTTCCACCTTCCAGGCCGGGTTGGCCAGCTTGGCTTCCACCGTGGCGCGCGCCGGCACATTGCCGGCCGGCACCCAGGCGTCCCAGGCGGCGTTCATCGCATCGTAGTCAGCGAGATGGGCCAGGAAGATGGTGACATCGACGATCTTGCTCTTGTCCGAATCCAGCTCCGCCAATAGCGCGTCGATCTGGCCCAGCACGTTCTCGGTTTGCGCCTTGGCATCGGCCTCGGTGTTTTCCGGCACCTGGCCGGCCAGGAAGATCAAGCCATTGGTGACCACGGCTTCGGCCAGACGCGCGCCCTGCTTGTGACGATAAATGCTCATGCGATTCCCCTTCTGTGTGTATCGAAGCGATGACGGAATTCTAACCCGGCGCCGCCGGCTATTGCCATGCCTGGCGCAAGTCCTCGATCAGCGCCGCTTCGCCCTCTATGCCCACCGACAGGCGGATCAGATTGTCGGCAATGCCCAGCGCGCGCCGGCGCTCGGCCGGGATCGACGCATGCGTCATCGCCGCCGGCAGGCACACCAGGCTCTCGACGCCGCCCAGGCTCTCCGCCAACGTGAACAGCTTCAGGCGCGCCAGCACCCGCCGCGTCTCTTCGGCGTCGCCTTTCAGATAGAAGGACACCACGCCGCCGTAGCCCCGCATCTGGCTGCGCGCCAGTTCATGCTGCGGATGGCTGGTCAGGCCCGGATACAAGACCCGCTCCACCTGCGGCTGGCTTTCCAGCCAGCGCGCCACCGCCAGCGCATTGCTGTTGTGACGTTCTATTCGCAAGGCCAGCGTGCGCAGGCCGCGCAGCACCAGGAAGCTGGCGAACGGGTCCTGCACCGCGCCCACCGCGTTGTGCAGGAAGGCCAGCCGCTCGGCCAGCTCCGGCCGCTGGCGGCTGACCACCGCGGCGCCGGCGATCACGTCGGAATGGCCATTCAGGTATTTGGTGGCGGAATGCACCACGATGTCGAAGCCGAAGGCCAGCGGGCGCTGCACCACCGGCGAGGCGAAGGTGTTGTCCGCCACCGTGATCAGGCCGTGCCGTCGCCCCAAATCGGCCACCGCAGCCAGGTCCACCAGTTGGTTCAGCGGGTTGGACGGGGTTTCCACCCAGATCATGCGGGTGTTCGGCCGGATCTCCGCCTGCAAGGCGGCGAGATCTTCCGACGCCACATAGCTGATCTCCAGCTGCGCGCTTTGCTTGCGCACCTGCTCGAACAAGCGGTAGGTACCGCCGTACAGATCGTTGACCGCGATCAGATGGCTGCCGGCCGGCAGCAGCTCCAGCACCGTGGCGATGGCCGCCAGGCCGGACGGAAAGGCGTAGCCGCGCACGCCGTCTTCCAGCTCGGCCAAGGCGCGCTCCAATGCCTCGCGCGTCGGGTTCTGTGAGCGGGAATACTCGTAGCCGCTATGCTCGCCCGGCGCGTGCTGCCGGTAGGTGGAGGTGGCGTAAATGGGTGGAATCACCGCGCCGAACGCATCCTGGTGCAGGCCGGCGGTGATGGACAAAGTATTGAAATCAGTCATGGTCTTTTCTCGCAATGCGGATGGCCGGTCCCGCTTGGACCGGCCTGGATCGAGTGGAGCTAAATGGAACGCGAGCGCGGCTGGCGGCGCCAGAACGCCAGCAGATCGGCCTGGGTGATCAGGCCCAGATAGCGCTCGCCGTCCACCATCAGCGCGACATGGCCATCGTTGAAAATATGCAGCAAGTCCTGCAGCGAGGCCTGCGGCGACAGGGTGCGCACTTCGCTGGTCATCGCGCTGCGCACGTTCTGGCGGAAGTTCTCCGGTTCGCCGTGCACCGACAGCAGCAGATCCCATTCGTCCAGGATGCCGACCACCTTGTCGTCGGCCAGCACCGGCAGCTGCGATACATCATGCAAGCGCATGCGCTGGTAGACCACGTTCAAGGGCTCGTCCGGGTGGCAAGACACGGTGCTGCCGTCGGCGTGGCGACGCACGATCAGATCGGTCAGATCGCCCAGCCGCGGCAGTTCCACCAGGCCGTTGTCCACCAGCCAGTCATCGTTGTACATCTTGGACAGATACTTGTTGCCGCTGTCGCACACCAGCGTCACCACGCGCTTGGGCGTGGTCTGGGCGCGGCAATAGCGCAAGGCCGCCGCCAGCAGCGCGCCGGACGAGGAACCGGCCAGAATGCCCTCCCGGCTCAGCAGCAGGCGGGCGCTGTCGAAGCTTTCCTGGTCGCTGATGCGGTAGGCGCGCTTGACCAGGCTGAAATCGGTCTGCGGCGGGATGAAGTCCTCGCCTATGCCTTCGATCAGCCAGCTGCCGGCCTCGCCGTGACGGCCGGTCTCGACATGATCGGCCAGCACCGAGCCCACCGGGTCCGCCAGCACGATTTCCAGTTGCGGCGCCTCGCGGCCGAAGAAACGGGTCAGCCCGGTCAGCGTGCCGCTGGAGCCTACGCCCACCACCACCGCGTCCAGTTCGTGGTTCATTTGCGCCCAGATTTCCGGCGCGGTGCCGGTTTCATGCGCCAGCGGGTTGGCCGGATTGTTGAATTGGTCGATGTAGTAAGCGCCCGGCGTGTCCTTGGCGATGCGCGCGGCCAGGTCCTGGTAATACTCCGGGTGCCCCTTGCCCACGTCGGAACGGGTCAACACCACCTCCGCGCCCAGCGCCTGCAGGTGCAAAATCTTCTCGCGGCTCATTTTGTCCGGCACCACCAGCACCAGGCGATAGCCCTTTTGCGCGGCCACCAAGGCCAGGCCCAGGCCGGTATTGCCGGCGGTGGCCTCGACGATGGTGCCGCCCGGTCGCAGCTTGCCTTCGCTCTCGGCCGCGGCAATCATGGACAGCGCCACCCGGTCCTTGATCGAGCCGCCGGGATTGTGGCTTTCCAGTTTCAGATACAACTCGCACAGGCCGGTGTCCAGATGCGCCACCCTCACCAGCGGCGTATTGCCGATCAAGGACAGAACGGATTGGTCTTGCATATTGAAATCTCCTAGCTACAGCATATAAATATTGTTTTTAAAAACTTTTTGTTATATTGAAACTAAAAAAATTCCGCCTCACACCACGGCGGTCGCCTGCAGAAAACTATAGAAAAACACCAGCTCCGGATTGCTGCGCAGCTGCCTCAACTCCCGCGTCATCGCCGCCACCAGCGCCGCGTCCACCCGCCCCGCCTCGATCAGCTGATCCGCCGCCGACAGCAGCAGCTCGGTCCAATAGTCCAGCACTTGCTGGCGGCGATGCGGGTCGCGGCTGTCCAGATGCCAGGTCTTGACCTGGGTTTCCACATGACGGAAGCCCAGCCGCAGCAGCATATTGCCCAGCTTGGCGCCGACGAAGGGATCGCCGCCCACCGCCAGTTGGTGATCATTGAAAGCCAGCCAGTACTGCTGCAGATGCGCGGAATAAGGCGATAGAAAGAAGGAGGCGTTCATCGCCTCGGTGGCGTATAGCCGCGCGCCCGGCTTCAGCACGCGGCGTACCTCGGCCAACACTCGTTCCGGCGACAGCACATGCTCCAGTACCCAGCACAGGAAGGCGGCATCGAAACTGGCTGGCTGGAAATCCAGGTCCTCGGCGTCCATGTGCAACAGCCGGGCGCGGTCCTGCCACGGGCTGCCCTGCAGGCGCTGCCGCGCCACCGCCAGTTGGCGTTGGCTGAAGTCGACGCCGGTCACTTCCAGATCGGGATAGCGCCGCAGCAGGATCTCGGTCTGCGCGCCAACGCCGCAGCCCACTTCCAGCAACTGGCCGACGCCGGAGAAATCGATGTCTCGATACACCACGGACTCGGAGAAACGCGCCTGACGCACCAGGCGCGCCTGCTCGCTAGCGGAAAAACCATGAATATAGGGCAGCTCGCTCGCCCCGTCGGTCAATTGCAATGTGGCCATGTTCATCTCACGATTTACATCAACATCGCCGCATTATATTCCCAATCATTATTAAAAATATAAATTTTATTTCTTATTTTTATATAAAGAACAAATCTAATCTCCGCTAACGCCAAACGCAAAAAACCCGCAGCATGCTGCGGGTTTCGGCTTAGCCTGGAACAGGCTTAAAGCATCGCGGATTGGCGCAAGCTCATGGAGAAACGCTGCAGCGCGGCAATGCCGGAAGCTTCGGCGCGATTGCACCAGTCCTGCAATTCCTTCAACAGCTGCTCGCGGCTCAGCGTGGAACGTTCCCACAAACGGGTCAATTCCTGGCGCATGGAGTAGACCGTGGCCAGCACCTGGCTATGCTCCAGCAAGGTGGCCAGCTGCATGCGCTCGGTTTCCGGCGTGTCCTTGGCGTCCTGCTTCAGCCACACCTTCATCTTGCGGCTCAGCTTGCTGCCGGAAAAGTCCGGCAGATTGATCTTGTCCAGCTCGCCGCGATACACCTCTTTCAGCTCGCGCGCATAGCGCGAAGCGATGGCGTAGCGGTTGGAGATGATGGCCTGCAAATGCTCCAGGTCCAGTTGCGGGCGCGACGCGTCCTCGGCCAGCCGCGGCGCCACCTTGCGCACCTTGGCCAGGCCCAGGATTTCCAGAATGCGGATATACATCCAGCCGATGTCGAACTCGTACCATTTATACGACAGCTTGGCCGAGGTGCCAAAGGTATGGTGGTTGTTGTGCAATTCCTCGCCACCCACCAGGATGCCCCAGGGGAAGATATTGGTGGACGCGTCCTCGTTCTCGAAATTGCGGTAGCCCCAGAAATGGCCGATGCCATTGATCACCCCGGCCGCCCAGAACGGAATCCACACCATCTGCACCGCCCAGATCGTCAGGCCGGCGGGCCCGAACAGCACCAGATTGATCAGCAGCATCAGCACGATGCCCTTGGCGCTGTGGCGGGTGTAGACATTGCGCTCCAGCCAGTCGTCCGGCGTGCCGTGACCGAACTTGTCCATGATGGACTGGTCCTTGCAGGCGCCGCGGTACAATTCCGCGCCTTCCCACAATACCTTCTTGATGCCCAGCACCTGCGGGCTGTGCGGGTCGTCCGCGGTCTCGCACTTGGCGTGGTGCTTGCGATGGATGGCCGCCCATTGCTTGGTGACCATGCCGGTGGTCAGCCACAGCCAGAACCGGAAGAAGTGGCTGGGAATGGGATGCAGATCGAGCGCGCGGTGCGCTTGGTGACGATGCAGGAAGATGGTGACCGATGCGATGGTGATGTGGGTCAGCACCAAGGCCACCACGATATAGCCCCACCACGGGAGGTCTAGCACGCCGTTTATCCAAT
This sequence comes from Chromobacterium sp. LK1, assembly GCF_001043555.1. NCBI lineage: Bacteria > Pseudomonadati > Pseudomonadota > Betaproteobacteria > Neisseriales > Chromobacteriaceae > Chromobacterium > Chromobacterium sp. LK1. The sequence continues at coordinate 86,251 of NZ_LDUI01000033.1, read as the reverse complement.
TCATGTACTAATCGCGCCTCGTAAAGCAATCTAGAAGAAAGACTCTATTCTATACAAGCGGCCTGCCGATGTCAGACCGTTTTGCTGTTGCGCCGGCTAGCCGCCGCCGCAAACGTCAAACTTGGACCCCGCCGACGCCCCCCGGTTCACGCGCCGGCAGTAACGCAAGCAGCAGGCGATGGTGTACCATAGGGCCTCATTCCATCCTAGTTAAGAAAAAGCGCTAGTGTTGCCAAATCGTCGTCTGATCATTGCCGGCGCCACCCTCGGTGGCCTGTTCGTTCTGTATGGAGGCGCGACCCTGTGGGCCGGCGTCAAGGCGGAGCAGACCTTGCAGGAACAGCACAAGATGCTGGCCGACCTGCCGCTGTTCAAAGTCAAATCCCACAGTTATCAACGCGGCTGGTTCTCTTCCACGGAAACCACCGAGCTGGTGTTCAACCGCCATTTGTCCGGCCCGTATGAAAACATGCTGCCCGACAATGTGAAGCCCTTGCTGAACGCCACCATCAAGTTCACCAACCACGTCAAGCACGGCCCCTTCCCCGGCATCGGCGATTTCGACTTCCGCCCGGGCCGCGCGCTGGTGCGCACTGAGTTCGCGATGAGCGACTCCACCCGCAAGACGCTGGCCAGCTTCTTCGGCGACAAGGAACCCATCACCATCGTCAACCGCCTGGGCTTTGGCGGCGGCGGCGAGCTAGGCGTCACGGTGCCGGCCTTCGACTATGAAGAAGCGCTGTCCGGCGTCAAGATGAAATGGAAGGGCTTCGACCTCAAGCTCGACTACGCCGACGGCTACAAGGAATACAAGACCGAGGCGCTGTCGCCCGGCTTCCTGCTGGAAGCCGCCAGCAAGGGCAGCATCGCCTTCGATGGCGTGCGCTACCTGTCCGACATCCGCCCCGGCAACACCGGCGTCAAGCTGGGCACCAGCGAATTGACCGTGGGCAACGTCCGCCTCAATTCGCGCGAAAGCGTGCCCTACAGCATCAAGCTGAACGAACTGGTCTATTTGATGACCCGCGTGCGCATCGGCGAATTCATCAATCCGTCCGGCGAGTTCAAGCCGTCCGCGGTGACCTTGAAGGACTTCCGCTACCAGATCGTCACCAGCGAGCAGGACGACTACGTCAATACCCGCGGCAAGCTGAACTTCGCCGAGTTCAACTTCAACGACCACCGCTACGGCCCGATGCGGCTGGACATCTCCGCCAATCACCTGCATGGCCCCACCCTGGTCAAGCTGGACCAGGCCATAGGCCAGATCCCGTTCGAAGGCGTGGACCCGGCGCTGCTGCGCAAGCAATACATCGATACCATCAAGAAGAATGGCATCCCGCTGCTGCAGAACGATCCCAAAGTGGTGATCAACGAGTTCTATCTCAAGATGCCGAGCGGCGAAGCCAAGCTGGAAGGCAGCCTGGGCGTCAAGGGCCTGCAGCCGGCCGACCTCAACGACGCATCGCAATTCCTCAAGCGCTTTGACGTGGACGCCAAGCTCAGCCTGCCGCGCCAGACGCTGGAAGACCTGGTGATCGCTCAGGCGCGCACGCTGTTCACCGTCGACCAAAGCGCCGAGGACCAGCCGAACATGAAGGAAGTGGAAGACCTGGCCAAGAACCTGCTGGACAGCCAGTTGGCGCAGTGGAAGAGCGAGCAGTACATCGTCGAGGACAAGGGCCAGATCAACACCGAGCTCAACTACGGCGCCGGCGTGCTGACCATCAACAAGAAAAAGGTGGCGCTGCCCTGGGAGGAAATCGACCTGGAGCCGCCGCACGACGCGTCTCAGCCTGCCACGACGCAGAAGAAATAACGACGCGCTCGCCATGTGAAAAGGGCTGTCTCGCGACAGCCCTTTTTCTTTGCCGGCCAGTGCTGGCCTCAGCTCGACACTCAGTCCTCGTCGTGCATCTGGCTTTGCAGATAATTCTGCAGGCCAACGCTCTCAATCAGGCTCAACTGCGTTTCCAGCCAATCCACGTGCTCTTCCTCGCTCTCCAGGATGTCTTCCAGCAGGTCGCGGGTCACGTAGTCCTTGGCGCTCTCACAGTAGGCGATGGCTTCGCGCAATACCGGCAGCGCGTCCATTTCCAGCTTCAGATCGCACTCCAGCATTTCCTTCGGATTCTCGCCGATATGCAGCTTGCCCAAGTCTTGCAGATTCGGCAGCCCTTCCAGAAACAATACGCGCTCAATCAGCGCATCGGCGTGCTTCATCTCGTCGATGGACTCGTGATACTCGTGTTCGTTGAGTTTCTTCAAGCCCCAGTTCTTGTACATGCGGGCATGCAGAAAATACTGGTTGATCGCGGTCAGCTCGTTCTTGAGAATCTGGTTCAGGTATTTGATGACCTTTTTATCGCCTTGCATCGCGCTCTCCGGAAGAAATGATTCTTCCATTATGACATAGCGCGCGCCAGTCTCAAGGCATCAAGGTCGAAAAGAGGATATGCGCGCCGCGAGAATACGGCGCGTGGGGATTTGCAGTCTGCCCGGCCTTGGCCGAGACTAAGCAGGAAACGAAGGATGAGATCAAGCGGCGCTGCGCGCGGTCGAAGCCGGACCAAGCGCTTGAACAGCCTCCTTGCGAAGTTGATTGGCCATGCAGGCGCATTTGCCGCAATCGGTCGCCACGCCAAGCTCGCGGCTCAAATCGCACATGCGGGTGGCTCCGTTGTGCACCGCTTCGCGGATTTGCTTGTCAGTTACAGCATGGCACAGGCAAACGTACATGGCAGTTCCGGTGGTGTAATGTGGCGCGGGATTGCGTTAAAGTAATCGAGAATCGTTATCAAGAATATAGATTCAAACAAGAATCATTGTCAACAAGAAAGCGCAGACCATGACGCAGTGGAAACCAAATGCGACAGTTGCGGCAGTCATCGAACTGGACGGGCGCTACCTGATGGTGGAGGAAGTGACCAGCGACGGCATCTGCTTCAACCAGCCGGCCGGCCACCTGGAGTATGGCGAGACGCTGGAAGACGCGGTGAAGCGCGAGGTGCTGGAGGAAACCGGCTGGCACTTCCGCCCGCTGGGGCTGGTGGGCATCTATCTGGTGGACCGCCCCAATAGCGACATCACTTATCTGCGCTTCGCCTTCTACGGCCACCCGCTACGACGCGAGGATTATCCGCGGCTGGACGACGGCATTCTGTCGGCGCAATGGCTGAGCCACGAGGAAATCGTCGCGCTGCGCGCGCAGCACCGCAGCCCGGTGGTGCAGCAGTGCCTGGACGATTTCCGCGCCGGCAAACGCCACCCTCTGTCCATGATCCACCATCTGGGCCGCTAAGCGCCGCGGCCCCGGAGTCTGCATGTCCTTGAGATTATTGTCTTTCCTATTGGCGCTGCTGGCCGGCCTCCCGTGGGCGGCACAAGCCAGCGCCATCAATATCTGCTACCATTACGGCTGCTCCAGACATGCCTACGTAGACATCCCCGCCGAGGCCGATGCCTGGCTCGCCGCCCGCCTGTCCGCCGCCAACAGCCCGGAAACCGAACGTTCCGCCGTCAGAGACGCCGTCACCGCGCTTTATCACATCGCCGCGCGCACGCTGCCGATCTGGCAGGACAAGGGCGGCAATTTCCGCGACGGGCCCGCCGAAGGCCGCATGGACTGCGTGGACCACAGCAGCAATGTCAGCACCTTCCTCACTTATCTGCAGGACCACGGCTGGCTGCAATACCACACAGTGGGCAAGCCGGCTTGGCGCGCGCCGCTACTGCTGGACCTGCACTACACCGCGGTGCTGCGCGACATGCTTTCCGGCCGGGATTGGGCGGTGGACAGCTGGTTCAAGGACTTTGGGCAAGCCCCGGTGGTGATTGCCCTCGATATTTGGATGGAAGGATTTTCCCCGTGACGGGTAGTAAGAAACGAATTGTCGTCGGCATGTCCGGCGGCGTGGACTCCTCGGTAACCGCCTCGCTGCTGAAGCAGCAGGGACACGAGGTGATCGGCGTCTTCATGCAGAACTGGGAAGACGACAACGACGACGAGTACTGCTCGATCAAGCAGGATGCGCTGGACGCGATGAGCGTGGCCGACATCGTCGGCATCGACATGGAGATCGTCAACTTCGCCAAGGAGTACAAGGACCGCGTGTTCTCCTACTTCTTGAAGGAATACTCCGCCGGCCGCACGCCCAATCCCGATGTGCTGTGCAATGCCGAAATCAAGTTCAAGGCCTTCCTTGACTACGCGATGGAACTGGGCGCCGACTGCATCGCCACCGGCCACTACGCGCGCAAGCTGGAGCAGGATGGCACCCACTACCTGATGAAGGCGGTGGACCACACCAAGGATCAGAGCTACTTCCTGTATCGGCTGCAGCAGCATCAGTTGGCCAAGGCCATCTTCCCGCTCGGCGACATCCGCAAGACCGAAGTGCGCAAGCTGGCCGAGGAAGCCGGCCTGCCCACCGCGGCCAAGAAGGACTCCACCGGCATCTGCTTCATCGGCGAACGGCCGTTCCGTGAATTCCTGCAACGCTATCTGCCCACCAAGCCCGGCGAGATGATACTGCCGGACGGCAAGGTGGTGGGCGAGCATATCGGCCTGATGTATTACACCTTGGGCCAGCGCAAGGGCCTGAATATAGGCGGCGCGCGCGACGGCACTGGCGAACCGTGGTTCGTCGCCGGCAAGGACATCCCCGGCAACAGGCTGATCGTGGTGCAAGGCCACGATCACCCGCTGCTGCTGAAGCCGACTCTGGCGATGGCCGACCTGAGCTGGACGCTGCCATCGGCGCCGGCGGCCGGCGAGTACGCGGCCAAGAACCGCTATCGCATGGCCGACGCCGGCTGCAATCTGTCCGCCATCGTCGACGGCCAGGCCACGCTGACTTTCCGCGACAAGCAATGGGCGGTCACTCCCGGCCAGTCCGCGGTACTGTACGATGGCGACATCTGCCTGGGCGGCGGCATCATTCAATAAGCCCACCGCTAGTCAAAAAGCCCCGCGCCGAATCATCGCCGCGGGGCTTTTCCATTCATCATCAAGATTGCGGCAAGGGTTGCAGCCTCCGCAGGCCCAGGCTGATCGCCAGCATCGCCGTCAGGCACAGCGCCAACACCCCCGCCACCCCGTTCCAGCCGCCGCGCCCCCACATCAGGCCGGACAGCGAGCCCAGCAGGCTGGAACCCAGATAATAGGCGCTCAGGTAAATGGCGGAAGCCAGCGCCCGCCCCTGGCGCGCGCGCAATCCCACCCAACTGCTGGCCACCGAATGGCCGGCGAAAAAACCGAAGGTGAACAGGGCGATGCCGGCCACCAGCAGCACGACGCGATCGCTCAAGGTCAGCGCCAGTCCCAGCAACATGGCCAGCACCATCAGCCACAACACATTGCGTCGGCCCAGACGGTCGGACAGCTTGCCGACCCAGGCCGATGACCAGACGCCGACGATATACAGCGAGAACACCAGCCCCAACAGGCTCTGGCTCATATTGAACGGCGGCGCCAGCAGGCGGAAACCCAGGTAGTTATATAGGCTGACGAAGCAGCCGGACAACAGGAAAGCGGACACGAACAGCCAGGGCAGACCGGCATCGCCGAACAAGGCTTTGGCCTCTCGCCACATGCGACCCAGATCATGCCGGCGCGGCTGGAAGTGCCGTGACGGCGGCAGATTGCGCCAGAACAACCACGCGCCAAGCACGCCGAGCAAGGCCAACGTCAGCAAAGCCCAGCGCCAGCCGAAATGGTCGGCCAGCAAGGAGGCGATGAAGCGGCCGCTCATCCCGCCCAGCGCATTGCCGGCGATGTACAAGCCCATGGAATGGCCCAGCGACTTGGCGTCCACCTCCTCGCTCAGATACGCCATCGCCACCGCCGGCAGGCCGGCCAAGGCCACGCCGAAAGCCGCGCGCAACCACAGCAGATGCTGGAAACTGTCCGCCAGCGCCGACAGCAGCATCAGCAGCGCGCCCAGCGCCAGCGCCGCGTTCATCAACGGACGTCGTCCCAGACGGTCCGCCAGCAGGCCGGCGGGAATCAGGCTCAACGCCAGGCTGCCGGTGGCCAAGGACACCACGCCGCTGGAGGCGGCCGGCGACAAGGCGAAATCCTGGGAAAACAGCGGCATCAATGGCTGCGCGCCATACAACATGGCGAAGGTGCAATAACCGCCGACGAACATCGCCCACGCGGTGGCGCGGAATTCGGCGGTGCCGGCGTGCAGCTTGGCTGGAGAAAGTGACGAAGCGGACGACGGCGATACCACAGAGCGAAGGCAGGAAGACGGTGACTCGGCGGACATGAAAATCTTTCAATACGAAATATATTCTTGAGCTTAGTCTTGGCCAAATTCGCAGTCCAATATATATTTAACCATCATTTGATACTTTAAAAATATCAATCATGGAACTACGCCATCTGCGCTACTTCGTCGCGGTCGCCGAAGAACTGCATTTCACTCGCGCCGCCCAGCGGCTGCACATTGGCCAACCACCGCTCAGCCAGCAGATCCAGGCCTTGGAGGCCGAGCTGGGCGTGCGGCTGCTGCGCCGCCACCAGCGCAAAGTGGAGTTGACCGAGGCCGGCCGCCAATTCCTGAGCCGCGCTCAGCGCATTCTCGCCGACACGGAATTGGCCGCGATGGAAGCCCGGCGCGCCGCGCGAGGCGAGATCGGCGAACTGAGCATAGGTTTCACCTCCTCGTTGCCGCTGTCCCCCATCCTGCACGCCGGCCTGCACGACTATCGTCAGCGCTTTCCGGAAGTCGGGCTAAAACTGTGCGAGATGTTCACCACCGACCAATACCAGGCCTTGCAGCAACGGCGGCTGGACATCGGCTTCGTGCGCTTCAACGGCCTGGAACCCATGGCGGATATCGCGGTGGTGGAGTTGCAGCGGGACGCGCTGCGGGTGGTAATCAGCGCCGAGCATCCGCTGGCCGGTCAGCCGGCGCTGCGGCTGGGGCAATTGCGCGGAGAAAGCCTGATCGGCTATCCGCAGGAAGCCGGTACCGGCTTGAACACGGTGCTGCGCGAGCTGGCGAGCCGCCAAGGCATGGACTGGCGGCCGCGGCAGGAGGCCGGCGAGGCCATCACCCAGATCGGCCTGGTCGCCGCCGGGCTAGGCATCGCCATCCTGCCCTCGCCACTGGAATGCGTCCGGCTTCCCGGCGTGCGCTATCTGCCGCTGCTGGACGAGGGCGCTTATCTGGCGATGGGCCTGGCCACGCGCTTGGACGAAGACTCGCCGCTGGTGATCCAGTTTCTGAACTTGATGCGCGAGCGCTGGCTCAACGCCCGCCGCTGACGTCGAGCAGGCTGCCGGTGCAGAAGGAACTGGCATCCGACAACAGCCACAGAATCGCCGCAGCGACTTCTTCGGCTTCGCCGCCGCGCCGCATCGGCACGCTGTCGGCCAGGCGCGCCACCCGGCCCGGCTCGCCGCTGCTGGCATGAATGGAGGTATTGATCAGCCCCGGCCGCACCGCGTTGACACGGATGCCCTCGGCCGCCACTTCGCGCGCCAGGCCCAGGGTCAGGGTATCGATCGCGCCCTTGCTGGCGGCGTAGTCGATGTATTCGCCGGCCGAGCCCAACCGCGAGGCCGCGGAAGACACGTTGACGATGGCGCCGCCACCGCCGCCATGGCGGGTGGACATCCGGCGCACCGCCTCGCGGCAGCAGAGAATGGGCCCCAACACATTGCTGCGCAGCACCTGCTCCACCCGTTGCGCCGAGTAATCCTCCAACCGGCCGATAGGCGCGGTCACGCCGGCATTGTTGACCAGGGCGTCGATACGACCGAAGCGCTCCGCCACCGCGTCGAACAGCCCCACGATGTCCGCCTCGAGCGAGACATCTGCGCAAAACGCCTCGGCGTCCGCGCCCGCGCGCCGCAACTCGGCCACCACCGCCTCCGCTCCGGCCAGGTCTTTGCGGTAATTGACCGCGACGCGCCAAGCCTCCGCCGCCGCCAGCCGCGCCGTCGCCGCGCCTATGCCGCGCGAAGCGCCGGTGATCAACACCACCTTATCGTCCATCTTCAACCCTTGCGCATGAATTGCTGATGCCAGCGCGTGCGCGCGCCGCGCGCGGCGCCGAAGCGCTCCGCCAGCCTTTCTCCATCACCGGCGTCCAGCATCTGGCGCAATTGCTCCAGCCCGGCGCGGTAGCGGTCCAGCTCCTGCAGCAGCGCGTCGCGATTGGCCAGGCTGATATCGGTCCACATTTCCGGATGGCTACCGGCGATGCGGGTGAAATCGCGGAAACCGGTGGCGGCGAAATCGAAACAACGCTCGGCATCGGCCTTGCCCGCCACCATGTCCACATAGGCGAAGGCCAGCAGATGCGGCAGATGGCTGACGGTGGCGAACACCGCGTCGTGCTCTTGCGCCGTCATCTCGTGGATTTCCGCGCCGCAGGCGCGCCATAGCGTCGCCACCCGCTCCACGGCGGCAGGCAATGTTTCCGGCAGCGGCGTCAGCACCACCTTGCGGTTTTCGTACAGGCCGTACTGGGCGGCGGCGGCGCCGGACAAATCGGAACCGGCGATGGGATGCGCCGGCACGCAATGCATTAATTGGCCGGGTAGATGCCGGCGGTACAGTTCCACCACGTCGCCCTTGGTGCTGCCGGCATCGGTGACAATCGCTCCCGGCCGCAACCTCGGCGCCAGCGCCGCCATCAAGCCGCCCATCTGGCCGACCGGCGAAGCCAGCAACACCAGATCCGCGCGCGCGGCCACCGCGGCCAGGTCCTGACTGATCTCGTCCACCACCCCCAGCTCCAGCGCCCGCTCCAAGTTTTCCCGGGTGCGGCCGACGCCGATCACATGCCGCGCCAGCCCGGCGCGTTTCAGCGACAAGGCGAACGAACCGCCAATCAGACCCACGCCCACCACTACCAGGGTTTCTATCCCTTGCTGCACCGCTTCTCCCCATCCATGGCCTTGGAACACAGAACGGTTATCATACCTGCCTAACGATGGCTGACAACCACTTCCGTTGCGGCGCGATGACGCCCACGCCTCCAAGGACCAGCGATGAATCACTGCTTGTATTGCTATTTCAAGGCCGACGCCGATGATGCCGCGCTGCTATCCCGCTTGCGGGCGCTACAGTCAGCGTTGCAGGCGCGTACCGGCGTCCCTGGCCGCCTGCTGCGCCGTCGCGACGACGCCGGCACCTGGATGGAAGTGTATGAAGGGATCAGCGACGCCGACGCGTTCCGCCACGCCTGGCTCGAGATCAGCGTCGAATGTGGTCTGGCGGCGCTGAGCCGCCATGAAGAGTGGTTTCAGCCGCTGGCTTGAGAAACGGGCCAGTTCAAGCAGTCCACCGGCCGCGCCAAGTGAAAACCCTGGACGAAGTCGCAACCGGCGGCACGGGCGATGTCCAACTGCATCTCGCTCTCTATGCCCTCGCCCACCACCTTGGCGCCGTGCAGCTTCAGGATGGCCACCAGCTCGGTCAGCTTATCGCGCAGCGCCGGCCGCATCAGCGCGCGCCGCATCAACACCTTGTCCAGCTTGACGTAATCAGGCTCCAGCAGCCACACCCGTTCCAGATTGGACGCGCCCTGGCCAAAGTCGTCCAAGGAGATCAAAAAGCCCAGATCGCGGTAGCGCTGCACCGCGCCGTGCAGCCGCACCGGGTCGCTGACCGCGTCCTCGACGATTTCCAGGCAGACATGGCGCGGCTCCACCCCCAGCAGTTGCAGCGCCTCGGCAAAGAACTGCCCGTGGGACTCGCTGACATTCACCAGGTGCTGGGCATTGACGTTGAGCGACAGCAGCAGGCCCGGCGGCGGCGACTGCAGCAGGAAATTGAGCAGGTGCAGGCAGCGCAGCTGCCGGTCCACATAGACGGTGCGGCGCGGCGTGGTTTCCGCGGCGAACAGCACCGTGGGAATCAACTGGCCGCCAAAGCGGTCCGATACCCGCGCCAGCGCCTCCACCGACCACAAGCGCGGCTCGCCGTCCTGCAGACGATACACCGGCTGGAACACGCTGCGGAAGCGCCAATCCTCGTGCCGGCCGCGCACGCGGCCTTCACGCCAGCATAGCGGCTCCGCCTCGAAGCCATGCCGCGCCAGCATCAGGTTCAGCTCCGGCAGCGCCGCTTGCACGCCTGGATTCGCCATCGCCACTTCACACTCCGCCATCGCCGACATCGCGCCTCCCGGCCTGCGCCAAGCAAACAAGAAAAAAGGCCGAACATCGTTCGGCCCAAACAAGATACGAGAGAAACCTGCATGCGGTTCCGCAAAACCGGCAGACAGAAAGAGGCCGGCTTCCCGGCGGCAGCGCCGCCAATAGCCGCCAGCGCTCTACTGCGCCAGAAAGACCCGCTCAATATACCCGTCTCTCTTTATCTCTAAAAATAATTAAATGCTCGTTATATAGTTCACATAAATCTATGAGTCGAACTCAGACCTGCTGCGATGCCGGCTTGGCTTCCACTTCTTCCGCCGACCGGCCCATGATGCGGTCCAGCCACAACGCGATCACGCCGTCGCCGGTGACATTGCAGGCGGTGCCGAAGCTGTCCTGCGCCAGGTAGAGCGCAATCATCAAGGCCAGGCTGGCCTCGGGGAAATGCAGCATGCTGGCCAGAATGCCCAGCGCCGACATCACCGCGCCGCCCGGCGCGCCCGGCGCCGCCACCATGGTCACGCCCAGGAGCAGGATGAAGGGGAACATCACGTCCCAGCTGGGCACGTCCAGACCAGCCGTCATCAGCATCACCGCGGTGGCGCAGGTAACCAGCGTGATGGTGGAGCCGCACAAGTGAATGGTCGCGCACAGCGGCATCACGAAATCCGCCACCGGCCCGGACACCTTCATCTGCTTGGCCGAGCGCAGCGCCACCGGAATGGTCGCCGCCGAAGACATGGTGCCCAGCGCGGTCAGATAGGCCGGCAACATATTGCGGATCAAGGACCAGGGATTGCGGCCGCTGGCGAGACCCGTCACCGTGTACAGCAAGGTCAGCCAGATCCAGTGCATCGCTATGGCCAGCACTAGCACCACGCCGAAGGTCTTCAGCGTGGAAAACACCGAGCCATCGGCCGCCATCTCGGCGAAAACGCAGGCGATATAGGCCGGCAGCAGCGGAATCAGCACCTTGGCCAACACCAGTTCCACGATGTCCTTGCCCTGGTCCACCACCTCCTTGAGCCGCAGCGCGCGGGTGACGGCGATGCCGAGGCCGAACACGAAGGCCAGCATCAAGGCGGTCATCACATCGAACAGCGGCTTGATCTCCAGCGTGAACAAGGCCTTGATCGCCGCCGGCTTGTCGGTGGCGTGCACGCCCTGAGCGATCAGCGACGGCAATACGCCGGAGGCGACGGCGAAGGCCGCCAGCCCGGACAGGATGGTGGAACAATAGGCCAGCCCCACGGTCCAGCCCAGCATCTTGCCGGAATTGGATTCCAGCGCGGCGATGCCGCTCATGATGTAGAACACGATGATCAGCGGAATCATGAAGCCGATGAATTGCCCGAACAGGGCTTTGAAAGTCATCAGCAGGGCCAGCGGGCCGTCCGGGGCCCATAGCCCCAGCGCCAGGCCCACCGCCATGCCGGCCAGTAGTTTAAGAATCAATTTCACGGCAACCTCTCTGAGCTTTGGTCTAATGTTGTTCGCGATCCGCGCATGCGCTTGCCCCATGCCCGGTCCGGGCACGGCGCCAGTCGGAAGAATGGAGATCTGCCCGGCCAGGGCGGCATGGAGCAAGAATGCAGACGCGGTCTGGGCAGGTCTGTCGTCGACGCCGGGAACTGCCCTCCCGACGCCTAGCTTCAGGCTTGAAGCGACAGGCTGTGTTGCAGGGCGCGCAGCTGCGGATGAGGGCTCCAGCGGCGCTCGCCCAAGCGGGTAATCTGCCAGATACCCATCAGGCTATTGGAGAGAAACACCGCATCGGCGTCAATCAAGCGCTGCGTGGAAAGTCGCGTTTCAGTAAAAGAGCGTCCGATATCCAAACAATGCGCGCTCAACCAATCCCGCACCGCGCCGTTCACGCCGCAGCGGTCCAGCCTGGGCGTGGCGATGACCTCGCCTTCCAGCACATAGACATTGCTCATCGTGCCCTCCGCCACCCAGCCTTCCATATCCAGCATCAGGCCTTCGGCGATGGCGGGATCTTGCCATTCCGAGCGCGCCAGCACATTCTCCAGCCGGTTCAGATGCTTGATGCCGGCCAGCGCCGGCTGCAAGGCCAAGCGGGTTTGGCACCAGCGCGCCGTCACGCCCTGCTCGGCGCGCTCCGGCGGATAGCCATTCCAGAGTGTGGCGCTGACGATGCGGGTGCACAATGGCGCCTCCGGCATCGCATAGCCGCGCGCGCCTTCGCCGCGGGTCAGCACGATCTTGGCCGCCGCGCGCGGCAGACCGTGTCCGGCCACGGCCAGTTCGGCCAGCAGCAGCGCCTCTTCGGGCGGCGGCAGGCTCAGCCGGCGCGCGTCATCGCACAGCCGCGCGTACTGCCAGGCCCACAGCCGCGGCCGGCCGCTCAGCAGCTCCAGGGTGCGGAACACGCCGTCGCCGTAAGACAGGCCACGGTCCGCCGCCGCGATGCGCTCGTCGGGACGGCCGTTGATCAACATCACCATCAGCCCTGCTCCACGCCCAGCGCCCGCAGCAGGCCGCGCGCCTTGTGGCGGGTTTCCTGCAGTTCACGTTCGGGATCGGAGTCGGCGACGATGCCACCGCCAGCGCGGAAGCGCAGCTTGCTTCCCTCTTGCATGAAGCTGCGGATCAGGATGTTGAAGTCCATGGTGCCGTCGCGGTTCAAATAGCCCAGGCTACCGGTGTAGGCGCGGCGCGCGCTGTTTTCCAGCTCGCGGATGATCTGCATGGTGCGCACCTTGGGACAGCCGGTGATGGTGCCGCCGGGGAACAGCGCGCGCAGCACATCCGCAGGCGTCACATCGTCGCGCAGCTGGCCGCGGACATTGGATTCGATGTGATGGACATAGGCGTAGCTGGCCACCGCCATCAGTTCGTTGACTTCCACCGTGCCCGGCCGGCTGATGCGGCCCAGATCATTGCGCTCCAGGTCGATCAGCATCACGTGCTCGGCGCGTTCCTTGATGCTGCTGATCAAGCGCTTCTTCAATGCCGCGTCCTCGACCGGGTCCTGTGAACGCGGATGAGTGCCGGCGATAGGCCGCGTCTCCGCCCAGCCGTCGCGCACCCGCACCAGCCGCTCCGGCGAGGAACTGACGATCTGCGCATCGCCAAAATCCGCCAGCGCCGAGAACGGCGCCGGATTGGCGCGGCGCAGAGCGGCGAACAGATCCGGCGCGCTCAGCCCCTCGCCCAGTTCGGCACGCCAGCCACGCGATATATTCACCTGGAACACATCGCCTTCGTAGATGTAGCGCTTGAGGCGGAGCACCGCGTCGGTATACCACTGCGGCGGATCTTCCTCCAGCGCGGCCAAGACCACCGGCTTGGGCTGGAAGCCGGGCTGTTCGGTCACTCGCTGCTCGAGCGCGTGCCAGTCCTCGGCGGTTTCGCCCACCAGCCAGGCCGCCTGCTTGGCTCTATCCACCAGCACCGCGGCCGGCGTGCGCGCCCATACCGCCAGCGGGAAGCTGTCGTCCAGCGCGGCCGTCACTTGCGGCTCGAACTCGGACAACAGATCGTAAGCCAGATAAGCGAACCAGCCGCCGACGAAAGGCAGGCCGTGCGGATTGGACACCGCCTGCGGCTGGAATGCGCGTAGCTGGGCCAGGAAGTCCTGTCCCTCGCCCGCCATGAACACGCGTCGCTCACGTTGCATCAGCAGCAGATCCCAGCCGCTGTCGCCGGATGACTGCATCAGGTAGGGGAAGTGTGCGCGGTCCGCCGCGTGCAATGCCAGCAGATCGGGGATGAAATCGAGTTTCTGGGTGAACATCTATGGTCCTGGGCCGGCAGGCCCGGCGCTGATTCTGAATGGATAATAGTCTGGCCGCGACAGCCAAGCCCTGCGCCGGCCCATCGCGACAAAAAAGAAAAACCGCTGCGAGTGTAACGCAGCGGTCTTGGCTGTCAATCGCCGGCTACGACGATCAAACGCGCTTGAACACCAGGGTGCCGTTGGTGCCGCCGAAGCCGAAGGAGTTGGAAATACCCACTTCTATCTTCATGTCGCGCGCGGTATTGGCCACGTAGTCCAGATCGCAACCGGCCTCCACATCCTGCTCCTGCAAGTTGATGGTGGGCGGCGAAACCTGATTGTGCACCGCCAGGATGGTGTAGATCGCTTCCACGCCGCCGGCGCCGCCCAACAAGTGGCCGGTCATCGACTTGGTGGAGTTGACCACCAGTTTCTTGGCATGGTCGCCAAACGCCAGTTTGATCGCCGTGGTCTCGTTGGCGTCGCCCAGCGGCGTGGACGTGCCGTGCGCGTTCACATACTGCACCTGATCGGCATTGATGCCGGCATCGCGCAGTGCATTGGCCACGCCGCGCGCCGGGCCCTCCGCGCTGGGCGCCGTGATGTGGTGAGCGTCCGAGCTCATGCCGAAGCCGATCAGCTCGGCGTAGATTTTCGCGCCGCGTTTGACCGCGTGCTCATAATCCTCCAGCACAAGCACGCCGGCGCCCTCGCCCATCACGAAGCCGTCGCGGCCCTTGTCCCAAGGACGCGAGGCCGTGGCCGGATCGTCATTGCGGGTGGACAGCGCCTTCATCGCGGCGAAGCCGCCTATGCCCAAGCGCGAAACCGCGCCTTCGGAACCGCCGGCCACCATCACATCGGCGTCGCCGTACTGAATCATCCGCGCAGCGTCGCCGATGCAGTGCGCGCCGGTGGTGCAGGCGGACACGATGCCATAGGTCGGACCCTGATAGCCTTTCAGGATGGATACCTGGCCGGCGATCAGATTGATCAGCGAACCCGGAATGAAGAAGGGGCCGATCTTGCGCGGGCCGCCCTCCATCAGCGCCACGCCGGTGTCCTCGATCAGCGGCAAGCCGCCGATGCCGGAACCGATGTTGACGCCGACGCGGGTCTTGTCCAGGCCCGGAATATCATCCAGCCCAGCGTCCGCCACCGCCTGCAAGGCCGCGGCGATGCCGTAATGGATGAACAGGTCGTTGCGGCGGGCTTCCTTCGGCGAGATATAGTCGCTGATCTCGAAGCCCTTCACTTCGCCTGCGATCTGGCAAGCCATGTCGCTGGCGTCGAAACGGGTAATCTTGGTGATGCCGCTCTTGCCGGCCAGCAAATTGGCCCAGCCGGTGGCGACATCATTGCCGACCGGGGACACATGACCCAGGCCGGTTACTACAACTCTGCGTTTTGACACGAAGAATCTCCGTGAGAGATGGGAGGGCAGTCTCCCGAGAGACCACCCGCGCGCCGCGATGCGCTGGCTCTTAGACCGACGATCAAACGCGCGTTTGGCATCCTCTTGGCAAAAGACCTCTGCAAAGAGACCAGAACGGCTCCGGGCAGAGGTCCTAATACCCCCTCGAAAGGGAAGGAATTACTTTTTCAGATGAACGCTGACGTAGTCAACGGCCTGCTGAACGGTGGTGATCTTCTCGGCTTCTTCATCCGGAATTTCGCACTCGAACTCTTCTTCCAGAGCCATTACCAGCTCAACGGTGTCGAGGGAGTCGGCGCCCAGATCGTCCACGAAGGAAGACTCGATTTTGACTTCGGCTTCGTTCACGCCCAGTTGTTCGGCAACGATCTTCTTAACGCGCGCTTCGATGTTTTCCATTTGTTTAAACCCATGACCTTTCTGATTCGGGATAACAAAACCCCGGTATTCTACAAAAAAAAATTAGAGCAGCCTACCTAAATCTCCAGGAGGGCTGCAAGCCTGTTTACGGCATCAACATGCCGCCGTTGACGTGCAGCGTCTGGCCAGTGATGTAGCCAGCGCGATCCGACGCCAAAAACGCGGTGGCGTCGGCGATATCCTTGGCATCACCCAGGCGCCCCAGGGCGATCTGCTCCACCAGCGCCGCGCGTTGCGCTTCCGGCAGCGCGCGGGTCATATCGGTGTCGATAAAGCCCGGCGCCACGCAGTTGACGGTGATGTTGCGGCTGCCCACTTCGCGCGCCATCGACTTGGTGAAGCCGATGATGCCGGCCTTGGCGGCCGAGTAGTTGGTCTGGCCCGGGTTGCCGGACACGCCCACCACCGAGGCGATATTGATGATGCGGCCGAAACGCGCCTTCATCATGCCGCGCAGCACGGCCTTGGAGGTCTTGAACACCGACTTCAGATTGGTGTCCATGATGTCGTCCCAGTCCTCGTCCTTCATCCGCATCAGCAGACCGTCGCGGGTGATGCCGGCATTATTGACCAGCACCGCGATCGCGCCGAATTCTTTCTCGATCGATTCAACCAGCGCCTCGATCGCGCCAGCCTCGGTCACGTTCAGCACCCGGCCGGCGCCGCCGTGGGCGGACAAGCGTTCATGGATGCCGGCCGCGCCGGCCTCGCTGGTGGCGGTGCCGATGACGATGGCGCCTTCGGCCGCCAGCGCCGCCGCGATCGCCGCGCCGATGCCGCGCGACGCGCCGGTGACCAGGGCCACTTTGCCTTGCAGGCTCATTGCTGTCTCCTTGCCTTTATCGCGGCCGCGCCATGGCGCAACCGCATTGTATTCAGTTCAGTTCGCCGCGGGCGGCTTCCAGCGCCGCCACATCGGTCAGCGCCAGGCACTTGACGTTGCCGTCTATGCGCTTGGCCAAACCGGCCAGCACTCTGCCCGGTCCGCACTCCGCCATCTGCGTCACGCCGTCGGCGGCCAGCTTCTGGATGGTTTCGGTCCAGCGCACCGGCATGTACAGCTGACGGGTCAAGGCGTCGCGGATTTGCGCCGGCTCGCCGTAGCTGGCGACGTCGGCATTATGCAACACCGGGATGGCCGGCGCGCCGATATGCACTTGCTCCAGCGCCGCCGCCAGCTTCTCAGCCGCCGGACGCATCAGCGAACAGTGCGAGGGCACCGACACCGGCAAGGGCAGCGCGCGCTTGGCGCCGCGGGCCTTGCATTGCTCCATCGCCCGTTCCACCGCGCCTTTATGACCGGCGATCACCACCTGGCCCGGCGAGTTGAAATTGACGGCTTCCACCACTTCGCCCTGAGCCGCTTCCGCACAGGCGGCGCGGATATCGTCATCGGACAGATTCAGAATGGCCGCCATCGCGCCGATGCCTGCCGGCACCGCGGCTTGCATCGCTTCCGCGCGCAAGCGCACCAGCTTGACCGCTTCCGCGAACGGCAGCGCCGCCGCGGCGACCAAGGCGGTGTATTCGCCCAGGCTATGGCCGGCCACCAGCGAAGGCTGACGACCGTTCAGCTCCTGCCAGGCCAGATAAGTGGCATAGCCGGCGGCCAGCATGATGGGCTGGGTATTGACGGTGGCGTTGATCTCGTCGGCCGAGTCCGCCTGCAGCATCGCCCACAGGTCGACGCTCAGGGCGTCCGATGCTTCGTCAAAAGTGTGTTTCACCACGGGCAGATCGGCGAAGCCGTCCATCATTTTCAAGCTTTGCGAGCCTTGGCCCGGGAACAGAAAAGCAAACGACATAGTCGACTCCTGAGAATTCGACGCAAGAATGACGCAAATCGGCGGCCTCTGCCAAGCCTAGCGATCAAATATCGCCTTGGCTAGTGACCCCACGGTCAGCCGTCCGCCGCTTGCGCCGGATAAGGGATCAGATCTTCAACAGCACCGCGCCCCAGGCGAAACCGCCGCCAATTCCTTCCAGCAGGACAGTCTGGCCACGGCGAATGCGTCCGTCGCGCAGCGCGCAGTCCAGCGCCAGCGGAATGGACGCAGCCGAGGTGTTGCCCTGTTGCGGCAATGTGACGATCACGCGCTCCATCGGCAGCCCCAAATGCTTGGCGGTGGATTCGATGATGCGCAGATTGGCCTGATGCGGCACCAGCCAGTCCACTTCGCTCTTGTCGACGCCGGCTTCGGCCAGGGTCTTGGCGGCGATGTCGGACAGGGCCTTGACCGCGAATTTGAATACCGCCGGGCCGTCCATGTGCAGATAGGGCATGCCCTGGATCTTGCCGCCGGAAATCTGGGCCGGGGTATTGAGGATGTCTTTGTAGCGGCCATCCGCCGCCAGCTTGGCATGCAGAATGCCGGGCTCGTCGGAATCGCCCAGGATCACCGCGCCGGCGCCGTCGCCGAACAGCACGCAGGTGCGCCGGTCGTCCCAATCCAGCACCCGGGACATGATTTCCGCGCCCACGACCAAGGCGCGGCGGGCCATGCCGCTCTTGATATAGTTGTTGGCGGTCACCAGCGCGAACATGAAGCCGGCGCATACCGCCTGCACGTCGAAAGCCGGACAGCCGGGAATACCCAGCTTTTCCTGCAGCAAACAGGCGGTGCTGGGGAAAACCATGTCGGGCGTGGTGGTGGCCACGATGATCAGATCGATCTCGTGCTTGTCGATGCCCGCGCTCTGGATCGCGGCTTCCGCCGCCTTGAGCGCGAGATCGCTGGTTTTGTGTTCTTCTGCGGCAATATGGCGCGCGTGGATGCCGGTGCGCGAGACTATCCACTCGTCGCTGGTATCCACGCGTTCGGCCAATTGCGCATTGGTGAGCACCTGCTCGGGCAGAAAACTGCCGGTGCCTAGAATGCGGGAATAGCCCATGGTTGTCAGTTCGCTTCCGCCTCGGACTGCTTGAGATTATTTAATTGGTGCGCAATCCGGTCGGCGATGTGACCAATCACGTCGGAGCCGGCTTCCTCGCAAGCCTGTTCCAGCGCGTAACGGAATCCTGTGACATCGGTCCCGCCGTGGCTTTTCACCACGATGCCGCGCAGCCCCAGCAAGCTGGCGCCGTTATAGCGGCGAGGATCGATGCGCTTCTTGAACAGTTTCAACACCGGCAGCGCGGCCAGCGCGCACAAGCGCGTCCACCAGCTGCGGCCGAACTCTTCACGCAGGAATACGGCAAACATGTGAGCCAGCCCCTCAGCTGTCTTCAATGCCACATTGCCGGTAAAACCGTCGCAGACCACCACGTCCACCGTGCCCTTGCAGATGTCGTCGCCCTCCACGTTGCCGTGGAAATTGAGCTCGGACTGGCGCAGCAGTTCGGCAGTCTTCTTGATATTGTCGTTGCCCTTGATGTCTTCCGAGCCGATGTTCAGCAGGCCGACGCGGGGAGAGGCGTTGCCGCTGAGGCACACCACCAGTTCGGACCCCATGATGCCGAACTGCAACAGTTGTTCCGGGGTGCAATCGACGTTGGCGCCCAAATCGAGCACGCAAGATGAGCCCTTGACGGTGGGCAGCATTTTGGCGATGGCGGGACGGTCGATGCCGGGAATGGTCTTGAGCACGAAACGCGCGGTCGCCATCAGCGCGCCGGTGTTGCCGGCGGACACGGCGGCCTGGGCCTCGCCTTCCTTGACCAGATTGATGGCCACCCGCATCGACGAATCTTTCTTGTTCTTCAAGGCGAGCTGAGGCGCCTCATCCATGCCCACCACCTGAGTGGCATGCTGGATGCGGATGCGTTCACGCGCGACGCCTTGATGCGCGGCCAGTTCCGCCTCTAGGGCTGGCTGGTCGCCAACAAGAATCAAACGGGTGTCGGGATGGTTTTGCAGGAATTGGATCGATGCAGGGACGGTAACCTTGAGGCCAACGTCACCGCCCATTGCATCAACCGCGACGGTGATAGTCATCAACGAGTGCGGTAATAGTGCTGCCTAATCAGTGGGGAAAGTAGGAAGACGGGGAGATTACTCGCCCTTGGTCTTCACAACTTTGCGGCCGCGGTAGAAACCGTTCGGGCTGATGTGGTGACGCAGATGCGCTTCGCCGGTGCTGGCTTCTACTGCCAGGGCCGGAGCGGTCAGAAAATCGTGTGCACGATGCATGCCGCGCTTGGACGGGGACTTTTTGTTCTGTTGAACAGCCATGGTCGACTCCTAAGAAATTCAAGTAGATTCGGTTCGAATCCGGGTTTTACTCGGACTTGGGTCTCTTAAGCGCCGCCAGCACCGCAAACGGATTGGGCTTGTCAGCCTTGGCGAGCGAGAGAGTTTCCCTGCCGCAGTCGTCGTGTTTCGGCGAAAGCGGCAAGCCCATAATGATTTCGTCTTCGATCAGCGCCGTCAGGTTCAATTCCGGTTCGGCGATGACCGCGTCCAGCTCCTCGTCCTGCTCGCAAGCCTCTTCCAGCTTGTCGGGGTCGGTAAACAAAGTGATCACCGAATCGGTGTCCAGGCTGTACGGCATGCTATCCATGCAGCGCTGGCAGGTCACTTTGAGTTCCGCCGACAAATGAAGACGCAGCGACAAACGCTTCAAGCTGTCGCGAAAACCATCCAGGGTGTATTCCACATCCCCGGAGGTGTCGGACAGATCGCTGTGCACACGCTCATCCAGCTCGCCAACCGGCAGTTTGCCGGCCTGCGAACGCCCTTCCCGGGCGAACTTGAGCGGATCGATCAAAATCGGTTTAGACATAAACCTCGCATGGTACAATCCATTCCCCTGATTTGTCAAAAGAAACAAGGGGCCCCGCGCGCGCGCCACTGGCGCCGCCTTGCAAGCGCGCCGGCTCCGCAACAAGCGACGCCTCAAATATGCAGATTGTACTGGCTTCCACCTCCCGCTACCGCCAAGAAATCATCGCCCGCCTGGGCCTGCCCTTCCACGCCGAGCCGCCGGTGTGCGACGAAACCCCGCTGCCGGGTGAAACCGCGCTGGAAACCGCGGTGCGGCTGGCGCGCACCAAGGCGCAATCGCTGGCGGAAAAGCATCCGCAAGCGTTGATCATAGGTTCAGATCAAGTGGCATTGCTTGACGGGCAGCAGATAGGCAAGCCAGGATCGTTCGACAACGGCGTCAAGATGCTGCAATGGATGAGCGGCCGCACCGTGGTGTTTCATTCGGCGCTGGCCTTGTACAACAGCGCCGAGCGTCGGCTGCAAGAAGCGGTGGGCATCACCCGCGTCACCCTGCGCGCGCTGAGCGACGCGCAAATCCGCAACTATCTGGAACGCGAGCCGGACGCGCTGCACTGCGCCGGCAGCGCCAAGAGCGAGGGCCTGGGCGGCGCGCTGCTGGAGCGGGTGGAGTCCGACGACCCCAATGCCTTGATCGGCGTACCGCTGTTCAAGCTGATCACGATGCTGGCCAACGAAGGCGTGGAGATTTTGCAATGAGCGGCACCCTGTTCCTGATCCCCGCCCCGCTGGGCGACGAGTCCATCGCCTGGCTGCCCGAAGCCGAGCGCGCCAAAGTGCTGCACCTGACCCATTTCGTGGTGGAAGCGGAAAAAACCGCGCGCAAACACCTGAAAGCGCTGGGCATCAACACGCCCATTCGTGAACTCGCCATGAGCACGCTGAACGAGCACACCGCCGCGACCGACGTCGCCGCCCTGCTGCAGCCGCTGCTGGACGGCCATGATCTGGGTCTGATTTCCGAAGCCGGCTGCCCGGCGGTGGCCGACCCCGGCGCGCAACTGGTGGCGCTGGCGCACGAGCGCGGCGTCCGGGTGGAACCCTTGATCGGTCCTTCGTCCATTCTGCTGGCGCTGATGGCCAGCGGCGCCAATGGCCAATGCTTCGCCTTCCATGGCTATCTGCCGGTGGACGCCGCCGACAAGGCCAAAATAGTCAAGGAACTGGAGCAGCGCTCGCGCCAGCGCAACGAGACCCAGGTCTTCATCGAAACACCGTACCGCAATAATGCGCTGCTGCAGCAATTGCGCGACACGCTACCCCCGGCCACCCGGCTGGCGGTGGCCTGCGATCTGACCCTGCCGAGCCAGACCATCGTCAGCCGCAGGGTCAAGGACTGGCCCAAGGACGCGCCGGACCTGCACAAGCGCCCGGCCATTTTCATCATTCACGCCGCCTGAACCCACCATGGCCAAGATTCCGCCGCTGATACACTCCCTGCTGGACACCGATCTTTACAAGTTCACCATGCTGCAAGTGGTGCTGCACCAATTCCCGGCCTCGCACGGCGAGTACGAGTTCAAATGCCGCAACCGCCCGGACATGCCGCTGACCCAGTTGAAGAAAGAACTGGAAGCGCAACTGGATTGGCTGTGCCAGCTGCACTTCACCCAGGAAGAACTGGCCTACCTGCGCACGCTGCGCTTCATCAAGAGCGATTTCGTCGATTACCTGGAATTGTTTCACCTGCAGCGGCGCTTCATCACCGTGTCCTGCGAGGACGGAGAACTGGCGATTCGCATCAAGGGCCCGCTGGTGCAGGCGATGTTCTTCGAGATCTTCGTGCTCGCCATCGTCAACGAATTGTATTTCCGCCGCCTGGATTCGGCTGAAGTCCGCGCCGAGGGTCTGCGCCGGCTGGACGCCAAGATCGCCGTGCTGGAACGCTTCCGCGACAGCGAGGCCGCGCAGCAGCGCTTTCCCTTGCTGATCGCCGACTTCGGCACCCGCCGCCGCTTCAGCCGGGAATGGCAGCAACACGTGGTGGAGCGCCTGAACAGCGCGCTGCCGGACATCTTCCGCGGCACCAGCAATGTCTACCTGGCCTGGAAGCTGGGCATCACCCCCATTGGCACCATGGCTCACGAATTCTTCCAGGCCTTCCAGGCGCTGGGCGTGCGGCTACGCGATTTCCAGAAGGCGGCGCTGGAATCCTGGGTGCAGGAATACCGCGGCGATCTCGGCATCGCTCTGACCGATGTGGTGGGCATGGATGCCTTTCTGGCCGACTTCGATCTCTATTTCGCCAAGCTGTTCGACGGCCTGCGCCACGACAGCGGCGATCCCTATCAATGGGGCGAGAAAGCGATCTCGCATTACCGCAAGCTGCGCATCGACCCGGCCACCAAGATGCTGACCTTCAGCGACGGCCTGAGCGTGGACAGCGCGCTGAACCTGCAGCGCCACTTCAGCCCGCACATCCAGATCAGCTTCGGCATCGGCACCCATTTCACCAACGACATGGGCCTGGAGCCACTGCAGATCGTGCTCAAGCTGGTCAGTTGCAACGGCCAGCCGGTGGCCAAGTTGTCCGACAGCCCCGGCAAGACCATGTGCAGCGACGAGACCTTCCTCGCCTATCTGCGCCAAGTGTTCAAGGTGGCGCTACCGGCCTGAGTCCTCGTCGAGTTCCAGCACGCTCAGCACTTGCCGGCGCGCCGGCTCGGACAGACGCTCGCCGGCCAGCGCCGCCGTCTGTCGACCCAAGGCTTGATAGGCGGCGCGCAAGCCGGCATCGTCCATCGCCTGCAGATGCAGCGCCACCGTCGACGCGTCGCCGCGCACGATGGGCCCGGTCAGCGCCGCCTGCGGCCCCAAGACCAGCGCATTCTCCAGCGTCTGCCGCATCAAGCCGCCCAGCAGCGGAGTCAGCAGCTCGACCGGCACGCCGCCCTGGCGGGCCAACTCTTGCGCCATCGCGGTCAGCGTCACCAGATAATTGGACGCCACCGACAAAGCCGCGTGATAAGCCGGCTTGCCGCCGGTGGCCAATTGAAACGGCCGCCCGCCCACGGCCTGCGCCAGCGTCCGCAAAGCGGCGCAGGCCGGCGCATCGCCCTCCAGCGCGCACAGCACATCGACGAAATACTCGGCCGCCCGCTCCGGATCGGCGAATGAGAAAGCAGGATGCAGGCTGCCCAGGTGCGCGCCGCGCGCCGCCAACGGCTGCAGCATGCCGGATTCGCTGACGCCGCTGGCGTGAAACACCACGGCACCGGGCGGCACCACGCCGGCAGCGGCCAGCGCCTGAGCGCAGTCGGCGATGGCCGCGTCCGGCACCGCCAGCAGATAGAGATCGGCCGGCGCCAACTGCGCCCAATCACAGACCGGCCGCCCGGCGCCGATGAATTCGCAGGCCGCGCACGCCGACTCCAGTCGCCGCGTCATCACGTCCAGCACCCGATAGCGCCCGGAGCCTTGCGCTAGCCGCGCCAGGGTCTTGCCTAGGCGACCGGCACCGATGATGCTGATGAAATTCACGCTTTCCCCTCTTTCTGAATGTAGCGACAAGCCGCCGCCGCTGGACAATAATGCCAGCATCCGCCGCCAAGTCCGCGCGGCCTCGCAAAGGATTCCATATGAAGCTGGCCATCTTCCTCGCCGCCGTCGCCGCCGCGTTGCTCTACCTGGTCACGCTCTACAATGCGCTGGTCAATCTGAAGCACCAACTGACGCAAAGCTGGGCCAATATCGATGTCATCCTCAAGCAGCGCCACGACGAGCTGCCCAAACTGGTGGAAGTGTGCCGGCAATACGCCGCCTTCGAACAGGAAACCCTGACCCAGGTGATGGCCGCGCGCGGCGCCGTCGCCGACTCCGCCCGCGCGCGCGACCCGGAAGCGCTGGGCGCCGCCGAGGGACGGCTGCACGGCCTGATCGGCCAGCTCTACGCGGTGGCGGAGGCGTATCCGGCACTGCAGGCCGATCAGCAATTCGCGCAATTGAGCGAACGCATCACTCAATTGGAAGAGGCGCTGGCCGATCGCCGCGAACTGTACAACGAGGCGGTCAAGCTTCACAACGCCCGCATCGAACAGTTTCCCGACTTGCTGCTTGCCCGCCTGTTTCATTTTCCGCCGGCCAGGCCGCTGCGCTTCGCCGCAGCAGAAACCCGTGATGTCGACATGCAAGCGCTGTTCGCGCGACGCTGAGCATGCCGTTCATTTTCGCTTCGCTGTTGCCGGAATTAAGCCTCGGCCTCTACCTGCTTGCCGGCGCAGTGTGGCTTGGCGGCGTCACGCGCTACGGTCTGTTGTTCGTCGCCGCGGTGGGCCTGTTCAGCTGGCATGCCAACTACCGCCGCTACCGGCAACTGGCCGACACCCCCACCTCGCGGCTAGCCAGCGCGGCGCTGGGCCAGGTGGAATTGTCCGGCATGGCCCGCTGCCATCCCAACGCGCCCAACTACAGCCCCTTGAGCGGCCGGCGCTGCGCCTGGTACCGCTGCTGGCGCATAGATGAACGCGGCAAGCTGGATCTGGAAGACTGGCTGCGCTGGACCATGCAGCGTTCCACCCGGCTGGCCGCCCGTGTCAACCCGCCGGAAATCAGCAGCGACGACAGCTTTCTGCTGGTCGACGGCGACGCGGAAGCCACCGTGCTGCCGGGCTCGGCCCAGGTTATCGCCCATCATCGGCGCCGTTGGCACGAGGACGGCATGCTGCTGATAGAGGAATGGATAGACGAAGGCGAGACCATCCATGTGCGCGGCCAATTGTCACGCCTGGAGCCGCGCGTCGGCGCCATCGAGCTGCGCTTGGACATCGGCGCCAAGTTGGCGGAGTGGAAACGCAACCAGGCCGAGCTGCTGCGCCGTTTCGACCTGGACGGCAACGGCCAGTTGGACCAGCGGGAATGGGGCCTGGCGCGCGCCGCGGCGCAACGCGAAGTGCTCGCGCTGCATAAAGAAATGGCGCGGCAGCCCGCGTACTGGCTACTGGCCGGCAATGAGCAGAGCGGCCCGCCCATCATCACCACGCTGCCGCCGCGGCAAAGCGCCAGCCTGTTCCGTCGCCGCGCCTGGCTGCACGCCGTCGTGGCTTTGGTCTGCGTGTTGGCCTGGCTCAAATTGACTTAACCGTCAGGCGCTATACTGCAAGCAAGAGTTCTCGCCACGCGGAGCACACGATGATCCGTCTGATCTATAGCAGCGCAGCGCAGCACCCGGTATCCGCCGGGCTCATGCACGCCCGCATCGGCCGTTTTCGCGACTACAACCACAGCCAGGGCATCGCCAGCGTGCTGCTGATGTTGAACGACGATTTCCTGCAGATACTGGAAGGACCCGAAGACGTGGTCGATGCGCTGTACCAACGCATCGCGCGCGACCCGCAGCATCATCAGCTGACCCTGCTGTCGCGCGAAGAAATCGATCATCCGATGCTGGCGGATCATCCGCTGGAATACATCGCGCCAATACAGCCGGCCGACGGCAAGCCCCTGTCCGCCGCCGCGATCGCCCGCGACGCCGGCTGGACCCTGCATGGCAAGGTCCAGCAGGTAATGCAGAGCTTTCTGGACGGTAAATGGCATCACCACCTGCCTAATGGCATGAATCCCCAGGTATTGCGCCGCGGCTGAGCGAGGCCTTATTAAGCCGCGGCGACCAAGGCCTGGTCAATGTCGGCCAGAATGTCGTCGATATGTTCGATGCCGATGGAAAGCCGCACCATCTCCGGACGCACCCCGGCGCGTAATTGCTCCTCTGCGGACAACTGGCGGTGAGTGGTGGTGGCCGGATGGCAGGCCAGCGACTTGGCGTCGCCGATATTCACCAAGCGGGTCACCAACTGCAAGGCGTCGATGAAACGACCGCCCGCGGCCGCGCCGCCACGGATGCCGAAGGACAGCACGCCGGAAGCGCGGCCGCCAAAATAGCGCTGCGCCAAGCCATGGTCCGGATGATCCTCCAGCCCGGCGTACTCCACCCATTCCACCGCCGGGTGCCGGCGCAGACGTTGGGCTACTTGCAAGGCATTGGCGCAGATGCGATCCATGCGCAGCGCCAGCGTTTCTATCCCTTGCAAGATCAGGAAAGCGTTGAACGGCGCCAGCGCCGCGCCCATATTGCGCAGCGGCACCACCCGCGCCCGCGCGATATAGGCGGCCGCGCCCAATGTCTCCACGTAGTTGACGCCGTGGTAGCTGACATCCGGCGCGTTCAGACGTGCGAAGCGCTCGGCGTGCTCAGCCCAGGGGAAGCGGCCGCTGTCCACGATGATGCCGCCTATGCTATTGCCGTGGCCACCCAGGTATTTGGTCAGGCTGTGCACCACGATGTCGGCGCCGTGCTCGAACGGCCGGCATAGATAAGGAGACGGCACCGTGTTGTCGACGATCAGCGGCAGGCCATGACGATGCGCCTGATCGGCGAAGGCGGCGAAATCAACCACATTGCCCAGCGGATTGCCGATGGACTCGCAGAATACCGCCTTGGTGCGCGCGTCCGCCATTTCGCCAATCCGCTGCGGCTGGCGGTAATCGACGAAACGCACCTCGATGCCCAATTGCGGCAGCGTGTGCGCAAACAAATTATAAGTGCCGCCGTACAAGGTGCCGGTGGCGATGATGTTGTCGCCGGCCTCGGCGATGGTTTGTATTGCGTAGGAGATCGCCGCCATACCGGACGCCACCGCCAGCGCGCCGATGCCGCCCTCCAGCGCAGCCACCCGCTGCTCCAGCACATCGGTGGTCGGGTTCATGATGCGGGTGTAGATATTGCCCTGCACCTTGAGATCGAACAGGTCGGCGCCGTGCTGGGTGCTGTCGAAGGCATAGCTGGTGGTTTGATACAGCGGCACCGCCACCGCCTTGGTCGTCGGGTCCGGCGCATAGCCGGCATGCACCGCCAGGGTTTCCAGTTTCATCGCGTCATCCTTCTATATGGAGTGAGTTGCCCAGGTTCAGACATGCAACCCGACTACCTTAGCCGGGAAGCGGCAACAGCAAAAGAAGCAAAATGCCGCGCCATAAAAGCAAACGATCTACCATTCCGCACAAAGACCACCACAAGAGCAATCATTCACAGAAGAATCAAATCAATATGAATAATATTTTATAAACAACACGTTAGCACTCACCACACCACCAAAAACGGGTAACCATCGCCCCTGACATCACTATTTACATAGCCTTCGCTTTCTATTATGATTCAGATACGAATTCATTCTGATGTGCTTCTTGCAGCATCGTGAATTCTCTTCAAGTCACGTTGATTTCGAGCCCGCCCTCCGCGGGCTCATTTTTTTTCACTGCCGCCACTGCTCCCCATCTCCACACCCACGCCAAAATCCTTATGGCATAAGGAATGTAGGCGATAGATGCTTTTTTACAACACTTCACTCCCATTCGCATAATTCATATTTTCTTCATTTTGTTCATTGGCTTAGCAAGACTTTTCCATGTAAAACCACACATAGAAAGCAACATTTGGTTGTTGATTTGCAACACGCCATTTACCGAAAAGTTGCATTTAAACAACTTAGCCAATAGCATTTGCTCACATTCCTAAACCCATATAAAGGATGACTTGACCATGAAAAAGAGTCTGATCGCCCTGCTGGTAGCTACTCTGCCGGCCGCAGCTTTCGCTGACGTTACCATCTACGGCAAAATCAAAGGCGGCGTAGAGTACGTTGACAACGGTTCCACCAAGCAAACCAACATCGACGACCTCGGTTCCCGTATTGGTTTCAAAGGCAAAGAAGACCTGGGCAACGGTCTGAAGGCTATCTGGCAAGTTGAAACCGGTTTTGGCATCGACGGCCAATCCCGCACCGGCTCCAGCAGCGGCACTTTCGCTAGCCGTAACTCTTTCGTAGGCCTGCAGAGCGATCTGGGCACCCTGCGTCTGGGCAACGTGTCCAACTTCCTGGACAGCGACATGGGCATCGTTGACAGCTGGGAATACAGCAGCGACGCACTGGGCCTGGGCATTTTCACCCGTGACGGCAAGCGCCTGAAGAACTCCGTGCGCTACGACATGCCGAGCATCGCTGGCTTCAGCGCCGCTCTGCAATACGGCACCAAAGAAGACAAGACCTCGAACACCCAAGCGCGTGAAACCGCTATCGTTGGCCTGGGCTACGAAAATAGTGGCTTCTTCGGCAAGTATGCTTACATCCATGAAAGCAAAGCCAACTCTTCTGTTGGCCTGTTCGAAGATCCGATCACCGGCAAACTGACCGTAGCTGACAAAGCTGATGGCCAAATTGCTCGTGGCTCCATCGTTAACGCCACCGCTAACGACAAACACCGCCTGGAAGTTGGCTACAACGCCAACAATCTGCTGGTTGCTTTCGGC
Organism: Chromobacterium sp. LK1; assembly: GCF_001043555.1. NCBI lineage: Bacteria > Pseudomonadati > Pseudomonadota > Betaproteobacteria > Neisseriales > Chromobacteriaceae > Chromobacterium > Chromobacterium sp. LK1. The sequence continues at coordinate 57,511 of NZ_LDUI01000033.1, read as the reverse complement.
TACCAACAGCAGAAAGGTGGCTTGGACATCCTGGGTACCACTTGGGCTAACCAAATCATCAACGGTGCAAGTTATTCCGGCGCTATTGATGTAAACGGTAAAGTAAAAACTCGCGAGTATGCTCTGACTGCCGCCTACACCATCGGTGCATTCACTCCGAAGTTCACCTACGCTCGCGGCGACAAAGTTGAAATCAGCAGCGTAAAACTGAACGACTCGCAGTACAGCCAGTACGTGCTGGGCGTTGACTACGCGATCTCCAAGCGCACCACCTTCGGCGCGCAATTCGGCCAGATCGATGTTAAAGGTGGCCTGGATAACGCCAACAAGGATCTGAAGGCCTTCGGCCTGAACATGATCCACGCATTCTAATTTGTCGGTTCGACGCAAGAACCCACGAACATGAATGAGAAAAAGGCCCGCGCAAGCGGGCCTTTTTCATTGCGGCAAGCTGCGACCAACATCAGGCTTTTCAATCCCACCCTACTCCTTAGATCTCCCGACAATAGCGCATCTAATGGCAGACCAGACCGTGGCTAGCGCGCCCCACCCTTCCCACTAGACATCGACGCCCCATTCACCCATCGTCATTAACACCTGCTCCGCCGCACGCGGCCATAAAAAAAGAGCAAGCCTCGCGCTTGCCCTTTGCCGATACCCTTAGAACCTGTTCAAAGTCTGCTGCGCTTCGGCGATACGGCGTTGAAACCAAGCTCAAAATGCTCATGTACCACTTGTACATTCCGCTTTTTCACTCGTTTTCGCCTTGTCTCGCCCTTGCTCGCGAGACTTTGAACAGGCTCTTACAGAGTCAATCAGGCTGGAACCGCCTCGAACGCCCAGGTGTCCTCCTGCCGGAACTCCGCCCAGCATTCACCATTTGGCCTGGCCTGCTGGCCAAAGGCGCGCAAGCGCAGCTCACCGTGCTGCAACAGGTATTCCCAGCGGTCGCCCAGATACATCGACGCGATCAAGCGCGCCGGCAGGCTGTTGCCGCCGGGCTCGTCCTGCACCCGTAGCCGCTCCAGCCGGATCACCGCCTGCGCCGTTTGTCCCACTTGCAGCGCCTGGCGCGCAGTGGCGCGCAACTGCCAGCCCTCGCCTTGCAAGGTGACGCTATCGCCATCCCGGGCAGCCACCTTGGCTTGCAGCGTATTATTGGCGCCCATGAATTGCGCGGTATAAAGGGAGGCCGGCGCCGAATACAGCTCGGTCGGGCTGCCGGCCTGCTCGATGCGGCCGTTCTTCAGCAGCAGTATCTGGTCCGACATCGCCATCGCCTCGCCCTGGTCGTGGGTGACGCACAGCGCCGACAAGTTCAACGACACGATCAGTTCGCGCAGCCAGGCACGCGCCTCTTCGCGCAGCTTGGCGTCCAGATTGGACAGCGGCTCATCCAGCAGAATCACCGGCGGGTTGTACACCAGCGCGCGGGCAATCGCCACGCGCTGCTGCTGGCCGCCCGACAGCTGATGCGGATAGCGCTCGGCCAGATGGCCGAGCCCGAGCTTGTCCAGGATCTGCCGCACCCGCGCCGCGATGTCTGCCGCAGGGGTTTTACGCAGTTTCAAGCCATAGCCGACATTCTGCGCCACGGTGCGATGCGGCCATAGCGCATAGGACTGGAACACCAGGCCCAAGGAGCGCTGCTCCACCGCCAGATTGCAGCCGGCCGCGCCGTCGTACAGCGGGCGGCCATCCAACAGGATGCGCCCCGCGGATGGCTGCTCCAGCCCGGCGATGGCGCGCAGCAAGGTGGTTTTGCCGCTGCCGGAAGCGCCGAGCAGGGATACCACCTGGCCGGCGGCCAGGTCGAAGGACACCCCTTGCAGGATGGGGTTGTGGTCGTAATTCAGATGCAGATCGCGCACGCTCAGCTTAGTCATGCAGTTTCACTCCCAGACGCAAGGCCAGCGCCAAGCCGGCGCCCACCATCAGAATATTGATCACAGACAGGGCCGCCACCTGGTCCACCGCGCCGGTGGCCCACAGGGATACCAACAAGGAACCGATCACCTCGGTGCCGGGCGACAGCAAATACACCGCGGTCGAATACTCCCGCTCGAAAATCATGAAGATCAGCAGCCAACTGGACAGCAGGCCGAAACGGATCAAGGGCAGGGTCACGTCCAGGCTGGCGCGGCGCTGCGATGCGCCGGCGCTGCGCGCCGCTTCCTCCAGCTCCGGTCCCACTTGCAGCAAGGCGCTCTGCACCAGCCGCATGCCATAGGCCAGCCAGACCACGGTGTAGGCCAGCCAGATCGACAGCATGCTGTTCTTGGCGCCCTGCAAGCCGGGCACGAACAGAAACACCCACAGGAAGGCCAGGCCGGCCAGGATGCCAGGCACCGCGCGCGGCAGCAGCACCAGGTAATCCAGCACGCGCCCCCCCCAGTCATTGCGACGATGGCCGGCGAAACCGACCAGGGTGTAAAAACCGACCGCCAGCGCGCCGCCGATGATGCCGACGCCCAGGGTGTTGACGATGGCGCGGACGATATTGTCCTCCTCGAACACCAGCGCGTAGTGATCCAGCGTCAGCGTCTCCAGCAAGGACACGCCCTCGCCCCAATGGCTGACCACCGAGCGCAGCGCGATGCCGGTAATCGGCACCACCACGGTGAGGAACAGCCACAGCAGCACGATGGCCAGCGCCACATAGCGCCACGGCCCCAGCGACAGCGGATGCTGACGTCCGGCCTTGCCCTTGAGGGCAACGAAACGCTGGGCGCTGCGCAACAGCCGGCGCTGCAGCAGGACCAGCGGGAAGGTGATGGCGATCAGGCAGACCGCCACCGCCGCCATCAGGTGATAGGACGGAATCCCCAGCTTATTGGTCAGCTTGTACAGATAGGTGGCCAGCACCAGATGCCCTTCCGGGTCGCCCAGCACCAGCGGCAGGCCGAACACCTCGAAACCGAGAAACACCACCAGCACGCCGGAGAACAGCATCGCCGGCATCACCATCGGCAGGCTGACGTCGCGCGCCACGCGGAAGGGGCTGGCGCCGGCCACGCGCGCAGCTTCCTCCACGTCCGAGCCCAGATTGCGCAGCGCCGCCGACGCATATAAATAGACATGCGGCACATGGGTCAGCCCCGCCACCACCGCGATACTGGCCAAGGAATAGATATTCCACGGTAGCTCTTCCACGCCGAACCACTGTTTGAACCACAGCGAATAAAAGCCCACTGGTCCCGCCGCCACCACATAGCCGAAGGCCAGCACCATAGGCGACACGAATACCGGCGTCAGCAGCAAGGGCTCCAGCCAGCGCCGCCCCGGCAGATCGGTGCGCGCCATCAAGAAGGCCAGCACTCCGCCCAGCGGAATCGCGATCAAGGCCATGCCGGCGGCGATCACCAGCGAATTGCCGAGCGCGGACCAAAAATCGGAGTCGGTGAACACGAAACGGTAGGCGGCCAATCCCATGCTCTTGTCCGCCATGAAGAATGGCTGATCCAGCAGGCTCTGATACACCACCAAAGACAGCGGCGCCAACACCAGCGTCGCCAATACGCCCATGACCAGCCAGCGGCTGATCGCGCTCCAGCGCGGCGCCCCGCCACGCGCGGCGGCGGGGCTCGCGGCGGTCGCCGTGAGCTTTACGGAAGAATCCATGCTTGCTCCCAGGCCTGACGCACAGGCCTTTGCGCCGTCCGCGCCGGGCGGACGGCTGATGAAGGAATAGGGAAGGCCGGCTCAGAACCTGTTTACGATCTGCTGCGCGTCGTGGACGCGTTACACGATGAGTACCGCTTCGAAATGCTCATGTAGCGCTTGTACATTCCGCTTTCTCAGCCACAACGCCTTGTCTCGCTCTTGCTCGCGAGACTTTGAACAGGCTCTCAGGAAACGGTTGACGCTCCGCCGCGCGCGGGAAAAAGTCCGCACAGGGATGCATCGTCAACCGCGTCAAACGGCCGGCTAGACCATGCGGCGGCGCGCTATTTCTTCAGCGCCTGCTGCCACTGACGCATGAAGTCCAGGCGCTTGGCCTGGTCCAGATAGACCAACAGGCCGGTGCCCACCTGGATAGGCTTGGCGCTGCCGCCCAATTGCTGATTCAAGGCGGTAATCGACGCCGCGCCGCTGACATCGCTGCGCAGGGAGAACAGCTCGGACTGGTTGGCCAGCACGGTCTGGCCGCGCTTGGACAATAGATAGTCCAACCACAGCCGCGCCGCGCTGGGATTGCGCGCTTTCTTGGACACGATGGCCAGACGGCTGACCACCTGGGTGTAGTCCTTGGGATAGACATAGCCGATGGCCGGATCCTTCTTGGCCTTGGCGTAGGCATAGGAGCCGAGGATGTTGTAGCCGATCAGGTTCTCGCCCGAGGAAATCCGTTCCATCATCGCGCCGGTGGAGGTTTGCAGCTTGACGCCGCTGGCGCCCAGCGCGCGCGCCAGTTCCCAGGTACCGGCGCTATTGTGGCGAGCGTCCTGGGTCAGAAAATTGAAACCGACACCGGATTTCTCGATATCGTAACTGGTGACCTTGCCCTTGAAGCGGGCCGGATTGGCCTTGAGGATGCGCACTAGGTCGGCGCGCGTCTGCGGAATCTCCGCCGGCTTCAACAAGCGCTTGTTGTAGACGATGGCCACCGGTTCGTAAGTGGTGCCATAGGCCTGCTGCTGATAATGCGCCCAGGACGGCAGATTCGGCGTCTCCGGCGAGGCGTAACTGGCGGCATAGCCGTCATTGACGAACTTCACCTGCAAATCCATCGCCGAGCTCCATACCACATCGGCGCTGGCGCTGTTGGCGGCGTTCTCGCTGATGAAGCGGTTATAGATCTCGGTGCTGTTCATATCGTGGTATTCCACCTTGACGCCGGGATACAAAGCCTGAAAATCCTTGATCAGCGGCCGCGCGGCGGCGCTGTCGGTGGCCGAATACACCACCACCTTGCCCTCCTTGGCCGCGGCGTCCACCAATTGCTGATAACTGGCCGGATACCCGGCGGGCACGGCCGCCCAGGCGGCGGCGGAACCCAGCGCGCAGCACAGCGCGGACAAGCTTCTGACTCTATTCATGGTGTTGCTCCTTGGTAGCTGAAGATGTTGAGCACATCTTTCGACGGCGACGCTCTATTGGCTTCGCTTGCCCAGCCATGATATTAGAGTGAAGCTTTCAATCCGCTTTCAATGAGCCAACCATGCGCCTGCTTTTGGTGGAAGACAATCCGGCCTTGTCGGAATCGCTGGCCCAGGCCCTGCGCCAGGCCGGCTTCGCCGTGGACTGCATGCTCAACGGCAGCGACGCCGACCATGTGCTGCGCACCCAGGATTACGCGCTGGCCATCCTGGACCTGGACCTGCCCAAGCTGGACGGCTGGGAGGTGCTGCGCCGGCTGCGCGGCCGCAAGCAGGCGCTGCCGGTGCTGATCCTGACCGCGCACGGCTCGGTGGAAGAAAGGGTTCGCGGCCTGGATCTGGGCGCCGACGATTACCTGGCCAAGCCTTTCGATCTCAATGAGCTGGAAGCGCGGGTGCGCGCGCTGATCCGCCGCAGCCATGGCCGCGAAAGCCCGTTGCTGCAACTGGGCCCGCTCAGCTACGACAGCATCGGCCGCCAGTTCCAATTGCATGGCGACACGCTGCGGCTGACGCCGCGCGAGCACGCGGTGCTGGAGGTGCTGATGCTGCAGGGCGGCAAGGCGATAGGCAAGACCCAGCTATCGGAAAAGATCTTCGGCCTGGATGAGTCCGGCAGCGCCGAGGCCATTGAAATCTACGTGCACCGCTTGCGCAAGAAACTGGCGGAGCAGCCGGTCTCCATCGTCACCTTGCGCGGGCTGGGCTATCTATTGACCACGCCGTAAATGCGCAAACTTCTTTCCCGCCTCAAGCCCGCCAGCCTGCGCAAGCAGCTATTGCTGGGGCTGTCGATACCGCTGCTGCTGATGCTGGCGCTGGACGGCTGGATGACTTATGACCGTGCCTTGCAGGCGGCCAATACCGCCTTCGACCGCATGCTGCTCAGCTCCGGCCGCGCCATTGCCGACGGCGTCGCCGCCCATGGCGGCGCCATCAGCGTGGACATCCCCTATTTCGCCTTGCAGATGTTCGAATCCAACGCCTCCGGCAAGGTGTTCTACCGGGTCAGCCGCGACGATGGCGCGGTGCTGACCGGCTATGAGGACCTGCCCCTGCCGCCGCCGCGCCGCCGCGCCGAAATCCGCTACCAGCCGGACTACTCGGACATCGGCTATCACGGCGACACGCTGCGGCTGCTGACCCTGCGCCAATCGGTGCGCGACATGGCCACGCTGCAAAGCCGCGACGTCTGGATCCAGGTGGCGGAAACGCCGGAATCGCGCCAGCAACTGGCGCGCACCCTGTTGCTGGGGGCATTGGCGCAGGAAGCGCTGCTCGGCGCCATCATGCTGGTCATCGTGCTGCTGGCGGTCGGCCACAGCCTGCGGCCGCTGCGCCGCTTGTCGCGCAAGGTGGGCGCGCGCAAGGACACCGACCTCAGCCCGCTGCCCAGCAGCGAACTGCCCACCGAACTGACTCCGCTGGTGGACGCGCTGAATCAGCAAGGCGTGCGCTGGCACAAGCTGCAGGCGGCACGGCGCCGTTTCATCGACGATGCCGCCCATCAATTGAAAACGCCGCTGGCGGTGATGCGGACCCAGGCGGAATTGGCCCAGCGTCAAGCATCCGAAGCCGCCTTGCGGCAGCAATTGGACAAACTGCTGGCCTCGCTGGACAGTGCCAGCCATGGCGTGCAGCAATTGCTGCAACTGGCGCGGGTGGAGCCCGACAACGGCCAGGCGATCGCCTTGACCGAAATGGATCTGGCCGCGTGGCTACGGGAATGGGCGCTGGAACAAGCCGCTTGGGCTCATGGCCAAGGCGCGGATCTGGGCTACGAAGGCGAGGAAACGGTGGAAATACGCGGACATGCCGGCTTGCTGCGGGAGGCGCTGGGCAATTTGCTGGACAATGCCATCCGCTACCACCCGGTCGCCGGCGCCGCCCGCATCACCCTGGCCGCCGGCGCGCTGCCGGCGCCGTGGCTGCGCATAGACGACAACGGCCCCGGCATTGCCGATGCGGAACGGGACAAGGTATGGCAGCGCTTTTATCGCATCGCCGGCGCCGCCAGCAACGGCAGCGGGCTTGGATTGGCCATCGTCAGGGAAATCGCCCACCGCCACGGAGCGACGGTGGAGTTGAGCCGCAACGCCGGTGGTGGCCTCAGCGTCAAGCTGCAATTTCCGCCAGCAGGCATGGGATAGACTTCGAGCCCGTGTTACGGGCTCGCGAGCGAAGACGAAAACCGCCGAGAAAGCGCGATGCCCATATGGCGCATCTGTGTTTCGAAGCGGTTTTTAACGCCGAACCACCGTCTTAGAACGGCAATTGGTATAAGGGATTGCGGCTGTCGGCGCCTTCGGCGCGGATGCGTTCCAGCTCGCTGCGCAAGGCGGTCTGCAGCCACTGCTCGCGCATCTTGTCGCCTTCGGGATGCTCGTTCAGCATCCGGTACAGCGCCATGCCATGGAAGGTGGTCATCATGGTCAGCAAGGTGGCGAAGAAGCCGGTGGAGATCGCGTAGCGCGGAAACAGCGATGCCATCAGGGCGACGAAGCGATCGCGGAAGTAGTTGCTGGAACTGGCCAGGAAGATTTCCCGCAGATCGGCGGTGGTGCGGGCCGCCATCAGCAGCTCCATCAACACAATGTGGCGCGGTGACAGCACCAGGGCCTTCATCAGCGCGACGATCCGTTCCTCTTCCGGCATCGTGCTGGGCATTTCCGCCGCCAGCTTGAGCCCGGCTTCGAAAATATCGTCGACCACCTTGCGCCCCACCGGCAGCATCAGTTCGTTCTTGGTGGCGAAATGGCGGAACAATGCCCCCTGGGAGACGCCGGCCCGGCTGCAGATCAGTTGCACGCTGGTGCCGTGATAACCAAACTCCAGCAGACACTCGATGGCCGCCTCCACCAGTTTTCCGATGGTGGACTCCCTACGACTTTGTTGTGTTCGTCTAGTTTGCATTATATTCTTATGTCATGTTTATCCCAACCAAGCTTTGATGATACGCGAAACTGTAGTCATAAGCGAGGGTGAGCACACGCTAAATAGGCCAGTGAGTAGTTTCAACTAGGGATAAGCCGGACAAGCTTGATCTTTTTAAGAATATTTCCTAATTACCCTTAAGAAGAGATCATTAATATTAAAATATCCATTATTAAATTGCGCATTTTCAGCGCTTTGGAACATTTTAGCTGGAGGGCTGTCATGCTCGCCGTGGCGCGCGGACGCCAGCCAAGCCGCGTGGCGTTCGCGCAACGCTGGCCCGGCAAGGCGGAGAGCCCGCCATAATCAAGCAGGGAAAGGATTGTCGCAACCCGGACCATGGCCGGATGACCGTGAAAAAGCCCGTTTCAAGTCAGGCCCGCACAGGCTGCGCCGCTGGCGCAAACGACAAGACATGCATGAACAAGATAACAAGCAACTACTAAAGTAATACCACCCTTAGCTAGCAGCTAGTCTCTAAACGAAAAAACAAATAAGCGAAAACAACATTTCAAGAAAAATAAGCTGGCGGCTTTGCGAAATCGTTAAAATAATCACGATTAAGTTCACATACGAACATTAACCCAAAACAAACGCGCCTAAGCTGACAAAAACTGACGGCCCGCCGCCATGACGGGCCCGCCGCTTATCAGTTCAAATGCGCGCGACCAAAATCCACCCGGCCAAACGGGCTGACCGCGTAACCGCTCAAACTCTTGCTCGCCAGCGCATAAGCGGTGGGATGCGCCAGCGGCAACCACAGCGCCTGCTCTTGAATCAGCTTCTGCGCCGCCAGATACAATTTGGCGCGTTGCGCGAAATCGCTGCTTTTCTTGCCGTCGCTGATCAGCTTGTCCAGCTTGGCATCGCAATAACGCGCGAAATTGGTACCGGACTGCACCGCGGAGCAGGAAAACTGCGGGGTCAGGAAATTGTCCGGATCGCCGTTGTCGCCGGCCCAGCCCATGAACAATAGCTCATGTTCGCCGGCCTTCGCGCGCTTGATCAGTTCGCCCCACTCAATCACCTTGATCTGCACCTTGACGCCGATCTTGGCCAGATCGGACTGCAACAATTCGGCGCCGGCCTTGGGATTGGGGTTCAGCGTGCTGCCGCTGGGGCGCACCCATACCGTGGTTTCGAAGCCATCGGGGTAGCCTGCCTGGGCCAGCAGCTTCTTGGCGCGCGCCGGGTCGTAGGCATAAGGCTTCTCGCCCTTGTTATAGCTCCAGGTATTGGGCGGATACGGCAAGTCCGCCGCGATGGCGGTGTTGTCGAACACCGTTTTCAGATAGCTGCTCTTGTCGAAGGCCAGATTGAACGCCTGGCGCACCAGCGGGCTGTTCAACGGTTTTTTCTGGCTATTGAAGGCGACGAAGGCGGTCATGAAGGCCGGGGTCTGCAATACCTGTAATTTGGAATCCGCCTTGGCCGCCAGCACGTCCTGCGGCTTGGGCGACAAGGCCAGCTGGCATTCGCCAGCTCTCAGCTTCTGCGCCCGCACCGCGGCGTCCGGCGTGATCGCGTAGATCAGCCCGCCAATCTTGGGCTTGGCGCCCCAATAGCCGGCATTCGGCGCATAGCGCACCACCGCGTCCTTCTGGAAGCTGCGGAACACGAAGGGGCCGGTGCCTATCGGCTTGCTGTTCAAATCCGCCTGGCGGCCGGCCGCCAGCAGCTGGCCGGCGTACTCCGCCGAATAGATGGACGCGAAGCCCATGGTCAGACTGGACAGAAAGGTGGCTTCCGGGTAGTTGAGCTCGAAGCGCACGGTACTGGCGTCAACCTTCTGCACCGCCTTGATCAATTTGGGAAACTGCATGGCCTGCGCGTGCGGGTAGCCATTCGGCGCGGTCTTGTACCAGGCATGGCCGGGATTCAGCATGCGCTCGAAGGTGAATACCACATCGTCGGCGTTCAGCTTGCGGCCGGGCTTGAAATAATCGGTGGCGTGAAATGCCACGTTCGGACGCAGTTTGAACGTGTAACTGAGGCCGTCGTCGCTGACTTGCCAGCTTGCGGCCAATCCCGGCACCACTTTACGGCCGATGGCATCGTATTCCACCAGCCGGTTCATCAACACGTCCGCCGAGGCGTTGGTGGTGACCAGGGAATTGTATTGCACCACGTCGAAGCCTTCCGGATTGGCGTCGGTGCATACCGTCAATGGGCGGGCGGCCAGCGCCAGGGTAGGCGCCAAGCACAGCGCCAGCAGCATCATTTGCTTGTTCATCACTATTTCCTTATCTAACAACCATTGCCTCTGCGGAATCTGCAAGGAAGGTTAAGCGAATAAGCGAAAAAAACAAACCATCGATTATGCATATTCATATTCACGGCGCGGCCAAGGAAGGAATTTGAGCCCGGCGCAAATTGCCGCTACAGTCAAAGCGGACAGCCAGAACACGAAGCGCACCGCCATGACACGTCGCCACTGCCTGCTAAACCTGTTTATCGCCTGCCTCGTCGCCATGCCATTGCGGGCGGCGCCTGGCCCTATGCTGGAAATCCTGACCGAGAACGACCCGCCGCTGACCTTCGAGCAGGACGGCAAGCCGGGCGGCCTGGTGGTCGAAGTGGTGCAAGGCATACAGCGCCGCGTCGGCAACCACGACCCCATCGCGGTGGTGCCATGGGCGCGCGGCTACCGCCAGGCGCAGCAGCAGCCGAATACCGTGCTGTTCAACACCAATCGCACACCGGAGCGAGAGCGCCTGTTCAAATGGGTGGGTCCGGTGACCGAAACCCTGGGTTGTCTGTTTGTGCGGCGCGACAGCAATATCAAGCTGCAAACGCTGGACGACGCCCGCAAGCTGCCGCAGATCATGGTGGTGCGCGACTGGTATCTGCAACAGCTGCTGGCCGCGCAGAATTTTGCCAATCTGAGCACCGTGGCCACGCCGGACCAATTGCTGACCATGCTGATGCGCAAGCGCGCTGATGTCATCGTCAGCGAGAACACCACCCTGCCCCACCAACTCAGACAACAGGGTTTCGATCCCGCCCAGGTGCGCAAGGCGCTGACCTTTTCCCATACTTACGGCTATATCGCTTTTTCGCGCCAGACGCCGGACGCGGTGGTCAAGACCTGGCAGCAGGCGCTGGACGAGATGAAGCGAGACGGCAGCTTCGCCGCGCTGTACCGGCGCTGGCTGCCGGGCGAGCCGGTGCCCGGCCTCAGTCCGGCAGCGCCCTGATCACTCGAAACGGCCGCGCCACCACGCCACCAGTTGCGCCGGCGGCAGCGACGGCGAGTACAGATAGCCTTGGCCGCTATGGCAGCCGCGCGCCAGCAGCAGTTCATGCTGGGATTCGGTCTCCACTCCCTCGGCCAGCACTTGCAGGCCCAGGCTTTCCGCCATCGACACGATGGCGGCCACCATGGCCAGATCGCGCTCGTCGCTATCCAGCCGCATGATGAAGCTGCGGTCTATCTTCAACTCATCGATGGGCAAGCGCTTCAGATAGGACAGCGAAGAGAAGCCGGTGCCAAAGTCGTCGACACTGACATGAAAGCCCATGCGCTTGAGCGCCGGCAGCGTCTTCATCGCGCTGTCCACATCCATCAGCGTGCCCTCGGTGATTTCCAGGCATAGCTGTTCCGGTCCCGCGCCGCACTCCGCGATGATGGCGCTAAGCCGCGCCACCGAGTCCGGCAGACAGAAAAAACGCGCCGACAGATTGACGCTGATGCGCCAGGGCGGCAAGCCGCTGTTGCGCCAGGCCACGACTTGGCGGCAGACGCTGCGGAATACGTATTCGTCGATATCGATGATCAGGCCGGTTTTCTCGGCAATGCCGATGAAATGGGCTGGCGACTGCTTGCGGCCCTCGAACTCCCAGCGCAGCAATGCCTCCACCCCCAGCATGTCCTGACCGCGCAAGGTCAGCTGCGGCTGGTACTCCAGCCGCAGTTCGCCACGCTGCAGCGCCTGCCGCAGCCCGGTTTCGGTCTGCAACCGCTGCCGCACTCCGTCCGCCATATCGGCTGCGAAGAAACAAAAGCCGTTCTTGCCGCCATACTTGGCCCGGTACATCGCCATATCGGCGTAGCGCATCAAGCCTTCCGGGGAGTCCGCGTCGGCCGGATAGCTGCTGATGCCGATGCTGGCGGACAGGAAGTAGCGATGGTCGCCTTCCTGATACGGCGCCGACAAGGCTTCCAGCACCCGCTCGGCCAGGCCGGCGGCGGTGGCGTCGTCGGCCTCTTCGGCCAGCACCACGAACTCGTCGCCACCGATGCGGAACAGCGGATCGCCGCCGCGCATGCAGGCGCGCAAGCGCTCGGCGACGATGCGCAGCAATTGGTCGCCGACCTCGTGCCCCAGGTTGTCGTTGATGAAACGGAAATCGTCCAGATCCACCAGCAACAGGTAGAGTCGGCGCTGCAAGCGCTGATGGCGCGCCAGGCTCAGATGCAGGCGCTCATTCAATTGCACCCGGTTCGGCAACTGGGTCAGGCTGTCGTGCTTGGCCAGAAACTCGATATTGAGCTGCGTGCGTTTGAGCGCGGAAATGTCACGGGCAAAACCCATCGCGCGCCGCGGGCTGCCGTCGGCGTCCCGCCACAGGCTGGCGCTGACCTGTACCCAGGCATGACCGCCGTCCGGCAAGGACACCCGAAACTGACATTCGTGATGGTTCTCGCCCTGGCGCGCCGGCAACACCAGCCAGCGCTGGCGCAACTCCTCCAGATCTTCGGGATGGATCTGCCGCAGCAAATTGTCCAGGCAGCCATGACGGTAGTCGTCCGCCTCCCCGAACATCCGCCCCACCGGCCCTTCCTCCTGCAGCGCGCCATCGTCCAGGTCCAGCTCCCAGGCGATCTGCTCCGCCGCGTACAACGCCTGCTTCAAGCGCAGCGCCGAACGGCGGCGCTCGCCAATCAACCGCCCCACCCGCGCCAGCAGTTCGCCCACCGAGAACGGCTTGTACAAGAACTCCTGCACGCTGCTTTGCAGCATCTGCAGCCGCAAGGCATCGTCAGCGCGCGCCGACAACATCACCACCGGAATATCCTCGGTCTGCCAGTTGCCGCGCAGCGCGGCCACCAGCGCTTCGCCGCCCATGCCCGGCATCATCAGATCGCTGATGATCAAGTCCGGCTGCTCGCTCAGCGCCAGTTGCATCCCCCTTCTTCCTTCCGGCGCGGTCAGCACCCGGTAATGCCGACCCAAGGCGCTGGCGATGAAGGCGCTCATATCGACATTGTCCTCCACCAGCAATACCAGCGGCTGCGCGCCGTTGTCCGGCAGCGGCAGCACCGCGCTTTGCGGCGTGCCGCTCAGGGGCAGCACGCCGCCGGCCAGCAGATCGTCCAGCTTCAGATCCTCCGGCGCCACCTCCACCCCCGCCGGCGCCGTCAAGGGCAGTTCCAGGCGGAACAAGGCGCCACCGCCCTCCGCGGCGTTCAAGCGCACTTCGCCGTGATGCAGCTCGACAAACTCCTTGACGATGGCGAGGCCAAGACCGGTGCCGCCATGGCGGCTGTAATCGCCGTCCTCCACTTGCACGAAACGCTCGAACACCTTGTCGCGCATCTCGGCCGGCACGCCGGGGCCGGTATCCTGCACCGTGATCCACGCTTGCTGCCGCCTCGGTTCTAGCGCAATGCGGATTCGGCCGCCGTCCGGCGTGAATTTGAACGCATTGGACAGCAGGTTCAGCAGCACGCGCTGCAGCTTGATCGCGTCCGCCTGCGCCGGCAGCACCGCCGGCGCCTCTACTTGGTAAACGATGTCGCGATCGCTGGCCAGGGAGTCGAAATAAGAAGCGACATGGCGCACCAGTTCGGCCAGGTTCAGTTGCACATAGCGCAGCCGCAGCTCCCCGGCATCCAGCTTGGCCACGTCGAGCAAGTCGTTGACCTGCTGCAGCAGCAAGCGCGCCTGACGCTGGATCAGCGATAGATTGGGAGTGTCGCCCGGTTCCGCCTGCCCGGACAGAAAGCGTTCGACCTGGCCCAGGATCAGCGTCAGCGGCGTGCGCAATTCGTGGCTGACATTGGCGAAAAAGCGGGTTTTCATCTGGTCCAGCTCACGCATCTGCTGATTCAGCCGGGCCAGCTCGCTGTTGGACTCCTTCAGATTGGTGTTGGCTCGGGCGATCAGCGCATGCTGATTCACCATTTCAGCCTCCAGCGCCGCAGCATTGTTCTGCAGCTCTTCTCCCGCCAGCTCCGCCTGCGCTTGCAGGCCGCGCAGCCGCACAAACTCGCTGACATCCTGCACGCTGTGCATGATGCAGGCCACGCTGCCGTCGGCACGCTTCACCGGCCAGTTCGTCGGGCTCCAATAACGCTCTTCAAAACTGCCGTCCTCCCTGGGAATATCGTATTTCTGCATTGCCATGCTGTCTTCCTGCCCGGTCGCCAACACGCGTTGCAGGGAAATGCGCAGATTGCGCGAGCCTTCGCCTTCCGGTTCGTCGGGGTTGACCGGGAAGATATCGAACAGATTGCGCCCAAGAATGGACTCGCGCCGGGTCAACGTCGTCTGCAGATAGACGTCGCTGGCGGCTAGCACGTTGAAATCGACGTCCAGCACCAAATACAGGCTGGGCGCCTGTTCGAACAGCATCTGAAAATCCGGGGCGGCAATCGCAGCCTGCGCATTCAACGCCAACGCAGCCTCCTTTTGATCGGTTTCGCGGAGCACGGGCAGCGACGCTGCCATCATATCGCTCCATTAAATATGATAGCCGTATATCCGCTCAACTCCAGCGCTGGCTCCATACCGCAACGCGCAAAAAAACCCCGGCCATGGCCGGGGTTGCGCGTAAGGGCTGTGCTGATCAGGCGTAGCTGTCAGTCGACGGGCAGCTGCACACCAGATTACGGTCGCCATAAACGTCATCGATGCGATTGACGCTGGGCCAGAACTTGTTTTCCAGCACATAGGGCAGCGGGAACAGGCCGGTTTCACGGCTATACGGACGCTCCCAGTCGCCGGCGATATCGGCCTTGCTGTGCGGCGCATTGCACAGCGGATTATTGTCCGCCGGCCACGCGCCATTCTGCACTTGCTCGATTTCCTGACGGATGGCCGCCATCGCCGCGATGAAGCGGTCCAGCTCCGCCTTGGGCTCGGACTCGGTCGGCTCTATCATCAGCGTGCCCGGTACCGGGAAGCTCATCGTCGGCGCGTGGAAGCCGTAGTCCATCAACCGCTTGGCCACGTCCACCTCGGTCACGCCGCTGGCGGCCTTGAGCGGGCGCAGATCGATGATGCATTCGTGAGCGACGCGGCCATTGGCGCCGGTGTACAGCACCGGGAAATGCTCGGACAGCCTGGTCGCCACGTAGTTGGCGGACAGCAAGGCATTCTCGGTGGCCTGCTTCATGCCTTCCGCGCCCATCATCGCGATGTACATATAGGAGATCGGCAGGATGGAAGCGGAGCCGAACGGCGCGGCCGATACCGCGGTCTGGCCCGGCTGGGCGGTGGGCACCGACGCCACCACGTGGTTGGCGATGAACGGAGCCAGGTGCGCTTTCAGACCGATGGGCCCCATGCCCGGACCGCCGCCGCCATGCGGGATGCAGAAGGTCTTGTGCAGGTTCATGTGCGACACGTCGGCGCCGATGTCGGCCGGACGGCACAGGCCCACCTGGGCGTTGAGGTTGGCGCCGTCCATATACACCTGGCCGCCGTGCTGATGGATGATCTCGCAGATTTCACGGATAGGCTGCTCGAACACGCCATGGGTGGACGGGTAGGTGATCATCAGCGCCGCCAGCTGTGCCGAATGCTGCTCGGCCTTGGCCTTCAGGTCGGCGACATCAACGTTGCCGGCCTCGTCGCAATCCACCACCACCACCTGCATATTCATCATCTGCGCGGTGGCCGGATTGGTGCCGTGGGCTGAGCGCGGAATCAGGCAGATATTGCGCTGGCTGTCGCCGCGCGACTCATGATAACGGCTGATCGCCAGCAGGCCGGCGTATTCGCCCTGGGCGCCGGAGTTGGGCTGCATCGAAATGATGTCGAAACCGGTGATCGCGCGCAGCTGCGTTTCCAGGCCGGCGATCATTTCCAGATAACCCACCGTCTGTTCGCGCGGCGCGAACGGATGCATATTGGCGAACTCCGGCCAGGTGATCGGGATCATCTCGCTGGTGGCGTTCAGCTTCATGGTGCAGCTGCCCAGCGAGATCATCGAGTGATTCATCGCCAGGTCGCGGCTTTCCAGCTTCTTCATATAGCGCAGCATCTCGTGCTCGCTATGGTGGGTGTTGAACACCGGGTGGCTCATGAAGGCGGATTCGCGCTTCAGCCCGGCCGGAATCGCATCGGCCGCGGCGGCGTCGAGCGCGGCGATATCGGCGCTCTTGCCGGTGAACAGCTCGATCAGGCGAACCAGGTCGGCCTCGCTGGCCGCCTCGTGGAAGGCGACGCCCAGCACATTGCCGCCGGCGCGGCGCAGATTGTAGCCGGCGGCCAGCGCCGCCTGATACACGGCATCGGCCTTGGGCAGTTCAACCTGCACCGTGTCGAAGAAGCGGTCGAACACCAGCTTGCCGCCGGCGGTCTTGACCGCGTGCGCGAAGATGGCTGCCAAGCGGTGGATGCGGGCGGAGATGCGCTTGACGCCCTCCGGACCGTGGTACACCGCGTACATGCCGGCGATATTGGCCAGCAGCACCTGGCTGGTGCAGATATTGGAGTTGGCCTTCTCGCGGCGGATATGCTGCTCTCGAGTCTGCAGCGCCATGCGCAGCGCGGTCTTGCCCTTGGCGTCCACCGACACGCCGATGATGCGGCCCGGCGCCGAGCGCTTCATCTCGTCCTTGAACGCGAAGTAGGCGGCGTGCGGGCCGCCGAAGCCCATGGGCACGCCAAAGCGCTGGGTATTGCCGATGGCCACGTCCGCCCCCATCTCGCCCGGCGATTTCAACGCCACCAGCGCCATGATGTCGGCTGCCACCACCGCCACCGCGCCCTTGGCCTTGACCGCGGCGATATGCGGGGTCAGATCGATAAGATCGCCGGCTTCGCCCGGATATTGGAACAGCGCGCCGAAGTATTCACCGTTGCCGGCCTCCTCCGGATGGCCAAGCACCAGCTCGAAACCGAAGTACTTGGCGCGAGTCCGCATCACATCCAGGGTTTGCGGCAGCACCCGGCTGTCGACGAAGAACTGGCCGGACTTGGCCTTGGACACGCGGCGCGCCATCGCCATCGCCTCGGCGGCGGCGGTGGCCTCGTCCAGCAAGGAGGCGTTGGCCAGCTCCAGGCCGGTCAGGTCTATCACCATTTGCTGGAAGTTCAGCAGCGCTTCCAGGCGCCCCTGGGCGATCTCGGCCTGGTACGGGGTGTAAGCGGTGTACCAGCCCGGGTTTTCCAGCAGATTGCGCAGGATCACCGTCGGGGTCAGCACCGGGTAATAGCCCTGGCCGATGAAGGATTTGTTGACCACGTTCTTGGCGGCGACAACCTTCAACGCGGCCAGCGCCTCGGCTTCCGGCATCGGATCCGGCAGCTCCAGCTTGCGGTTCAGACGAATGTCGGCCGGCAGCGTCTGCGCCACCAGTTCGTCGATGGACGCGACGCCGACCACGGCCATCATCTCGCTGCGTTCGGCGTCGGACGGACCGATGTGGCGGGCGATGAATTCCTTGCGATTGAAAAGTTCGGAGAGCGACATAAATCAAGCCTTTTGTCTTGGCCGCGCGCACCGCGCCTGAATGGCGCGGCGGCAACGGGACACAAGCGGTGAAACCATGAAAAAACCCCGCGTCGCGCGGCGACTGCGGGGCTTGCTGCGGCTATCAGGCGCCGATTTCCTTGGAGTAGGCCGCTGCATCCATCAGCGCGTCCAGATCCGCCGGATTGGCCGGCTTGATCTTGAAGAACCAGCCGGCGCCGTAGGGCTCGCTATTGGCCAGTTCCGGTTCGGCCTCCAGCTCTTCGTTGATGGCCAGCACCTCGCCGGCAACCGGACAGTAGATATCGGAAGCGGCCTTCACCGATTCCACCACGCCGGCCTGCTCTTCCTTGGCGAGCTTGGCGCCCACTTTCGGCAGTTCGACGAAAACGATGTCGCCCAGCAGTTCTTGCGCGTGCTCGGTAATGCCCACGGTCACGGAGCCGTCGGCTTCCAGACGCAGCCATTCGTGGCTTTCAACATATTTGAGTTCGGCGGGGATGTTGCTCATGAGTGTCTCCAATCAAATCCGTGTCAACGATATTCGTCGGCCGCTGCGCGGCCAGCCCGGCCTGTCGGCTCAGGCGAAAACTTTCTTGCCATTGCGCACGAACGGCATTTTGACGACGCGCACCTCGGTCAGCGTGCCGCGCAGGTCCACCAGCGCCTTGTCGCCGATGCCGGCCGGCACCCGCGCGATGGCGATCGAATGCTTGAGGGTGGGCGAGAAAGTGCCGCTGGTGATCACGCCTTCACCGACGCCTTCCACCACCACTTTCAGGCCTTCGCGCAACACGCCGCGCCCTTCCAGCACCAGGCCGACCTGCTTGCTCTGCACGCCGGCCGCCTTCTGCGCTTCCAGCGCCTTGCGGCCGATGAAGTCGCGCTCGGCCGGCTCCCAGGCGATGGTCCAAGCCATGCCGGCTTCCAGCGGGGAAACGGTTTCATCCATATCGTGGCCGTAGAGATTCATGCCGGCCTCCAGGCGCAGGGTGTCGCGCGCGCCCAGGCCTATCGGCGCCACGCCGGCGGCTTGCAGTTGCTGGAAGAAGGCCGCGGCTTCGTCACCTGGCAGCATCACTTCCAGGCCGTCTTCGCCGGTGTAGCCAGTGCGGGCATAGAACCAGTCGCCGACGGGCTGACCCTGGAACGGTTTCAAAGCTTGGATGACGGCGGCCAGCTCGGGCTTGACCGCGCAGACCTTGGCGATCGCCTGCGGGCCTTGCACCGCCAAGATGGCCAGGTCGCGACGCGGCTTGATCTCTACATTGAAGTCGCCCTTGTGGCGCGCCATCCAGGCCAGGTCCTTGTCGGTGGTGCCGGCGTTGATCACCATGCGGTAACCATAGGAGGTCAGGTAGACGATCAGGTCGTCGACCACGGTGCCTTCGGGTGTGAGCATGCCGGAATACAGAGCCTTGCCCTCGAAGCCGAGCTTGGCCACGTCGTTGGCGATCAAGCGCTGCAGCCAGGCCTTGGCGTCCGGGCCGCTGATGTCCAGCACCGTCATGTGGGACACGTCGAACATGCCGGCGTCGCTGCGCACGATCTCGTGCTCTTTGAGCTGGGAGCCGTAGTGAATGGGCATTTCCCAGCCGGCGAAGTCGACGATCTTGGCGCCAGCGGCGACATGGGCATCAAATAGGGGGGTGCGTTTCAGGGCCGTCATCGGTGCATCCTTAGCAAAAGCGTGTAGTGTTGCTCTATTCCCTACACCCCTCTGTCCCTGCACCTGAGATTTTCCGGCCTTGCGGCCGTTAGCCCCTTCGGTGGGCATCCGTTGGATGCCGCTCTCCAGATTCGGCAAGCTGGCTGCGGCCAGCTCGATGATGCAGTCCTTTTGCCTGAGCGATTGCGGGTGCGCTTGCGCCTTCGGCGGTGGCGCGGCGGCCACTCTCTCCTGCATGACGTGCCAGATTATGGTTGCTGTGCCAGGGCTTGGCAAGCCGTGTTTATCTTCAGCTTAAACAAGGACTTGAAATGTTCTTAATCGCAAAACACTGAACATCAATAGCTTCGTTTAATACCGATTTCGAACATAATATTTTCATTATTGATCACAAAATCGACAGCGCCACCATGAAACTCGCGCAGGACGTAAGATGACATCCATCTTATCGAACCAACACCGCTACCCGGAATGGAAAGGAAACCACGATGCGAAAACTGATCAACGACCCACGTCAGGTGGCGCGGGAAATGCTGGAAGGCCTGGCCGATACTCTGCCCGGCCTGGCGCTGCTGGAGGAAGAAAACGTGCTGCTGCGGGCGGACTTCCCGATCGGCGGCCTGCGCGACAAGGTGGCGCTCATTTCCGGCGGCGGCAGCGGCCATGAGCCGGCTCACGCCGGCTATATCGGCCACGGCATGCTGGACGCCGCCGCGGTGGGCGATGTGTTCACCTCGCCCAGCGTCGACACCGTGCTGGCGGCGATCCGCGCCGTCGCCGGCCCCAAGGGCGTGCTGCTGATCATCAAGAACTACACCGGCGATCGGCTCAACTTCGGCCTGGCGGCGGAGCTGGCCCGCGCCGAGGGCATAGCGGTGGACAGCGTGGTGGTGGCCGATGACGTGGCGCTGCGCGACACGGTGGAACCGGCGCGCCGACGCGGCATCGCCGGCACGGTGCTGGTGCACAAGATCGCCGGCGCGGCGGCCGCCTCCGGCGCCGATCTGGCCGAGGTCGCCGCCGCCGCGCGGCAGGCGGCGGAACAGGTGGCCACCATGGGCGTGGGCCTGGGCGCCTGCACCGTGCCGGCCACCGGCCGCCCCAGCTTTCAACTGGACAGCGGAGAGGCGGAACTGGGCCTGGGCATACACGGCGAGGCCGGCGTGCGCCGCGTGGCGACGCCATCGGCCGCCGATTTGTGCGCGACCTTGCTGGACGCCATCCTGCAAGACCGCGGCTGGCTCCCGGGACAGCGGGTGGCGCTGCTGGTCAACGGCCTGGGCGGCACGCCGCCGATGGAGCTCGCCATCGTCGCCCGCGCGGCGCTGGCTCATCTGCGTCTGCGCGGCCTCCTGGTGGAGCGCGCTTGGAGCGGCAACTTCATGACCGCGCTGGAAATGCCTGGCTGCTCGCTATCGCTGCTGGCGCTGGATGATCAGCGTTTGAGCTGGCTGGACCAAGCCACCCTGGCGCCGGCCTGGCCCGGCGCCGGCCGCATCCCTGCGCAACGCCAGCTGCGCGCGACGGCAGCCAGCGCCGCCGAAGCACCGCCGCAAGGGCCAGCCCTGCCCGGCTTGCGCCGCGCCGCCTTGGCCGCCGCCGCCGCGCTGGATGCCGCCGAACCCCTGCTCACCGAACTGGACGCGGCCTGCGGCGATGGCGACCTGGGCATCAGCATGCAACGCGGCGCCGCGGCGATCCGCGCCTTGCCCGACGCGGCCTGGAGCGCGCCCGACATCGCCTTGCGCGCGGTGGGCCAGGCCTTGCGCCAGGCGATAGCCGGTAGTTCCGGTCCGTTCTACTCCACCGCCTTGCTGCGCGCGGCGCGACGACTGGAAACGGTGCCGGCGCCCGGAGCACGCGACTGGGCCGCGGCCTTCAAGGACGGCGTTGCCGCCATCGCGGAACTGGGCGGCGCGCAAGTGGGCGACCGCACCATGCTGGACGCCTTGTCGCCAGCCGCCGATGCGTTCAGCACCGCTCTGGAGGCCGGCCATCCCCCCGCCGCGGCCTGGCGCGCGGCGCTGGAGGCGGCTGAGCATGGCTGCGCCGCCACCGCCGCGATGCGGCCGCGCCTGGGCCGCGCCAGTTACCTGGGCGAGCGGACGCTGGGCGTGCCCGATGCCGGCGCCAGCGCCGCGCTGGTCTGGCTGAAAGTCTTGGCCGGCTAAGATGCCGGTTCAAAGTCTCGCGAGCAAAAGCGAGACAAGGCGAAAACGAGCGACAAAGCGGAACGTACAAACGGTAATGAGTGTTTTCAACGCCGTATCGCCGACGCGCAGCAGATCCTAAGTCCGATGCGGGCCGCCGCGCTCTCCAGGGCACGGCGGCCGCGTCAATCAAGCGTGCTCGAGCAGCGCCGCCGCTTCCGCTTCCATCGACGGATAGATCCAGGCCCTGCCCATCGCCTGCGCCCACAAACAGTCGCCCAGATCGTAGTGCCACCATTCCTCGTGGTAATTGCTGAAGCCGGCCTGCTTCATCAAATTGAACAACACGCGGCGGTTGTGGCGCACCCTCAGCCAGCGCTCAGACGAGAAACCATGCGTCGGGTCCGGCTCCGCCTCGAAGAAATCGCTGCGCGACGCCGGCTCCGCCGCGTCGAAACCGGTGCCGAAATCGCACATCTCACCCGTGTCCAGCCGGCAGATGGCCAGATCAATCGCGCCTCCAGAGTTATGCGGCAGCACCGCGAAGCGGGCGGTGTCATCGGGGTGGGCGGCGAACATGCGCGCCTGACGCTCCACCGCCTCCGCGTCCCAGTCCGGATGCGCGGCGGCCACATCGGCCAGCACCATCTGGAACAGATCGGCCTGGGTTTCGCGGCTGCGATAAGCATCGAACAGCTGCAGTCCGTAGCCCGGCGCCAAGCGCGCCGCGGCCTCGCGCAAGCGGCGCGCGACGAACTCCCGCGCCAGCATCGGCTCGGCGCAACCCTTGCGGCCGGCGCGGTGATAACTGTTTTCCGGCAGCAGCCCATCTGCGCGCAACAGCGCGCAAGGCGCGCTTTGCTCGCGCATCCGCGCCAGGGTCGCGGCATCCGGCGCGGCATAGTTGAAGTCGATGGCGGTGAGCAGATCGGCGGCGGCGCTAATCTTCATGGTATGGATTCCTCCCGGAGCAAAGCGTCTTAGTAAGCCATTTGCGGTCGGCATAGGCAAGCATCCGGCCTCATGACGAAAAACCGACGGACATGAAAAACGCGGCGCCAGGCCGCGTGGTTCAAATCAACGCCCATGCGCTCAAGACGGATCGGCGTAGCGCTCCTTCACCTGCCAGACATAGACCGGCAGGCCCAGCAGCAGCAGAATCATGCCCCACATCACGATGTCGGCGCCGGAGCCGTACAAGGCCCACACCGAATAGGCGAAACCGACGCCGGCGAAGCACAGCGGCGCCAGGAAGTCCTTGCGCTGGAATTGCTGCGGTCGCATCAGCATGATGGCGAGCAAGGCCATCGAACAGAAGGCGTAAGGCAGCAAGGTGGTGGCGGTGGCCAGCAGGATGATGAATTCGAAAATCTTGACGCCACCGTCGCCGCCCGCGTACTTCATCGCCATCAGCACCGTCACCAGCCCGCTGGACAGCAGCAGGCCGAAGATGGGCACGCCCTCGCGATTCATCTTCGCGAAACGGCGCGGGAACAGTCCGTCGTGCGCGGCGGCGGCCGGCACATGGGCCTGCATCAGGCTCCAGCCATTGAGCGCGCCGAAGCAGGACACGATGGCGCCGAAGCCGACCAGGTAATAACCCCAATCGCCCCACATCAACCGCGCGGCGTCGGCGAACGGCGCTTGCGAGGCGGCCAGCAGCGCCGGCGGCATCAGGCCCATCAGCGATACCGTGGACAGGATGTACAACACGGTGGCGATCAGGGTGCCCAGCACCGTCGCGCGCGGGATGTTCTTCTCCGGCTCGATCACGTCACCGGCCGGCACCGACGCCGACTCCAGCCCCAGGAAGGCCCACAAGGTCAGCGCCATGGTGGCGGACACCGAGCTGAGCAAAGGCTTGCCGTGCGGATTGAACACGATGTTATCGGCTTGCAGATGGAAAAAGCCGATAAAGGTCACCGCCGCCAAAGGCAATAGCTTCAACAGCGTGGTCACCACCGCCACCAGGCCGGAACTGCGCGCGCCGCGGCTGTTGATCCAGGTAACGATCCAGATCAGGCTGATGGCGAAGGCGCCGGCCAGCAGATTGTCATGCCCCAAGGCCGGGATGAACACCTGCATATAGCTGGTGGCGGCCACCGCAAGCGCGGCATTGCCGGCCCATAGCGCTATCCAGTAGCCCCAGGCGATCCAGAAGCCGGCGAAGCCGCCGAAGGCTTCGTGTATATAAGCGTAAGGTCCGCCCTCCTTGGGCAGGATGGCCGCCAGCCGCGCGAACACCAAGGCCAGGCAGATCGCGCCGGCGGCGGTGAGCAACCAGCCTATCATCGACACGCCGCCGAACGGCGCCAAGGAGGCAGGCAATAAAAACACGCCGGAACCTATCATATTGCCCACGACCAGGGCGGTGCACATCCACACGCCCAACGCCCGCTTCTTGGTGTTGCTGTCTACATTGTCATTGCTCAAGGCTTGGTCTCCATCGGGCCTGCCGATTGCGGACGCCGCTCATCGCGGCCGCTCCGCGCTGTCATGGTGCATGGCATGCGCGCGCTGACTGAAATAGGCCTGACCGGCTCTGTTCCAGCACGGATTAAGTCCGTAGAAAAAGCGCCCATGATAGTGGCGCGGCGCGGCGAGCCGGGCATGCTTTCTACGGAGCGCTTGACCGGGGTCAACAGAAACGGCGGTTGGCACCAGCGCGCATGCGCGAAAAAAGGCGGCATTAGAACACAAATCCAACATAAAAACAGGTCGCATTTGTGTTTTTTTCGCGGCACGGCGCGGATGGACTGCCTCCGCCAAGCCTGAGGCGGCAGGACTCACGCCAATGCCAATATAGGAGAAAAACTCAAGCCCGCGGTATCAGGCGTCGATGGTGATCGGCCCCGCCGGCACGCGGTCCAGCGACCAACTGGCGCGCGCCCATGCCCACAACTCGGCCAGGCTGCCGCAGTCCGGCGGCGGCGTATGGCCCAGGCGGCTCAGCGCCTGTCGCAGTTCCGCGGCGGCGGCGGCGGCGGAAATCGCCGGCGCCAGCGTCTGCTTGGACAGTTTTTCCCCGGCGGCATTGACCAGCACCGGCAGATGGCAATAAGCGGGGGTGGGCACGCCCAGCGCTTGTTGCACCGCGATCTGGCGCGGCGTGGACACCAGCAGGTCGGCGCCGCGCACCACGTCGGAAACACCTTGCTCGGCGTCGTCCACCACCACCGCCAGCTGATACGCCCACAAGCCATCGGCGCGCAGCAACACGAAATCGCCGATGTCGCGCGCCAGGTTCTGGCTGTATACGCCCTGCAGACGGTCTTGCAGCGAGGTCTCCCCGTCGGCCAAGCGCAAGCGCCAGGCGCGCCCCCCTTGCTCCGGGGAGCGCTGCCGACACAAACCGGGATAGACGTAGCCGTCCAGGCCACGTCGCGCCAGCGCGGCGATGTCCTTGCGCGTGCAATTGCACGGATAAGCGTGGCCGGAGGCGATCAGCCTCTCCAGCGCATGCCGGTACAGCGCGTGGCGACGGCTCTGGTACGCCACCTCGCCATCCCATTCGAAGCCGAAAGCGTCCAGAGTCCGCAGGATATGATCCGCGGCGCCGGCCATTTCCCGCGGCGGGTCCAGGTCCTCCATCCGCAGCAGCCATTCGCCGCCGCGCGCGCGCGCCTCCAGATAGCTGCCTACGGCGGTACACAGGGAACCGGCATGCAACAGGCCGGTGGGGCTGGGGGCGAAACGCCCGCGATAAGTGGCAATGGTCATGACGGCGATGTGAATTTGCGGCGGACAGGGCTTGCGCAGGGAATTTCTGGCTAATAATGTTGACTGATACGCTCAAATCATCACCCGGCCGCCAAAGCTTGCGGCGGCCCGTTTCGACGACAAGGAGCCGGACATGGCCTACGTTGTAACCGATGCCTGCATCAAATGCAAATACACTGACTGCGTCGATGTCTGCCCGGTGGACTGCTTTCACGAAGGCCCCAATTTCCTGGCGATAGACCCGGAAGAATGCATAGATTGCACGCTATGCGTGGCGGAATGCCCGGTGAACGCGATTTACGCCGAGGACGACGTGCCGCCGGGCCAGGAAGGCTTCATCGCGCTGAACGCCGAACTATCCCGGATCTGGCCCACCATCACCGAGAAGAAGGACCCGCTGCCGGAGCATGAGGACTGGGCCGAGCTTGAGGGCAAGCTGCAACACCTGGAGCGCTGAGCATCCGCTCGCGCTCCGCTGCGCGTCGTGAGGCGGACACGGTGAGCACAGCTTCGAAATGCTCATGTACCGCCTTCCTCAGCGGCTCTCGCTCTTGCTCGCGAGATCGTGAACGGTTCAGAAAAGCGATTCAGATGAACAGCTCGATATCCCCCGACTTGCCCGCCACCTCCGGCTGCATCACCTGCTGCCGGTAGCGGTTTTCCTCGCTGATCAGGCTGCGGCTGCGCTTGAGCTTCTTGACCAGCACCTTGCCGCTGTCGGTGAAGAAGTACACTTTGCGCGCGCAGTCGCCCAGCAAGTCCTCGGCCAGGATGGGAATGTTTTCCGCGTCCAGGTAGCCGTGAATGAAACGGCGGTTGCGCTCGCCCACATTCATCACCGACATGCCGTCCAGCACATTGCCGCCGCCGAAGACCTTGGCCTCCATCCGGTGGCGCATCGCGCCCAGTTTCTGCATTTCGGTGATCATCAGCTCCATCGCGTGCACGCCGAAACGCGCGGCGGACGCGCCCTCGCCGACATCGATGCTGCCGTCCGGCAGCAGGAAATGGTTCATCCCGGCCACATTGGCCACCCGGTCCAGCATGCACACCGCCACGCAGGAGCCCAGCAAGGTGACCAGCAATTGCTGCTGGCCGGTCACGTAGAAACCGCCGGGGAACACTTTCACCGCCTGGCTTTGAAAATGTTTGTCAAAATAGGAATGGCTGCCGAAATGCACCGCGCCCTTGTTCATGACATCGCCTTTTCCGCCTTGCCATACAGGCAGGCCATGATTTTGGAGGGCAGCGCGTCCAGCGGCCACTCCTGTTGCACGCCGCCGGCCTTCATCGCCTCGCGCGGCATGCCGTACACCACGCAGCTGGCCTCGTTCTGACCAAAGGTGACCGCGCCGGCGTCGCGCATCTTGCGCATGCCGTCCGCGCCGTCCCGCCCCATGCCGGTCAGAATCACGCCGATGGCGCGCTTGCCCAGACAGGCGGCCGCGGAATCGAATAGCGGATCCACCGACGGACGATGCCGGTTCACCTTTTCATCCTGCGTCAATGCGATACGGAAGTTGCCCAGCACGCCCTGTACCCGCATATGCCAGTTGCCGGGCGCGATATAGGCGACACCGGGCTTGATCGGCTCCCCGTCCTCGGCCTCCTTCACCCGCATCGGGCAATAGCTGTTCAAGCGCGCGGCGAAGCCGGCGGTGAAATACTCCGGCATATGCTGCACCACCAGGATGGGCGGGCAATCGGCCGGCAGCCCGCTGAGCAAGGCGCGGATCGCCTCGGTGCCGCCGGTGGAGGCACCGATAAACAGCATCGCCTGCTGCGCGCCGGCGCCTAGAGGCGGCACCGGAGGCGGCACCGGAGGCGGCGGCGGATTGGCGGGACGGTGAAAGCGATGTGGCGCGCGCACCCTGGCCGCCGCCGCGGCCCGGATCTTGTCGCGGATTTCATCGGCGTAATCGCCCATCCGGCGCGCGATATCGTGCGCCGGCTTGGACAGGAAGTCGATAGCGCCCAGTTCCAGCGCGGTCAAGGTCGCTTCCGAGCCCTGCTGCGTCAAGGAGGAAATCATCAACACCGGCGTGGGCCGCAGCCGCATCAGCCGGCGCAGGAACTCCAGCCCGTCCATCCTCGGCATTTCCACGTCCAGCGTGATCACGTCCGGGTCCAGCGCGCGGATGCGCTCACGGGCGATCAGCGGGTCGGACGCGGTGGCCACCACTTCCAGATCCGGCGCCTCGTTGATGATGGAGGTCAGCAGATTGCGGATCAGGGCGGAGTCGTCCACCACCACTACCCGAATTTTCTTTTCAAGCGCCATCCACGCTCCCGGATCGATAAATAGGCCGCACGCGCCGGCTAGGCCAGCCGGTAGCTGGTTTTGCCGCAGGGCAGGAACGCGTCGCTCAGGTGCAGGATGTTCTCCGAATGCCCCAGCAACAACAATCCGTCCGGGGCCAGGTGCCGCGCCATATGATTGAGTATGGCCGCCTGCGTCGGCTTATCAAAATAGATCAGCACATTGCGGCAGAAGATGACATCGAACTCGCCCAGCTCCGGCCAGGACGGCGCCACCAGATTCATCTGGAAAAACGTCACCGCGTCTCGCAGCCTCTTCTTCACCCTCACCTTGCCCTCGTTGGCGCCCACCCCCTTGTCGAAGAAGCGGTGCAACTGCGCGTCCGGCAATTTGTTGGTGCGTTCGCTGCCATAAACTCCGCGCATCGCCTGCTGCAGCACATGGGTATCGATATCCGACGCCAGCAGTTCGAAAGGAAAGGGCCGCATGCGCTCGGCCAGTTCCGCCAGCGTCATCGCGATGGAATACGGCTCCTCGCCGGTGGAGGAGGCCGCGCTCCACACCCGGTACGAGCGTCCGCGCCGCGTCCAAGCTTCGGCATGCGCGCGCAACATGCCGAAATGATGCGGCTCGCGAAAAAAAAACGTCAGATTGGTGGTCAGCGCATTGACGAAGTTCTGCCACTCGTCCGCCACCTCGTCGCGCTCCAGCCGGTCCAGATATTCGGCAAAGCTCTTCAGGCCCAGCGAGCGCACCCGCTTGGCCAGCCGCGCATAGGCCATATGGGTCTTGCTGTCGTTCAGCGCGATGCCCACCCGCTGATACACCATGCCGCGGATGCGGAGGAAGTCATCGGGAGTGAATTTGATATCCAATTCCAGCCCCATCAAGCCTGTATTCCCCGGCCCGCCGCCCGGCTAGCCGGGGTCAAAACTCCTCCCACTCGCCATCGCTCAGATCCACCTGCGGCCGCAGGCGCTCCGGTACCTGTATCTTGCCGGCCGGCTTGGCCGGCGCGGGCTTGAAGCCAGGCAGCGGCGCAATCGGCTCCGCCAATGGTGCGACACGCGCCGGCACGGCGCGCGGCCTCAGCGCGGAATCGCTGAGCTTGAACACTTGTACCGCGTCGTCCAGATAGCGCGCCTGCTCTTCCAGCGACTCCGCCGCCGCCGCCGCCTGCTCCACCAGCGCGGCGTTCTTCTGAGTATTCTCGTCCATCTGCGTCACCGCCAGGTTCACCTGCTCGATGCCCGAGCTCTGCTCTATCGATGCGGCGGATATATCGCTCATGATGTCGGCGACGCGGCGGATGGAGATCACGATCTCGTCCATGGTGCTGCCGGCCTCGTCCACCAGCTTGGAGCCGGATTCGACCTTGGACACCGAGTTGCCGATCAGGCCCTTGATCTCCTTGGCGGCGGCGGCGGAGCGCTGCGCCAGATTGCGCACCTCGCTGGCCACCACGGCGAAGCCGCGGCCCTGCTCGCCGGCGCGCGCGGCTTCCACCGCGGCGTTGAGCGCCAGGATATTGGTCTGGAACGCGATGCCGTCTATCACGCTGATGATGTCGACGATCTTGCGCGCGCTGTCATTGATCTCGTTCATGGTGGCCACCACGTCGCCGACCACCTTGCCACCGCGCGCGGCGATGTCGGACGCGCCTATCGCCAGGCTATTGGCTTTCTTGGCGTTTTCGGCGTTCTGGCGCACCGTGCTGGTGATTTCCTCCATGCTGGAAGCGGTTTCCTCCAGGCTGGCCGCCTGTTGCTCGGTGCGACTGGACAGATTGGCGTTGCCGGACGCGATTTCGCGCGCGGCGGTGTTGATCGCGTCGGTGGATTCCTTGATATTGGCGACGATTTCCTTCAGGCGCTCCACCGTGGTGTTGGTGTCGTTCTGCAATTGGCGGAACAGGCCCTGATAGTCGCCCTTGATCGCATGGGTCAGATCGCCCTTGGCCAGCGCCGCCAGCACGGTGGCGATATCGCCCAGCCCTTGGCTGGTCACCGTCAGCAACTGATTCACGCTCTCGCCCAACTGCCGGAAGAAACCATCCTTGCCTTCCAGATTGATGCGCTGCTCGAAATCCCCGGCGGCGGCGGCGGCGATGATGCCGGCCACTTCCTTCTCGATTTCAATCTCCCCGGTACGGTCCTTCCATTCCACCACCGTGCCCAGCCGCGAACCATCGGTGCCGAACACCGGATTGGCGACCAGCCCGAAAATACGCGTGCCTATGCTGATCTGCGCGCGATAGGTCGAGCGCAGATTGGCCAGCAGGTCGCGCTGATGCGCGGGATTGCTATGGAACACATCCATATTGGTGCCCAGCAGCGTGCGCGCGTCGAAATTGGGCAGCGCCTTGCGCATATCGGCCTCGGCGCGACGCAGCATTTCCATGACGCTGTGATTGGTGTAGATGATGTTGCGTTCGTTGTCGGCGATCATCACATTGGTGGAAGCGTTGTCCAGCGCATTGCGTACCCGGATGTTCTCTATCGCCTTCTCCGCCAGCAGGCTCATCGACGCGAACAGGCTGTGCTTGTCGCCCGGCTTGACCTTGATTTCGGAACGCACCTGGCCTTCGGTCAGCTCGCGCATCACCTTGACCAGCTCCGCCGGCTCGCCGCCCAGTTGGCGCATCAGCGAACGGATGATGAAGACGCCGAAGCCTACGCCTATCGCCAGAGCCAGCAGGGTGAACACGAACATCAGCCTGTAGGCCTGCTGCGAATTGTCGCTGGCGTCCTGGCCGGCCTTGCGCATCAGGCCCTCTTCAAATGCGATGTAGCGGTCTATCGAATCCATGTATTTGAGCTGGGTGTCGCGCAGCGTGACGAACAGATAATCGCGCGCCTGCACTTCGCGCCCCTGCGCCTGCATGCGCCGAAACACCGCCAGTTCGGAGCGGAAGTTGGCTTCGTCGGCGCGCATGCCTTCGAACAGCGGGCGCCCGGCGCTGCTGACATTGGGCTCCAGTTGCGCCATCCGCTGCGTGAGCTTGGCCAGGTTATTGTCGATCTCCTGGTTGAACTCCTTGATCAGCTGCGGATCCTTGCTCAGCAGCAGATTGCGCACATCGCGCGACGTCAGGTTGACGTTGGCGGCGAGCTTGTGCGCGACGCTGACCTGCGGGATATGCACGCTGGAAATGCCGACCAAGTCCCCTGCCACCCCCTGCAATTGCCGGACCGCCAGCGTCATCGCCACCGCCAGCAACAGGATCAGCAGGCCGAACCCCAACGCCAGCCTATGCATCACTTTCATATTGTTCATTCTTCTACCCCTCAAACACGTCTGCGACGCCGGGGCTCGCCCGGTCCGCGGCATCGGTCAGCGCCATTTCCTCGCTGCCCATCAGGCGCTCGATATCGACCACGATGATCATGCGGTCGTCCAAGGTTCCCAGTCCTTCGATATAGGCGGTGTCCACCGCCGCGCCAAACTCCGGCGCGGCGCGCAACGCCTCCCGCTCCAACTGGATCACATCGGACACCCCGTCCACCACCGCGCCGATGACACGGCCGAACACATTCAGCACGATGACCACGGTGAATTCGTTGTACACCGGCTCGCCCAGGCCGAACTTCAGCCTCAGGTCCACAATCGGCACGATGTGGCCGCGCAGATTGACCACGCCCTTGATGAATTCCGGCGCGTTGGCGATGCGGGTCACCGCATCGTAGCCACGGATTTCCTGCACCTTCAGAATATCGATGCCGTACTCTTCCGCGCCCAGCGTGAACACCAGCAACTCATTGCCCGAGCGCCGCTGCGCCAGCCCCGGGTCTTCCCGTTCCGCCCCCATCTGTCCTCTTCCCTTGTCTATTCTCATGCATCCAGCGCCTGTGCCGCACGCTGGTTGTGCCGCGCGATCGCGGCGATGTCCAGGATCAGCGCCACTTGGCCATCGCCAAGAATGGTGGCGCCGGAAATGCCATCCACCTTGCGGTAATTGGTTTCCAGGTTTTTCACCACGAATTGCTGTTGGCCGATCAAATCGTCCACCAACAGCGCCAAGCGGCCATGGCCGGCCTCCACGATCACCAGGATCGCCTCGCTCGGCATTTCTCGCGCTTCCGGGATGGCGAAGAACCGGCCCAGCGACACAATGGGCAGATATTCGCCACGAATGCACACCACCTGGCCGCGCGCGGCCACGCTCTTGATATCGTGCGGCGCGGGCTGCAAGGATTCCAGCACCGCGCCCAGCGGCATCACATAAGTTTCCGCGCCGATGCGCACCGACATGCCGTCCATGATCGCCAGCGTCAGCGGCAGATGAATGCCTATGGTGGTGCCCACATCGGCCATGGAATCGACCTCGACACGGCCGCCCATGCTCTGAATATTGCGCTTGACCACGTCCATGCCCACGCCGCGGCCGGACACATCGGTCACCTCGTCGGCGGTGGAAAAGCCGGCTTCGAATATCAGCGCCCATACTTCGGCGTCGCTAAGCGAGTCCGGCGCCGCCAGCCCGCGCTGCCGCGCCGTGGACAGAATCCGTTCCCGGCTCAGGCCGGCGCCATCATCGCTGACTTCGATGACGATATTGCTGCCCTGATGGAAGGCGCGCAGCGTCAAACGCCCCACCGGATCCTTGCCCCTGGCCTGCCGCGCCTCCGGCGCCTCTATGCCATGGTCCAGACTATTGCGCACCAAATGGGTCAACGGGTCTGACAGCTTTTCGATGAAACCCTTGTCCAGCTCAGTGTTCTCTCCGCTCATCTGCAACTCAACCCGCTTGCCCAGCCGGCCGGCCAGATCGCGCACCACGCGCGGAAACCGGTTGAATACAAAGGCGATCGGCGTCATCCGGATCGACATCACCGCCTCCTGCAACTCACGCGCATTACGCTGCAGAGCGCCGATGCCGCTGAGCAGGCGCTCGTGAGCCACTGGGTCCAGCCTGGTGCCGGACTGCTCCAACATGGACTGAGTGATCACCAACTCGCCCACCAGGTTGAGCAGCAGATCCACCTTGTCGATATTGACTCGAATCGAGCTCTCGCCGCCCAGCCCGGCTCGCGCCGCCGGCTTGGCCGCGTCGATACCCGTCGCCGGACCGCTGCTTCCCCCATCTCCAGGCGGCGGCTCGAAGAGCCCGAAGCCGTCCCCCTCCAGCCAGACCCCGTTGTCGGGTTCCGGACTGGCCTCGAGAAACAGGCCGAAACTGCCCTCCTCCTCCACGCCGTGGTCCACATTGATGCGGAAACTGTCCTGCGGCACCGCGAAGGCCAGCGACTCCGCCACCTCCGCCGCATCCAGCGGCGAGGTGAATACCGCCACCCAAGGCAGGTTTTCCGCCATTTCGCCACGCTGCACCACGCTTAAATCGCCATGCTCGGCCAGCGACTCCAACACCGCGTCGATATCGACATCGGCCAATGGGTCCAGCTCCAAGTACAGCGTCCAATGGCGCGTCTCCTCCGGCGGCTTTCTTTCCGCCCTGGCCGCCGTCGGCTCGGCGGCCAGCGTCTCCAGCCGCGCCTTGATCGTGGCGGCCAGCGCCGCGTCGGAGACGCCCTTGCCCTTGTGCGCGGCCAGCATGCCGAGCAACGCGTCCTTGGCGCGCAGAATCACGTCCACCATGTCCGCGCTCAAATCGCGGGTGCCGCGCCTGACCTCGTCCAGCAAGCCTTCGAGCACATGAGTCAGGTCCGCCATGTCGGCAAAGCCGAAAGTGGCGGCGCCGCCCTTGATTGAATGCGCGGCGCGAAACACCGCGTGCAAATCCTCCTGCTGCGGACAGGACGGATCCATGCCTAGCAACAGGCTTTCCATGCTGGCCAGATGTTCATCCGCCTCATCAAAAAACACTTGATGAAACTGCGACATGTCGATTGCCACAAGCTTGCTCCTCGCCGTGCCCAAGATCAGCCGATTCAGCCGATCACGCGCTTGACCACGTCCAGCAGCTTCTGCGGATCAAATGGCTTGACCAGCCAGCCGGTGGCGCCCGCCGCGCGCCCCAATGCCTTCATCTGATCGCTGGACTCCGTGGTCAGCATCAGTATCGGCGTCGTGGCATAGGACGGCAGCTTGCGCAAAGAGCGGATCAAGGTCAGCCCATCCATGCCCGGCATGTTCTGATCGGTCAGGACCAGATTGAACTGCCCGCCCTGGGCCTTGCTCAGGCCGGCATTGCCATCGCCGGCCTCAACCACCTCGTAGCCGGCGCTCTTCAAGGTAAACGACACCATCTGGCGAATCGAAGCGGAATCGTCAACCGTCAATATTTTTTTATGCATAACATCCCCGTTCCAGGAAGCCGTTCGCCACCCGAGCGCCATGCGCGCCGGACGGAAGCGCCCCCAACACCTTGCACATGCTCAGCCGCCGTCGCCTTTCGGCCACTGCGCAATGGGCGCCGCGCCCAAAATGCTGAAGCTCGCACAGATATTCATCGTTGATCAACTAAAAGCGGGACACGCTGCCGCGCTCCATTCAGTATGCCGTCACTCCCCCTAACGATTCGGCAACGGCCGGGCCGGCGCAGCGGAAAACCGCTCCAGCGCGGTCGGCACCGCGAAGGCCAACGACGACATATCGTCATTGTAAGGACTGGCGAAGCCTAGCGGAATCGAAGGCAGGGGGCCATAGCCGAACGAGCCGGCGGCGGCGATGCCGGACAAGCTCAACAAGCGCGACAGCAGATAGGGCAGGTCAGACTCCTCCATGCCGTCGCTGTGCGCCAGGAAGTGCTGCCCCTCCGCCCACGGCAGCGTCAGCGGCACCCGCGGCTCGATATCGCCGCTCAGGCCCAAGGGGCTGCACATCGACGGAAAGCGCCGCTCCAGGCGTGAAGACAGAAACAGCAGAATATCGGGCATGCCGGCATTGAGCACACGCACCTGCCGGCCCGGCCAGTCGATTTCCAGCAGCGCGGCTCCGACATAGCGCCCATCGGCCACATGGCGGAACATATAGGCATTCAGCTCCGCCAGCGTCTCCGGCGACAAGGCTTGAGACAGCAGGCAGCGCGACGCGCCCAGCACCAGCAGCGCCGCGTCCAAAACCGAGCCCTGGCCATGGCCGGAGGCATCGGCCAGAATCAGCAAAGTCCGGTCCGGCAAATCCGCGCGCAACACCACGTCGCCGCCGCTGACGTCCACCGGCTTGACCGACACTTCCAGCGGAAACAGATGCGGCGGCGAGTCCGCCGAACGATACAAGGACATCGCGCCGTTGATGATGTCGAACGCCGCCTTCCCGAACAGGCAGGGGCACAAGGACTGCTGCTGCCAACACCAGGCCAGCAGCCGCTGGCGCAGCAGCTCCATGTCGAAACCGCCACGCAGGAAATGAATATTGGGAGAAGACAGCCAGGGCGCGGCGCGCCCCGACAGAAAAACCCACAGAGGCTTGCCGCTCTCCCATTGCTCGCATAGCGCGAGCGGAGCGTCGCTCAAATCCGTCAGCCAAAGATCCTGCCTGCCGCCCACCGCGAAGTCGGCGCCACCGCAAAACCACCAGTCCAGCGCCGACAACCAGGGGTCGCTGCGAACCCGTGCCTCGGCATCAGCGGACAACCAGGCCCGGATGCGCACAGACGCTCCAATGCAAAAGTGATTACTTGATGGTGAACATCTTGTTGAAGCAAGCGATTTCGAATACCTGCATCACCGCCTCGCGACAGTTGATCAGGACCATGGTCTTCTTCTGTCCCGCCGCGCGCTCTTTCAGCAGCAGCAGCATGCCCAAGGCGGAGCTGTCCAGGAACGGCACTTGATCAAAGTCGATCTCGATTTCCTGCACCTCCGGGTTGTCCAGCAACTCTTGGCTGGCCTGGCGGAATTCCCGGTGCAGATTGAAATCGAACTGCCCGATCAGCATCATTTTTCCAACTCTGCCCTCAACTTTGACAATGGGTCTCATGCGGCGTCCTCGGCTTTCTTGTGTAAACGGCACATCCATCACGATTGCATCATCGGAAGACTGAGCTCAAAGCACGCCCCGCCTTCCCCCCTATTGAAACAGCGGACTTGGCCGCCCAGTTCATCCACCACTTTCTTGACAATGGCCAGCCCCAGACCGGTGCCGCCCGGCCGCGTGGTGAAAAAGGGCTCGAACATCTTGTCCAGCTGTTCCGGGTCCAGCCCCGGCCCGGCATCCTCCACCCGAAACAGCAAGGCCGCGTCCTGGCTTTCCACCGACAAGCGCAACACATCGCCGGCCGCGGAAAAATGCCAAGCGTTTTCCAGCAAATTCACCAGCGCGCCTTGCAGCGCTTTACGGTCCACCAAAACCTTTATGGCAGATGACACTGCCACATTGCAATCAAAAAGCACACCTTTTTCATGACATTGTGGTTGCATGACAGCGCGCAGATCATCCAGCAATCCGTCCAGGTCCAGGGGCTCCAGCGTCGTCACTTGGCCACGGACATAACCCAGCATGTTCTGGATCAAGCTCTCCAGCGCCCGCATCCTGGCCAGGCTCTTATCGACAAAGCGGGCACGGTCCTCCGCCCGGGGGATATCCTGCTTCAGATTGGCCGTGTACAACATCGCGGTGGCCAGCGGCGTGCGCAGTTGGTGGGCGAGCGCCGCCGCCATGCTGCCCATGGACGCCAGCTTCTGTTGGCGGGCCAATTCCCCGGTCAATTGATGCAAACGCGATACATCGTGAATAAGCACAATCTGTCCGCCAAAAGAGGGCAACTCCTGACATTGCATCGTCAACACCAAACCCGGCTCGCCATGCAAATGGCAATAGGTGCCATCCAGTTCGGAACGCTCCAGCCCCGACAGCGCATCCCGCCATAAAGCGCCTACGGAACAACCATTTAGCATTCGACTGGCCGCGGGATTGATCGCGTTGACCACGCCTTCGGCCGATACTTGCACCACGCCGGCCGGCAGCGTCTCCAACAATAAACCCAGGCGCTCGGCCAGCATCGCGTTCTCGTCGCGCTGTTTGCGCAGCTGATTGTTGGCTTCGTCCAGCTGCGCGTTGAGAACGGCCACCTGGCTCTCAAGTTGTCTATATGCATCAATGAGTTGGCTTGAGACGGCATTGAATTGCTCGAATGCGGCCTCCAATTGCTGCTGATCTTTCAGGCTTGAAACCATATGCCGAATCGCTTGCGAGTTATTTGTAAAAACCACTTAAACAGTATGATAATGAATGGGTATCGCTGAGCCAACTTGTTATCTGGCATGCAGCTCAGCAAAAAAAACCGGGCAAAACCGATATCTGGCGTATAAAGGGTAGTAGTACGCCACTTCAAAAGAATACAGCGGAGGTTTCTGTGTCAGAGCTTCTCAAAAAAATCGACGCCAGGACGAAGCTGGCCGGCACCAACAAGCTGGAAATCCTGCTGTTCTCGTTGGGCCAGGATCAGCGCACAGGGCGCAAGGAAATCTTCGGCATCAACGTGTTCAAGGTGCGCGAGGTCATGCGCACCCCGGAAATCACTTCCGCACCTGAAATGCCGTCCTCGGTGGAAGGCATGGTCAGCCTGCGCGGCGCGCTGGTGCCGGTGATCGACCTGGCCAAATACACGGGCGTGGTCACCAGCAACAAGCCGGAAATCATGATCGTCACCGAATACAACGCCCACACCCAGGGTTTCCTGGTGGAGGCGGTGGACACCATTCTCCGGCTGGACTGGTCGGCGATGCGCGTGCCTCCTGAAATGATCACCAACCGCATGGCCGGCCTGGTCACCGCGGTGACCGAGCTGGACAACGGCACGCTGGTGATGATGATGGACGTGGAGAAGGTGCTGGCGGAAACCACCATCATCGACGACGGCCACACCTTCCTCGGCATCGAGCCGGTGAAGGAGCCGCGCCGGATTTTCTTCGCCGACGACTCCGCGGTGGCGCGCAAGCAGATCGAGCGCACGCTGGAGGCGATGAACATCCAGTACACCTCCGCCATCAACGGCATGCGCGGTTGGGAGGAATTGCAGAAGATGGCCAACCAGGCCGACCTGGCCGGCAAGAAACTGTCGGACTCGCTGCACCTGGTGCTCACCGACGTGGAAATGCCGGAAATGGACGGCTACATGCTGACCAAGATGATCAAGAGCGATCCGCGCTTCAACGGCATTCCGGTAT
Organism: Chromobacterium sp. LK1; assembly: GCF_001043555.1. NCBI lineage: Bacteria > Pseudomonadati > Pseudomonadota > Betaproteobacteria > Neisseriales > Chromobacteriaceae > Chromobacterium > Chromobacterium sp. LK1. Next base: position 19,964 of record NZ_LDUI01000033.1, on the reverse strand, counting down.
TGATGCACTCGTCCCTTTCCGGTTCTTCGAATCAGAAACTGGGCGAATCGGTCGGCGTGGACTCCTACGTCGCCAAGTTCGAGCCGCAGAAACTGTCCATGAAGCTGCGCCAGATGCTGAATCTGGAACCCAAAGACTAAGATCGTAAGTAAGCAAAAGCATTAAGGGAGAGGGACAGATATGGCAGCCACAGACGCCTCCTTGCTTGCAACCGTTGACGCCAGGACCAAGCTGGCAGGTTCCAACAAAATGGAGATTCTGCTGTTTTCGCTCGGCACGCGGGAAACCTTCGGCATCAACGTGTTCAAGGTGCGCGAGGTATCGCAAACCCCCGCCATCACCAAAACACCGAACATGCCGTTTGGCGTGGAAGGCGTGCTGTCGCTGCGCGGCAATATCATCCCGGTCATCTCGCTGGGCAAATTCATCGGCGCCGATCAGAACCGCAGTTACGACACCATGATCGTCACCGAATTCAACAAGAGCACCCAGGCCTTCCTGGTTGACTCGGTTGACCGCATCATCCGCGTGGACTGGGACAAGGTGCGCGCGCCGGAAAACATGATGATGGCCTCCGCCGGCACCAATCAGAACCTGATCACCGCGATCACGGAACTGGAAAACGGCAAGCTGGTATCCATCCTGGACGTGGAGCAGATCCTGGCCAGCGTGGTCGGTGAACCGCGCCTGCCCGACGTGCCCACCGCCCAGCTGGAAAATGACCAATACCTCTTCTTCGTCGACGACTCGGTCGTCGCCCGCAAGGAAATCACCGGCGTGCTGGAGAAAATGGGCATCAAATTCCAGCAAGCCACCAACGGCCGCGAAGCCTGGGACAGGCTGCAAACCTTGGCCAGCCGCAATTTCGGCGAGGACGAATGCCTGCACGACCACCTGAAGATCATTCTGGTGGACGCCGAAATGCCGGAAATGGACGGCTACGTGCTGACCAAGCTGATCAAATCCGATCAGCGCTTCCGCGGCATTCCGGTCGTAATGCACTCGTCGCTGTCGTCCAACGCCAACCGGGCGATGGGTTCCAGCGTCGGGGTGGATGCCTATGTCGCCAAGTTCGACCCAGGCGTGTTGGCCGAAACTTTGATTCCATTCCTGCAGAGGTAGTCGCTACAATATGCGGCTCGATGGAATTCAGATAAATCAGGACACACCTCAATGGCAGACAAGAATATTCGCTTCCTAGTCGTAGACGACTTCTCCACCATGCGGAGAATCGTGCGCAATCTTTTGAAGGAACTGGGGTTCACCAACGTCGACGAAGCCGAGGACGGCATGGTGGCGTTGCACAAGCTGAAGACCCAGCACTTCGACTTCATCGTCTCGGACTGGAACATGCCCAATATGACCGGCATCGAGCTGCTCAAAGCGGTTCGCGCCGACGCCCAGCTCAAGCACCTGCCCTTCATGATGATCACCGCGGAAGCCAAGCGCGAAAACATCATCGAAGCGGCCATGGCCGGAGCCAGCGGTTATATCGTGAAGCCTTTCACTGCCGCCACCATGGAAGAAAAAATGAACAAGATCTTCCAAAACCTGAATAAACCAGCCTGAGTGCCGAAAAAAAACGGTCTGCGTCAGTATTGAGGAGGATTTATCGTGTCCAATCACATCCTGGAAAGCGGGGACAACCCGGAGCTTGAAGCGCTGTTCGACAGCATCGCGACACAGCAAAGCGAGGCCGAGCCGCCGCCCGCCGCTGCGCCCGAAGCCGTCGCCGCCGCTCAAGCAACCGGCGCTGCCGGCGGTCCTACCTCGATGTACGAACAAATTGGTCAGTTAACCCGCAAAATGCATGATGCGCTACGCGATTTAGGCTACGACAAATCCCTGGAAAAAATGGCCGATGCGATTCCGGACGCCAAGGACAGGCTGACCTATATCGCCACCCTGACGGAAAATTCGGCCGAACGCGTGCTCAACGCCACCGATCTGGCCAAGCCCTATCAGGACCAGTTGGAAAGCAAGGCGCTGGAGCTGTCCTCACGCTGGGAACGGCTGTACGCCAACCTGCTGACCGTGGAAGAGTTCCAACAACTTGCGGCCGACACGCGCGGCTACTTAAATGAAGTGCCGGCCCAGACCCAGGCGACCAGCACCCAGTTGCTGGAAATCGTCATGGCCCAGGACTTTCAGGATCTGACCGGCCAGGTCATCAAGAAGATGATGGGCATGGTCAAGCTGTTGGAAAGCGAGCTGGTCAACTTCCTGATCGAGTTTTCGCCCGAGGCGAAAAAAGAAGAACTGGGCATGGGCAGCAATCTGTTGAACGGCCCGGTCATCAATCCGGAAGGCCGCACCGACGTGGTCAACAGCCAGCAACAGGTCGACGACCTGCTGGAAAGCCTGGGCTTCTAACGAACAACACGCAGAACTAGGCACGCGAGCAAGGCGTGGCGGGGGTGGAAAATGAGCGAATTTGCCGGCATGGAAGAGCTGCTGCAAGACTTCCTGATGGAGTCTACGGACCTTCTCTCCGATGTAGACAATAAACTGGTGGAACTGGAAAAGCGTCCGGAAGACAAAGCGCTGCTGAACGATATTTTCCGGGGCTTCCACACCATCAAGGGCGGCGCGGGCTTTCTCAACGTCGGCCCGATGGTCAATTTGTGCCACCGCACCGAAAACCTGTTCGACAAGCTGCGTAACGGCGAGTTGCACATCACCGCCGGCATCATGGACGTGATTCTGGACGCCACCGGCATCGTGCGCGACATGTTCGGCACCATGGGCCAGGGCCTGATGCCCAGCGACGCCGATCCGCGCGTGCTGGCGGCGCTGGACGCCGCGCTGGCCGGCGAAGCCTTGCCCGGCGACGCGCCGGCGGAAGCCGCCGCCCCGGTCGCCCCCGCACCAGCCGCGCCGCCGCCGGCCCCGCCGGCAGCAGCGCCCGCCGCCGGCAACGGCCAAGGCCCGGACTGGAATCAGCTCTACCAAGCAGTAGCCCCCGGCGCCGCCGCGGGCACTCCCGCCGCAGCGCCGCAAGCCACAGCCCCGGCTCCCGCGCCGGCCCCAGCTGCTCCGGCCCCTGCGCCGGTTGCCGCTGCGCCCGCGCCAAAAGCGCCGCCCAAGCCGGCGCCGAGCAAACCGGCGACCAATGCGCCCAGCAGCAGCGGCCCGCAGGAAAACACCATCCGCATCGATACCGTGCGCCTGGACATGGTACTGAACCTGTCCGGCGAAATCGGCCTGACCAAGAACCGGCTGACCACGCTGCGCACCGAGATCCTGCAAGGCAACCGCGACACCAATACCCTGCGCTCGCTGGACGAGGCAATCAGCCAATTGGACTTGCTGGTCGGCGATCTGCAGAACGCGGTGATGAAAACCCGCATGCAGCCGATTGGCCGCCTGTTCCAGAAATACCCGCGCTTGGCGCGCGACCTCGCGCGTCAGCTAGGCAAGGAAGTCGAACTGGTGCTGTCCGGCGAAGAAACCGAGCTGGACAAGACCATGATCGAGGATTTGAACGATCCACTGGTCCACTTGGTGCGCAATGCCGTCGACCACGGCATCGAGCAGCCGGAAGAGCGCATCGCCGCCGGCAAGAAGCCGCAGGCGCTGGTGCAGCTGACCGCAGAACAGGTGGGCGATCATATCCTGATCGAGATCACCGACGACGGCAAGGGCATGAACGCCGACGCGCTGCGCCGCAAGGCGATCGAAAAAGGCCTGATCGACCAGGAGAGCGCCAACTCCCTGGATGAAAAACAGTGCCTGCAGCTGATCTTCCTGCCCGGCTTCTCCACCAAGGACCAGATTTCCAGCGTATCCGGCCGCGGCGTGGGCATGGACGTGGTGCGCACCAATATCCAGAAGCTGAACGGCCGCATCGACATCAACTCGGTGCCGGGCGAAGGCACCCGCATCAGCATCTCGCTGCCGCTGACGCTGGCCATCCTGCCGGTACTGGTGGTGCGGGCCTGCAACCAGCCGTTCGCCGTGCCGCTGGCGATGGTGCGCGAAATCATCACCATAGACCCGAACGCGATTCAGGAAGTCTCCGGCAAGCCCACCATCGTGGTGCGCGACGAAATCCTGCCGCTGAAGACCCTGGCCGGCCTGCTGGGTTGGGAACCGACGCAAAAGCCTTATTTCGGCGTACTGATGCAGTCGGCGGAAAAATCCTTCATCCTGGCGATCGACTCCTTCGTCGGCCGCGACGACGTGGTGATCAAACCGCTGCAGAACATCCGCCCGAAAGGCGTGGCTGGCGCCACCTTGTCCGGCGATGGCTCCGTCGTGCTGGTACTGGACATGGAAGACCTGCTCTCCTCCAGCGAAACCAGCAACAGCGTCACTCGTTCCGCGGACTTGATCGCCACCTGAACAGAGGCATACCGGGACAATGACCTCGACTAGCGCCTTTATAGGCAGGCAGGCCGTTCTCAACCGCAACCAGCAGCTCATAGGCTATGAGCTGCTTTTTCGTCCCAGCGGCGAGGCCTCCGGCGTCGGCAAGCATACTGAATTGCAAGCCGACACCCAGGTGCTGGTCAACACGCTCAACAATATGGGCACCAGTTGGCTGATCGGCAGCAAGCTGGCCTTCATCAATATCGGCGAAGCCATGCTTAGCAGCGAGTTCCTTGAACTGCTGCCGCCGCGCCGCGTCATTCTCGACATCTCGCCGCGCATCGTGCCCTCCAATGAGCTGCTGTCGCGCGCGCGCCATCTGCGCTCGCTGGGCTTCGGCATTTCGCTGGACGACTTCAGCTTCGAGTCGCCGGCCGCAGCCTTCCTGGAACTGGCCAACTACGTCAAGCTGGACATCCAGCACCACGACACCAACCGCTTCCAGATGCTGGCGTCGCGGCTGCGCAGCTACCCGGTGATACGCATCGCCGAGCGCGTGGAAACCCACGCTCAGTTTCATCTATGCAAGGAATTGGGCATGGACGGCTTCCAGGGCTTCTATTTCGCCCAGCCGGAAACCCTGTCCGCCAAGGTCATCCACCCCTCCTTCCGCAACACGCTGGAACTGCTCAATCTCTTGCGCATGGACGCCGACATCCGCGATGTCGAACAAGTGCTCAAGCGCGATCTGGCGCTGTCCTACAAGCTGCTGCGCTACGTCAATTCGGCCGCGGCAGGTCTGAATACCAGCATCAGTTCCTTCTCCCACGCCGTCACCGTGCTGGGCTACCAGAAGCTGTACCGCTGGCTGACCCTGCTGCTGGTCACCGCCTCGGACGAAGGCCATGCGCCGCCGGCGCTGCAAAAAACCGCCGTCACCCGCGGTCGCTTCATGGAACTGCTGGGCAAGGCCCACGGCGAACGCCACGACACCTGCGACAATCTGTTCATCATCGGCATGTTCAGCCTGCTGGACGTGCTGTTCGACATGCCGATGGACAATATCCTCGAACACCTGCAACTGCCGGACCCCATCACCGAGGCGCTGCTGCACGAAAAAGGCACGATGAGCAGCTTCCTCAAGCTGGTCAAGGCCTGCGAGCACGGGCAGCTCAGCGGCGTGCCCGAATTGTGCGCCCAGCTCAAGCTCAACAGCGAGCAATTCAATCAAGCCCATGTCTCCGCGCTCGCCTGGGTGGAAGAACTCGGCTTATAATTCGCAGTCTTGCAGCCCGCAGCCTTAAAGCTTGAGACCGAATTCCCCGATGAAATTGCTTGCCATTGATTGTTCCACCTCGTATCTATCCCTGGCCGTAGACAACGGCGAGCGCACCTTCTCCTTTCACGAGAAAGTCGAGCAGAAACACGCCGAGCGCGCGCTGCCGGAACTGGCGCGCCTGCTGCAGCAAGCCGAGATCAGCCTGGAGCAACTGGACGCCATCGCCTTCGGCCAAGGCCCGGGCTCCTTCACCGGTCTGCGCATCGCCTGCGGTCTAGCGCAAGGACTGGCCTTCTCCGCCGGCCTCCCGGTGATCTGCATTCCAACGCTGGACAATATCGCCCAGCAAGCCGGCGCCGGCACGGTGCTGGTCTGCCTGGACGCCAGGATGCAGCAGGTCTACAGCGCTTGTTACCGCGTCACGGACGCTGGAGCGCCCGAACGGCTGGGTCCGATCAGTGTCGCCGCGCCTGAAGCGCTGAGCTGGCCGCAGGATGTTTCGATCGCGGCCGGCGACGGCTTCGAACGCTATCCCGCGCTACTGGAAAATGCCGGCGCAGCCATCGTCCGCGCCGAATTGCTGCCCAATGCCCTCGCCTATTTCCCGCTGGCGCGTAGCGGTCGCTATCCGCTGCTGCCCGCGCGCGAGGCCGAATTGCTCTATGTGCGCAATAAAGTCGCGCTGACCTCGCAAGAACAGCAACTGGCTCGGCAGAAATGAGCGAAGGCTATCGCATTTTCATCCCAACCGACGCCATCCAGCTGGCAGAACTGGAAAGCCGCGCCCACGCCCATGGCTGGTCCGCGGCGCAATACCAGGACTCGCTGCGCTGCGGCCACCAATTCCACGGCTTGTTCGCCGCGGAACAGCTGCAGGGCTTCGCCGTCACCCAGAGCGTGCTGGACGAGGCGGAACTACTCAATATCGTGATCGACCCGCAATGGCAGGGCCAGGGGCTGGGCGGCCGACTGCTGCGAGAACTGAGCGCCAGCCTGGCCGCCGCTGGCGCGCGACGTCTGTTTCTCGAAGTACGAGCCGGCAATGCCGTCGCGCGACATCTGTATCAGCGCCAGGGTTTTGTCGAGAGTGGCCTGCGCAAGAACTACTATCCCTGCGCCCACGGCCGCGAGGACGCCATCCTGATGGAGACCGGATTATGAATCGCTCGGCGCAGATCCAACGCCTGATCGGCCTGGGCCCCGGCTGGGAAGGCCGCCCGGGCTGGTTCGAACAACACCCGGCCGCGCTGCAGCGCAGCCTGTGTCAAGCAGAGTCAGCGGAAACCACAAACGCCGAGCCGGCCCCAGCCGTCATCGCCCCCATCCTGGCCACTCCCGCTCCAGCAAGCACTCCGCCACAGCCCGCGCCCAGCCCTGCCGAAGCGGCAACGCCTGCGCCTACACCCGTCGCCGCTCCGGCTGCCGTGCCGGCCATGGTTGCGGACACCGCGGCACCCTTGCTGGAATGGGATGCCTTGGAGCGCGCCGTGCGCGACTGCCGCGACTGCCGGCTGTGCCAGACCCGCACCCAAACCGTGTTCGGCCGCGGCAACAAGCAGGCGCGCTGGCTGCTGATAGGCGAAGCGCCAGGCGAGCAAGAGGATAAACAAGGCCTACCCTTTGTCGGCCGCGCCGGGCAGCTGCTGGACAATATGCTGAGCGCCACTGGCCTGGACCGTGACCAGGACGTGTACATCGCCAATGTGCTCAAATGCCGCCCGCCGGGCAACCGCAACCCCAGCGGCGATGAAATCGCCTCCTGCCAGAACTACCTGATCCAGCAGATCCGCCACATCCAGCCCACGCTGATCCTCGCGCTGGGCCGTTTCGCCGCCCAAACCCTGCTTCAGACGGAAAAAAGCATAGGCCAGTTGCGCGGCAAGCTGCACAGCTATCAGGATATCCCGCTAATCGTCAGCTACCATCCCGCCTATCTGCTGCGCAACCAACCCGACAAGCTCAAAGCCTGGCAGGATCTGGTGTTCGCCCGCAATACCTTCGCCCGCCTCCGGGATCAGTCTTGAGCATCGCTAGCGCAAGAACACAAACACAGCCCAAGCTCAGCTTTAGACCCGCCAACAAAACCCCTGACCCCGCGTTGCGCCTCCTTGTCGCACCACCTGTACTACCTGCGTCGGCGCGCCTTGGCTCAGGTTCTCTGCGAGGTGTTATTAGCGGCTCTCAACCGCGCAAAAAACCCCGCCAGGCACATACCTGACGGGGTTTTTTGATACCTGGCTAGAAACCGGCCCATAAAAAAACCCTTCTCCGTGCACCAGAGAAGGGCTCTTCTTTGCGTTCCCGCGGAAACCGGCTTATTTCAGCTTGGTTTCTTTGTACAGAACGTGCTTGCGAGCAACGGGATCAAATTTCTTGATCTCCATTTTTTCCGGCATCGTACGCTTGTTTTTCGTCGTGGTGTAGAAGTGGCCGGTGCCAGCAGTGGACTCTAGCTTGATTTTATCGCGCATGTTATTACCTCAGTAGCTTTCTCTGGTTGACCGCAATCAGATCTCGCCGCGAGCGCGCAGATCAGCCAGCACTACATCGATGCCAACTTTGTCGATGGTACGCAGTGCCGCGTTGGATACGCGCAGACGCACCCAGCGGTTTTCGCTCTCAACCCAGAACTTGCGATATTGCAGGTTGGGCAGGAAACGACGTTTAGTCTTATTGTTGGCGTGGGAAACATTGTTCCCGGTCATCGGACGCTTGCCGGTGACTTTGCAAACACGCGCCATGTTAAACACTCCCAAAACCGGTAAAAGCTGGCTTTATATCATAGACAAAGCCAGACACTCAAGCAGAAAACGCACCCGCCTACTGCTTAGGGTGCGATCGTGGATGAAACAGTCGGCGGCAATTGTACCGCATTTGCGACAGGGATGCGAGCATTTCTTGCGACCAAGGATAAGGCCGTCCGCGCCGCTCCTGTCGCCACCTAGGCGCGACATGCAACAACATGGTTCGAAGCGATTCAAATCGCAACGATTTCAGGGTAGAATCCCGGATTCCCATAGAGCCGTAATCTCATGACCAAGTACATCTTCGTAACCGGCGGTGTGGTGTCCTCCCTGGGTAAGGGCATTGCCGCTGCGTCCATCGCCGCCATCCTTGAATCTCGCGGGCTGAAAGTCACCATGCTGAAGCTCGACCCCTATATCAACGTCGACCCGGGCACCATGAGCCCGTTCCAGCACGGCGAGGTGTTCGTCACCGAAGACGGCGCGGAAACCGACCTCGACCTGGGTCACTACGAGCGCTTCATCCACGCGAAGATGAAGAAAAGCAACAACTTCACCACCGGTCAGGTTTACGAATCGGTCATCACCAAGGAACGTCGCGGCGACTACCTCGGCGGCACCGTGCAGGTGATCCCGCACATCACCGACGAAATCAAGCTGAAGATGCACGAAGGCGCGGCCGATGCCGATGTCGCCATCGTTGAAATCGGCGGCACCGTCGGCGATATCGAATCGCTGCCCTTCCTGGAAGCCATCCGCCAGATGCGCTCCAACCTGGGCCGCAAGAACACCCTGTATGTGCACCTGTCCTACGTGCCCTACATCGCCACCGCCGGCGAGATCAAGACCAAGCCCACCCAGCACTCGGTGAAAGAGCTGCGCGAGATCGGCATTCAGCCGGATGTGCTGCTGTGCCGGATGGACCGCGAACTGCCGGAAGACGAAAAACGCAAGATCGCGCTGTTCTGCAACGTTGAGGAAAACGCGGTCATCGGCTGTTACGATTCGGACTCCATCTACAAAGTGCCGGCCATGCTTCACGGCCAAGGCATTGACGACATCATCGCCGAGCAGCTGCAGCTGGATCTGCCCAAGGCGGATCTGTCGGTATGGGGCCGCATCATCGACGCGATCGAGCACCCGGACCACAGCATCAATATCGCGATGGTGGGCAAGTACGTCGACCTGACCGAATCCTACAAGTCGCTGACCGAGGCGCTGAAGCACGCTGGCATCCACACCCGCACCAACGTCAACATCATCTATGTCGACTCCGAGGAAATCGAGCGCGACGGCGCCGATTCGCTGAAGGACATGGACGCCATCCTGGTGCCGGGCGGCTTCGGCAAGCGCGGCGTGGAAGGCAAGATCAAGGCGGTGAAGTTCGCCCGTGAGAACAACATCCCCTATATGGGCATCTGCCTGGGCATGCAGATCGCGCTGATCGAGTACGCGCGCGACGTGGCCGGCATGGCCGGCGCCAACTCCACCGAATTCGACCTCGACACCGATTTCCCGGTGGTGGCCCTGATCGACGAATGGGTCAACCACGACGGCAAGGTGGAAAAGCGCGACGAGAACTCCAATCTGGGCGGCACCATGCGCCTGGGCGGCCAGCAATGCGATCTCGTTCCGGAGTCCCTGGCGGCCAAGATCTACGGTAACCATGAAATCGTGGAACGCCATCGTCACCGCTACGAAGTCAACAACTACTACATCCAGCGTCTGGAACAGGCTGGCCTGACCATCAGCGGCCGCTCCGCCGGCCACGAGAAACTGGTGGAAACCATTGAGCTGGCCAATCACCGCTGGTTCTTCGCCTGCCAGTTCCACCCGGAATTCACCTCGACTCCGCGCGACGGCCACCCGCTGTTCATCTCCTACGTGAAAGCGGCGCTGCAATATCAAGCGGACAAGCAAGGATCTAAAGCATGAAACTGTGCGGATTCGAAGTCGGCCTCAATCATCCGCTGTTCCTGATCGCAGGTCCCTGCGTGATCGAAAGCGAGCAGATGGCGCTGGACACCGCCGGCCAGCTCAAGGAAATCACCGCCGAGCTGGGCATCAACTTCATCTACAAATCGAGCTACGACAAGGCCAACCGCTCGTCCGGCGGCTCCTTCCGCGGCTTCGGCATCGATGAAGGCCTGCGCATCCTCTCGGAAGTGAAGCGCCAGATCGGCGTGCCGGTGCTGACCGATGTGCACAATGAGAACGAGATCGTGCAAGTCGCCAGCGTGGTCGACGTGTTGCAGACCCCGGCCTTCCTGTGTCGTCAGACCGACTTCATCCGCGCCGTCGCTCAATGCGGCAAGCCGGTCAACATCAAGAAGGGGCAGTTCCTGGCCCCGGGCGACATGAAGAACGTCATCGACAAGGCCCGCGCCGCCGCGCGCGAAGCCAATCTCGAGGAAGACAGCTTCATGTCCTGCGAACGCGGCGTGTCCTTCGGCTACAACAACCTGGTATCCGACATGCGCTCGCTGATGATCATGCGCGACACCCAGTGCCCGGTGGTCTACGACGCCACTCACTCGGTGCAGCTGCCCGGCGGCCAGGGCACTTCGTCCGGCGGCCAGCGCGAGTTCGTGCCGGTGCTGGCGCGCGCCGCGGTGGCGGCCGGCATCGCCGGCATCTTCATGGAAACCCACCCCGATCCCGCCTGCGCGATGTCCGATGGCCCCAACGCCTGGCCGCTGCCGCGCATGAAGGAATTGCTGACCACGCTCAAGTCGCTGGACGCGCTGGTCAAGCAGAATCCCTGGCCGGAACACTCCCTGTAAACGGCAGGCGCAGATCGCAACCGGCCAAGGCCGGTTGCGCGCCCTCCGCCCGAACACAACCAGCCTTTGAAGGAAATGTAAATGAGTTCGATCATCGATGTGGTAGCTCGTGAGATTCTGGATTCGCGCGGCAATCCGACCGTGGAAGCGGACGTATTGCTGGAATCCGGCGTGATGGGCCGCGCGGCGGTGCCCAGCGGCGCCTCCACCGGCGAAAAGGAAGCGCTGGAACTGCGCGACGGCGACAAGAGCCGTTACCTGGGCAAGGGCGTGTTGAAGGCGGTGGAAAACATCAACACCGAAATCTGCGAAGCCATCATCGGCCTCGACGCCAGTGACCAGGCCTTCATCGACAAGACCCTGATCGAACTGGACGGCACCGAAACCAAATCCCGCCTCGGCGCCAACGCGCTGTTGGCCGTGTCCATGGCCGTGGCCCGCGCCGCAGCCGAAGACGCCGGCCTGCCGCTGTACCGTTACCTGGGCGGCGCTGGCCCGATGGCCCTGCCGGTACCGATGATGAATGTGATCAACGGCGGCGCTCACGCCAACAACACCCTGGACATCCAGGAGTTCATGATCATGCCGGTGGGCGCGCAAACCTTCCGCGAAGCACTGCGCTGCGGTGCGGAAATCTTCCACAGCCTGAAGAAGATCTGCGACCAGAAAGGCTATGCCACCACCGTCGGCGATGAAGGCGGCTTCGCGCCCAATCTGAGCAGCCATGAAGACGCGATCAAGCTGATCCTGGAAGCCGTTGACGCCGCCGGCTACGTGGCCGGCCAGGACGTGATGCTGGCGCTGGACTGCGCCTCCTCCGAGTTCTACAAGGACGGCAAGTACCACCTGACCGCAGAAGGCCTGCAGCTGAGCTCCGAACAGTTCACCGACTACCTGGAAACCCTGGTCAACAACTACCCCATCCTCTCGATCGAGGACGGCATGAGCGAGCACGACTGGGACGGCTGGAAACTGCTGACCGAACGCCTGGGCTCCCGCGTGCAGATCGTCGGCGACGACCTGTTCGTGACCAACCCCAAGATCCTGGCCAAGGGCATCGAAGGCGGCCTGGCCAACTCGCTGCTGGTCAAGGTCAACCAGATCGGCACCTTGTCGGAAACGCTGAAAGCGGTTGATCTCGCCAAGCGTTCCCGCTATACCAGCGTTATGAGCCATCGCTCCGGCGAAACAGAAGACAGCACCATCGCGGATCTGGCCGTTGCCACCAACTGCATGCAGATCAAGACCGGCTCGCTATCCCGTTCCGACCGCATGGCGAAATACAATCAGCTGCTGCGCATCGAGGAAGAGCTGGGCGACGCCGCCTACTACCCGGGCAAAGCCGCCTTTTACCACCTGAAGTAAACTATGCGCTGGCTGACCCTGACTCTGGTGACAGTAATACTGGCCCTTCAATGGCCGTTGTGGTTTGGCAAAGGAAGCTGGCTCAGAGTCTGGCAGCTGGACAAGCAACTACAGGAACAGCGGGCGACCACGCAAAAGCTGGTGGCCCGCAACGCCGCGCTGGACGCGGAAGTGCGCGACTTAAAACAGGGGACCGATGCCATCGAGGAGAGGGCCCGCAATGAACTTGGCATGATTCGGAATGGTGAAGTATTTTTCCAATTGCTGGATCCGGTGAAGCCAACGCCACGCTAAACATCAGCCCGGACCCGCACGAGTAGAGCTGAACAGACAACAAGAATGACGTCCGGTCTAAAAAAGTCCAAGGTTTGGGCAATGACAACACAAAACCCCATCGAAGTCGCACGTGAAACGCTCAAACAGCTGACAGTGCGCAAGCTGTTGCCTACGCCGGAAAACTTCGAGCGGGTCTATCATGAGCTGACCCAAACACCAGTCGACCGCGACAACAAGCTCGCCGTGCTGCTGTTGCGCGCGCTGGAAACCCTGCCTCAGGACAGCGTGCAGGCCAAGGTCACGCTGACCCGTCTCAAACAGGTATTCGATGAAAACCGCTGGGAACAAGCGCCGCAGCTGATCATCGACTTCCTGCGCTCCACCCTCAACACCAACCAGCAGCAGCACAGCTGGGGCACCCTGATCCAGAACCTGATCCGCAACTGGGATTTGCGGCTGCCCAATATGCCGCAGCACCACAAGCAATCCACGCTGGAGCGGGTGCTGATCAACTACGGCAATCAGCCCGACGAATTGAACCAGAAGCTGGCCACGCTGATCCAGAACTGGACCCAGTCCGCCCCGCCCGGTGCCCCCGCCAACACCGCGGCCGAAGCCGCCGCGCCGACCGCAAGCGGAGACAATGAGGAAAACCTGGGCGACAGCTGGCTGGCCTGGCAGCGCACGCTGGCCTTCGCCCTCAAGCACGGCCTGGAGCCGCGACTGACCAGCTACCCAGAGCTGGTGGACGCGCTGGAAACGCTGCTGAATGAACTGAACCAGGTTGCCGACGACGCCACGCTCAACGCTTACATGCCCAAGCTGCGCGCCTTCATGATCAAGCTGGAACTGCAGTCGCAACAGGACAACCGCCTGGTATCGGCGATGACCAATCTGCTGCGCCTGCTACTGGAAAACATCGCCGAACTCAATCAATCGGACACTTATCTGGTAGGACAGGTGAACACTCTGCAGGACATCCTCAGCCATGAGCCCTTGTCCATGCAGCAGGTCTACCAGATGGAGTCCAGCCTCAAGGACGTGATCCGCAAGCAAGGCCAGCTGAAAACCTCGCTGGACGAGGCCGCCAGTTCCTTGCGCTCGCTGCTGGACCGCTTCATCTCGCGGCTGGCGATGATGACCGACAGCACCGACGACTTCCAGAACAAGATCAAGGATCACAGCGACCGCATCAAGCAATCGCAGAATGTGGAAGAACTGGGCAGCATCATCGGCCTGCTGATGGAAGACACCTCGCTGATGCAGCTGGACCTGACCCGCTCCCGCGACGAACTGCTGTCCGCCAAGGAACAGGTGGAAGCCGCCGAGCAGAGGATCGCCGAACTGGAGGGCGCGCTGGAAGCCGCCAGCGCCAAAGTGCGCGAAGACCAGTTGACCGGCGCTTTCAACCGCCGCGGTCTGGCCGAGCACTTCCAGCGCGAAATCAGCCGCGCCGAACGCACCGGCGCGCCGCTGAGCCTAGCGCTGCTGGATGTCGACAACTTCAAGCAGCTGAACGACAAATACGGCCACCTGGCCGGCGACGACGCCTTGAAATACCTGGTGGACACCATCAAGCACAGCCTGCGTCCAGCCGACATCGTCGCTCGTTTCGGCGGCGAGGAATTCGTGATCCTGATGCCGGACACCCCGGAAGACGAGGCCGTCTCCACCGTGCAGCGGCTGCAGCGTGAACTGACCAAGACCTTTTTCCTGGCCAACAACGATCGCTTGCTGATCACCTTCAGCGCCGGTGTCGCCAAATGGCATCTGGGCGAGCAAGAAGCCGATGTGCTGGAACGCGCCGACCAAGCGATGTACCAGGCCAAGCTCAACGGCAAGAACCGGGTGCACTCCGCGGAGGAACAACCGCCGTCGCTGATGGCGCCGCAGTTATAAGCCCTGAGCGACGCTTCGACTTCCTCTCGGCGGCGGCTAGTTACCGCCGCCTTTTTTCATCCTCTTGCCGGCCTCGGCGCGCTGGCGCCGCACCGTCTTGGGGTCGGCGATCAAGGGCCGGTAGATTTCCACCCTATCATGCTCGCGCAGCGCCGCATCATCCTTGACCGCCTTGCCGAAGATGCCCAGCTTCAGGCTATCCGGCTCCAATTGCGGGCAGCGCGCCAGCAAGCCGGACAGCTCCACCGCCTGACGCGCGGTCGTCCCCGCCGCCACCTGCAAGACCACCAGTTCCTGACGCTCGGGCAAGGCCAGCGCCACCTCCACCTGCACCTGCACCGTCTCAGTCATCGCCATAAACCTTGTCGGCCTCCTTGATGAAGGCATCCACCAGGGTGCCGGAAATATGACCGAACACCGGCCCGATGACCATTTCCAGTATCTTGCTGGAAAACTGATAGCTGAGGCGAAACTCCACCTTGCAGCCGATCTCGCCCAGGGGCTTGAAGTGCCAGCGCCCTTCCAGCTGCTCGAACGGACCGTCCACCAGTTCCATCAGAATGGACTCACCCGGCTGATTGGTGTTGCGGGTGGTGAAATGCTGCTTCACCTTCAGGTAATCGATGTGCAGGCTGGCCACCACCTGGTCGCCCTCCCGTGACAGCACTTCGGTCTTGCCGCACCAGGGCAGGAACCGGCTGTAATGTTCAATATCGTCAACCAGCGCAAACATCTGCGCCGGCGTGTGCGCCACCAGCACGCTTTTCTCAACCACCTGCATCCATCGCTCGCTTATCGTCTGCGCCCATCCCGCGCCGCGGCGGGGGAAATCGTCGGCACCGGTAAAATCGCAAGTTTAGCAAAATCCGGCGCGGCCCACCCGCCCGCGTCCGCCCGCACGCGCCAAAGCGCTGTATTTTCATGGCTTTGGCAAGCGGCCGGCTTCTGGTACAATGGAGGATTCACCCCAAAGATACTCCGATAGCCGACATGAGCATCATCCAGAACCGCAAAGCCTTCCACGACTACTTCATCGAGGAAAAGCTCGAAGCCGGGCTCGTGCTGGAAGGTTGGGAAGTCAAGGCCATACGCGCCGGCCGCGTCCAGCTGAAGGAAAGCTACGTGGACTGGAAAAACGGCGCGTTCTGGCTGATCGGCTGCCATATCACGCCGCTGCAATCCGCCTCCACCCACGTCAAGGCCGACCCGGTGCGCCCGCGCAAGCTGCTGCTGTCGCAAGAGCAGATCAATCGCTTCATCGGCAAGGTTGAACGCGCCGGCTACACCATGATGGCGCTGGACCTGCACTACACCCGCGGCAACGTCAAGGCGGAAGTGGGGCTGGCCAAGGGCAAGAAGCTGCACGACAAGCGCGACACCGAGAAGGACCGCGAATGGCAGCGCGAGAAGCAGCGCTTCATGAAGAACCAGCGCGGAGCCGCCTGATGAACCGCAGCGCCGCCCTGCCCATCGTGCTGATCTGCCTGGGATCGGTCTGGTTCCTGAAGAGCACCTCGCTGCTGCCCAATACCTCCACCCTGCTCGCGCTGCTGCTGGCCGCCGCCGGCGTTCTGCTGTTCATCGTCGACGGCTTCAACAAGTCCACCTTGATCACCAGCCCGCTGCTGATCTACGCCGGCGCCGCCATCTATCTGTACGACAATTCCGGCCTGCGTCCAAGCCATCTGCTGTCGTTCGGCATGATCATCGCCGGCCTGCTGATGCTGCTGGCGCGCAGCGAGCAGATTCCGGAGCGCAGCCGCCGCCACAGCCGGCTGCCGCCGCGGGACATCGAACAATGAATTCGGGCGCGCACCGCCGCACGGCTCGCCGCCCGTCACAACATCTCAATCGTCATGGCCACACGGCTGACAACATCTCCTGAAGGATAGGCATGGACAAAATCCTCATTCTCGATTTCGGCTCTCAGGTCACCCAGCTGATTGCCCGCCGCGTACGCGAAGCTCACGTCTACTGTGAGCTTCATTCTTTTGACATGTCGCTGGACGAGATCCGCGCGTTCGCGCCCAAGGCCATCATTCTTTCCGGCGGCCCCAACTCGGTATACGAATCCGACTACCAGGCCGATCCGGCGCTGTTCGAGCTCGGCGTTCCGGTGCTGGGCATCTGCTACGGCATGCAGTTCATGGCCCAGACCTTCGGCGGCAAAGTGGAAGCCGGCGACAAGCGCGAGTTCGGCTACGCCCAGATCAAGGCGCGTCACCACTCCAAACTGCTGGAAGGCCTGCAGGATCAGGTGGACGACGCCGGCAACGGCTTCCTCGACGTCTGGATGAGCCACGGCGACAAAGTCACCGGCCTGCCGCCGGGTTTCAACGTGATCGCCGAGACCCCGTCCTGCCCGATCGCGGCGATGGCCGACGAGAGCCGCGGCCTCTACGGCGTGCAGTTCCACCCGGAAGTGACCCACACCAAGCGCGGCACCGAAATGATCCACCGCTTCGTGCTGCACGTGGCCGGCTGCAAGCCCAGTTGGACCATGCCCAACTACATCGACGAAGCGGTAAAGAAAATCCGCGAGCAAGTGGGCGACGAAGAAGTCATCCTCGGCCTGTCCGGCGGCGTGGACTCCTCGGTGGCCGCAGCGCTGATCCACCGCGCCATCGGCCCGCAACTGACCTGCGTCTTCGTAGATCACGGCCTGCTGCGCCTGAACGAAGGCAAGATGGTGATGGAAATGTTCGCGCAGAACCTGGGCGTGAAAGTGGTGCACGTGCAGGCGGAAGCCGACTTCATGAGCAAGCTGGCCGGCGAGAGCGATCCGGAGAAGAAGCGCAAGATCATCGGCGCGGAATTCATCGAGGTGTTCGACCGCGAATCCGGCAAGCTCAGCAACGCCAAATGGCTGGCCCAGGGCACCATCTACCCGGACGTGATCGAATCCGCCGGCGCCAAGACCAAGAAGGCCCACACCATCAAGAGCCACCACAATGTGGGCGGCCTGCCGGAAGACATGAACCTCAAGCTGCTGGAACCGCTGCGCGAGCTGTTCAAGGACGAAGTGCGCCAGCTGGGCGTCGCGCTCGGCCTGCCGCACGACATGGTGTACCGCCACCCCTTCCCGGGCCCGGGCCTGGGCGTGCGCATCCTCGGCGAAGTGAAGAAAGAATACGCCGATCTGCTGCGCCAGGCCGACGCCATCTTCATCGAAGAACTGCGCAACACCGTGGATGAGAAAACCGGCAAGAACTGGTACGAACTGACCAGCCAGGCCTTCGCCGTGTTCCTGCCGGTGAAATCGGTCGGCGTGATGGGCGATGGCCGCACTTACGACTACGTCGTCGCGCTGCGCGCCGTGGTCACCAGCGACTTCATGACCGCGCACTGGGCGGAGTTGCCGTACAGCCTGCTGGGCCGCGCATCCAACCGCATCATCAACGAGGTCAAGGGCATCAACCGCGTAGTGTACGACGTGTCCGGCAAACCGCCTGCCACGATCGAGTGGGAATAATATTGCATTAGTCGCTGACATTCAGCAGCTATCGTAAAAATCAGCAGCCCCGGGTATTAGCTCGGGGCTTTCTCTTTTCTGCTTTCGACAACTATCGATTGAAGACGGAATTTTTTACCGGTATTCTTGACGGTATTCCCTATCCGTTTCATCGACTCAAAACACCATACCGTCACAGCGCAAAGCGCATTCTGACGGTATAAATCAGGCTGATATTCAGCACTGGCGCGGCTTTTAGCGGTTTTACCGCCAGCCCTGGCGATGACGGTAAAAACCTGCCCCCGGAGACGGTAACCGTGCTGACAGATACCAAGCTGAAGAATCTCAAGCCACAGGACAAGCTTTACAAGGTCGCCGACCGCGACGGCCTCTATGTAGCCGTGTCCCCTGCCGGCACCATCACATTCCGTTACGACTACCGTCTGAACAACCGTCGCGAAACCCTGACCATTGGCCGATATGGGCCGGCCGGCATCACCCTGGCCGCCGCGCGCGAGGCCCTGATCGAGGCCAAGAAGGACATCGCCGCCGGAAAGTCGCCGGCCAAGGAAAAGCAGCGCGGCAAAAAGCAAGAACGGGCCGCCAAGACCTTCGGCGAGTTTACCGTCGCTTGGCTGGAAGATTACGCCATGGCCGAGAGCACCAAGGCCATGCGCGAGAGCATCCTGAACCGCGATATCTTGCCCACCTTCAAGAATCGTAAGCTCAGCGAGATCAGCGACGAAGACCTGCGCGACCTGTGCGACAAGATAAAGGAGCGCGGCGCGCCGGCGACGGCCGTACACGCGCGCGAGATCGTCCAGCAGATTTACCGCTGGGCCATCGGGAAGGGGCAGAAAGTTGTGAACCCGGCCGATACCGTCAGCGCGTCGTCGATCGCAACCTTCAAGCCAAAGGATCGCGCACTATCTCCGGACGAGATCCAGATCTTCTTCGCACAGTTGGAGAACGTCAGCACGCTGCCGACTATCCGCCTGGCGCTCAAGCTGGTACTGCTCACGATGGTGCGCAAGAGCGAGCTGCTCAATGCGACTTGGGACGAGGTGAATTTTACAGATGCGGTGTGGACCATCCCGGCGGGCAGGATGAAGGCGCGCCGGCCGCATAACGTCTACCTGGCCCAGCAGGCCTTCGACATCATGGTGGCGCTCAAGACGTGCGCCGGCGGCTCGAAGTTCATTCTGCCGTCGCGCTATGAAGGGGATAAGGGAATGTCGAATTCGACCCTGAACCGGGTCATTGATGTGACGGTGGAGCGGGCGCAGGCGCAGGGCCAGGCGCTCGAGCCATTTTCTGTCCACGACCTGCGGCGGACTGGCTCGTCGCTCCTCCATGAGGCGGGATTCAATAGCGATTGGATCGAGAAGTGTCTGGCGCACGAACAGAAAGGCGTGCGCGCGGTGTACAACAAGGCGGAATACTCTGTGCAGCGGCAGCATATGCTGCAGGAGTGGGCAAGCATGGTGGACGGCTGGATCGCAGGAAAACCATACAAGCCTTCGCTCCTGCCGCCCACGATGTAGGCTCATGCGGCCTTCTTTGTGGGCCGTGTCTTGCGCTGGTGGACATCCGGCCCGAGAACCTTTTCTGCGTCGTTGACGGCCTCTTTGCGCGCCTGAATCCAGTCCGCCACCTCGTCATAATCCCAGACCACGCAGCGGGCGGTAAGCGGGAAGCGCTTCGGGAACTCTCCGCGGCGCTCCATCTCGTAGATAGTCGAGTCAGCCAGCGGGACCATTTTGCGCAGCTCGTCGCGGCGGATGGTGCGTTTCAGGTTGGTATTCATTGCAATTCCTTATCTAAAAAAATGGTGAAGGGCCGCCCTCGGGCAGCCC